>NZ_JBHXTJ010000019.1:0-142486 GCF_042677525.1 Streptomyces sp. NPDC127114
GCGCTCCCTTCGGTCGCGTCGCTTCGCGATGGCCTGCGGCCACCCTTGACCCGGCGGCTCCGGGAGCCTGTTCACACTCGGAGGGCGGCCGGGGGGCCCGGCCACGCGGACCGCTCCGGGCAGCCATTCCCGCCGTAGGCGGATGGCCGCTGCGTGGGTGGGGGGCCCGGGTATCGCTCCGGACGGGATCCGACAGTGCACGCCGGTGGGGTGGGGCTCGGCCAGTGGCGGGGGCGAGTGGGACCGTTTCCCTTGGTTGGGGGTGCGCGGTCGTGGAATGGGGTGCCCATTCCGATCTCGGCGGCTGTCGGCCGTCGTCCGGCTGGGACTCATGCCCCGCTGGTCACTCCCGGTGGGCGGGGAGGGCCGGGGGCGATGCAAAGTGTGCGCTCGCGGGGCCGGGGAGTCTCCGGTCTCGCCTCTCACGTCACACGAGCACCATTCGTCACACCGAGGCCCGCGAGATCCCACTTTGCACGCCCGGGCCGACCCCACCCGGTGGGAAGGGTGTTTGCGGCGCTTCTGGAGTCACACACGTCACTCCCGGCACGTCACCCCTCAACGGACGCGGCGAACATGCCCGTTGACGCGACCGGTGCGAGCAAAGGTGGATCGCGAGGGGCGGTGGACACCTCTCTCGTCCCATCCGTGCTCTTCCGTCACACGGCGGGCCGCGAGATCCACGTTTGCACGCGACCGACCCCGCCACCCAGCGCCCACCCACCCCTGCCACCCACCGTCAGTGACCAGCGGGGCATGAGCCCCAGCCGAACGACGGCCGTCAGCCGCCAAGCCCGCAATGGGCACCCCATTCCACGACCGCGCACCCCCAACCAAGGGAAACAGACTCCCCCGCCCTCGCCACTGGCCGAGCCCCACCCCACCGGCGTGCCACTGCCCAAGCCGTCCGGAGCGATACCCGGGCCCCCACCCCACCGGCCCGCGCGCCGCCCACGGCGCGGCGGGCTGCCCGGGCCGGTCCGCGTGGCCGGGCCCCCGGCCGCCCTCCGAGTGTGAACAGGCTCCCGGAGCCGCCGGGTCAAGGGTGGCCGCAGGCCATCGCGAAGCGACGCGACCGAAGGGAGCGCCCTTGACGCGGCGGTGGAGGGAGCCACACTCGGATCAAGGGCGGCCGCACGGTGCCCGTTTCAGGGCGTTCACCCGTACGGGCCAGAGACCTTGCACCGGTGTCCCGCAGAGCCCGCGTGTCCCCCCGCCGAGGCCGGCACGCCGCGCGTCACTGTGTGACGGAACCGCACACAGCCACAGGCACAGCCACAGGCCCCTCACCGAAAGGCGCTCCATGGGAACCCCTCACGGCCTCGGCAGCTTCGTCGCCCACACCGGTACCGACGTCTACGGCCCCGGCAAGGTCATCGGCGTGGACGGTCAGCACCGCCGCGTCCGGTTCGTGCACTTCGCCGGGACCATCAGGGTGTCCGACCTCCGCCCCGCCACCGCGAGCGAGACCCGCCAGGTCAAGGAGTGGCTGCGGGCGAAGAAGCAGCGCTACGGCGGCGAGTGGTGACACCCGCACCCCATGGCCGTCACGTCACGCCCGCCTCCCCCGCTCCCCCGCTCGACCGCCCCTCCCCCGTCGCCTTCGGCCCGGCCCCGGCCGGGGCCGCTCTCAGGGGAGGAGCGGTTCGCGAGTGATGCGTGGCGCGCGTGACGCGAGCGGACCCGCGGTCGTCAGCCCTCGCCGCTCAGGTCGATCTCCTTCGTCCGCTCGGCCTTCGTCTTGCCGCGCAGCGCGTCGCGCATCACGAAGGCCACGTCGTCGGCGTTCACCTGGTGCTTGGAGCCGTCCGCCTTGGTGATCATGATGCCGTCGAAGACGCCGTCGAGCAGGTCGTTGATGGCCTTCTTGTCGTAGACCTCGACCAGACGGCCGTCGATCGCCTTCATCGAGAGGATCTTCGGCAGCGAGCGGGCCGGACCGAAGTCGATCTGCTTGGCACCGGCCTTGATGGTGATCTTGTCGGACATGGCGGGTTCGGCGAACTCCTCCATGGCCCGGTCGAGCTCGTCCTTGGTGATGGTCGGCTGCCGGGTGACGACGGGCAGCTCGACGGTGTTCGCCTTGCCCGTCTCGACCTGGGCGCGGTACGCGTCCTTGACCGCGATCATCGAGCGCTGGACGTCCAGGCCCTTGCCCGGCTTGCCCTCGACCGCGGTGACCTTGTTCGGCGCGAAGACGATGGTGCCTTCGGTCACCGAGCCGGACGTGCCGGCCAGGTCGGTGAGGGCGACGCCCAGCTTCTCCTCGTCGACCGGGAAGACCGGCTGCGCGACGCGCTCGCCGCCGAAGAGCGAGCCGATCACGGAGACCGGGTTGTAGTCGCTGCCGGCGGCGGCGCGCACGGTCTCCTGGGCGTCCAGGGCGAGGCCCGCCTTGTCCGGGGCGAGCTCGGCCTTCTTGCCGCCGATCTCGAGCTGGAGCGGAGAGTTCGCGCGCTTGCCGAGGGCCGACTCCAGCTTGGCGACGGCCTCCTCCTTCGTCCCGCCGCCGATGTCGACGCCGAGGACGGTGGTGCCCTTCGGGACGTCGGAGTGGTTGAGGAGGAGTCCGGCGCCGTAGGCGACACCGGCGAGGCCGAACACGCCGACACCGAGCAGGACCAGCTTGGAGCGGCCCTTCTTGGCGGGCGTCGGCCTGGGAGCCGGTGCGGGCTTCGGGGCGGCGGACGAGGCGGCCGCGGCCGGTGCGGGGCGCTCGCCCCGCTCCGGGATGCGCGGCGTCAGGTCCGGTCCGGACCGCGGTCCGGGCGTCTGTCCGGGTTGCGGGACGACCGGCATGCCGCTGGTGAGCGTGGAGCCGGAGACGTGCCCCCGGTCACCGCCGCCCGCAGGGCCGCCCATGGGGCCGCCCGAGGGCGCGGGCGGCTGGGGCGTGAGGACCGCGGTGTCGTCGGACATCCGCGGCGCCGCCGGCGTGCGCGGCGCGCCGCCGCGCGGCCGGCCGGGGCCGACGACCGGGCTGCTGCCGGTGACGGGGCCCGTGGTCGGACCGGCGGGGCGTCCGGCGGCGTCGACGACGGGCGTGCCGCCGGCCGGGGTGTGGCCGGGGCCGCTGTCGTAGAGCGGGTTGCCGGGCACGGGTCCGTCGTAGAGCGGCGTGCCGCCGGCGGGGGTGTGAGCCGGACCGCCGCCGCCGTACATCGGGCTGCCGCCGGCGGGAGTGTGACCCGCGCCGCCGCCGTCGTACATCGGCGTACCACCGGCCGGCGTGTGGCCCGCGCCGCCGCCGTCGTACATCGGCGTACCACCGGCCGGCGTGTGACCCGCGCCGCCGCCGTCGTACATCGGCGTACCACCGGCCGGCGTGTGACCCGGACCGCCGCCGTCGTACATCGGGCTGCCACCGGCGGGCGCCTGGCCCGCGCCGCCGCCGTCGTACGACGGGCCGCCGCCGGTCAGCGGGGTGACGACGGGCATGCTCTGGGTCGTGCTGCCCACCGACGGGACGCCGTCGGACGCGGAGCCCGCGAAGCCGGGGGTCGGTGCGCCCGGGGCGGTCGGCGCCGACGGTGCGCCCGGGCCGTCGAGGGCCGGGGGCGCCGACGGGGCCGGCGCGGGCTTCTGCGCGGCGGCGGGCTTGCGCGGGGCGAACCAGTCGCTGGTCTTCTCCTCCGCCGGGGCCGGCTCGGCCGGGGCCGGCGGCTCCGGCTCGGGCGCGGGTGCGGGCGCCGGGGCCGGGGCCGGCGCGGCGGCCGGGCGGGCGGGCCCGGCGGCGGCGCGCGGCTCGTCGGCCGGGGTGTCGGCCGCCTGGGCCTCGCCCACCGGCTTGCGGACGACCACGGGCGGGATCGGACGCGAACCCGGGATGTTGATCCGGATACGGGTGGTCAGCGTGGTCTCGGTCTTGGGCTCCTCGGGCGGCACGGCGCCCGTACCGTCCTGGCCCGCCTCCTGACCGCCGCGCAGGCCGTACGGCGGGGTGCCCGAGGGGTACGCGGCCCCGCCGCGCGCCTGGGCGCCGGAGGACGAACTGTCAGTCTCTCGACCAGTTTCACGACTCAAAGCAGGATCTCCCGGTTGGCTCCGCCGCCCGCTCTTGCTGATGCTCGTGGTGATCCGGGCGGTCGGCGGCGCGCACCACCATACTGGCCGCCGCCGATCCGTACCCGACCCGGCGTGGATCCGCCAAGGGCAATCCGGCCGAAGTCAAGGCACTCCTGCGTCAAGTCGGCCTGTTCACAGGGGCGGTCGGAGCGGCCGGTGCATCGTGGCGCACATCACAGCGACGGCCATGCCGCCGAGCAGGAAGACCATCTCCCCGAGCCCGCCGCCGAACAGACCGTCGCCTTCCGGGCGTCCGAAGCTGAGCAGGACGACGGCGAGGAGCCAGCCGCCGCCGGCCGCGGCGACGCCGACCTGGTTCCCGGTGGCCCGCCGGGCACCGTAGAAGAGGGCGGCGGAGCCGAGCAGCCCGAGCAGCAACCCGGCGGGGAACCAGGCGGCTTGGACGAGGGAGCCTGCCGTGCCGACGAGGGCGCCGAGTACCAGGAGCGCCGCGTACCAGACGTATCGGGCGATCGGGGTGAGGGGCGCGTGGCCGTGTTCGGCGCCTGACGCGGGCCGGGGAGCGGGGGCGGGCGTGGCTCCGGAGCCGGAGGCGCGGCTGCGCGGGCCGGTCATGCGTCCTTCTCCTGCGCGGTGGGGTCCGCCGGATCCGCGGGGAGGCCCGCGAAGAGGTCGGTCTCGCGTTCGCCCGCGGGCGCGCCGGGCGTGCCGTGGACCAGCTCGTAGTACTCGGTGGTGAAGACCGGCTGGGCCAGGTTGTTGGAGAGCGCGAAGAACGGTCCGTCGACGGCGACCTGGGTGACGTGGGCGGCCATGGCGGCGCTCTTGCGGACGGCGTACCGCTCGTCGCCGGCGATCTCCGCCGTGATGCGCGAGTCGTCGACCACTCCGGGCACGTCGTCGATGGTGGCGTCGGCCGGGAAGACGGAGCCCTCGGCGCTGAGCCGGGCGAAGCCGGCCTCGGCGACCGGGCGCGGCACGCGGTTCCAGTAGATCTTGGCGATGGCGTGGGCCGGGCCGAGCTCGGGCCGGTACGCGGGGTCGGCGGCGAGTTCGGCGGCGCGCATGGCGACCCGGTGGGCCTGGATGTGGTCCGGGTGGCCGTAGCCGCCGTCGGGGTCGTAGGTGACGAGGACCTGGGGGCGGGTCTCGCGGACGACCTCGACCAGGTACGGGGCGGCGACGTCGACGTCGGTGTTCCAGAAGGCGTTCTCGCGCCGGTTCTGCGGGGCGCCCATCATGCCGGAGTCGCGGAAGCGGCCGGGGCCGCCGAGGAAGCGGTGGTCGGTGACGCCCAGTTCCTTCATCGCGGCGGCGAGTTCGCCGACGCGGTGTTCGCCGAGCCGGTCCTCGCGGTCGGGCGCGAGATGGGCGAGCGCGGGCGGGATGACCTCGCCCTCCTCGCCCAGGGTGCAGGTCACGAGGGTCACGAGGGCGCCCTCGGCCGCGTACCTGGCCATGGTGGCGCCGTTGTTGATCGACTCGTCGTCGGGGTGCGCGTGCACCAGGAGCAGACGACGGGCTGGGAGAACCGTCATGGCCCCACCCTACGAGGCGGGGCCCTCGGCGGAGCGGCAGGCCGGACCTTGACCGGAACTCCGTGGGAGCTCCGGCGGCGCTCCGACAGGGCGCTGTCAGGGCTCCGTCAGAACTTGAGGCCGCCGATCATGCTCGCCACGTTGGTGGTGAGGGTGCTGATGGACGGGGCGATGGACGAGCTCGCGAGGTAGAAGCCCAGGAGTGCGCAGACCGCCGCGTGTCCGGCCTTGAGTCCGGATTTCTTGATCAGAAGGAAGACGACGATCGCCAGCAGCACAACCACCGAAATCGAGAGTGCCACGGCGGTTCACCTCCACACTTCTTCGGTCGGACTTGCCTGTCGGACAAATCGGTCGGACGTTCGGATGGCATGTGCCAGTGGATGCATACCCACCTAGCGCTACGGATCATAACTATCCGTGCGATCGCATCGATCGGTGTACGGAGGCATGAGGGGGCGCACGGACGCTAGTTTCGGTCACATGACTTCGCCATTGGAGCAGCCGTCTCCCCAACAGCAGTCGTCCCGGGTCTCGTTCCCCCGGCAGTACGCGCGGACGCAGCGCTTCACGCTCGGCGCCCCGCGCGGTTTCTCGGTCGCTCCGGACGGCGGGCGGGTGGTGTTCCTCCGCTCGGGTTCGGGGACGGACCGCTCGCACCGGCTCTGGGTGCTCGACCTCGACGAGGGCGGGGAGCGGCTCGCGGCCGATCCGGCGGTGCTGCTCGGCGGCGCCGAGGAGGAGTTGTCGCCGGAGGAGCGGGCCCGCCGGGAGCGCAGCCGGGAGGGCTCGGCCGGGATCGTGGGCTACGCGGTGGACGGGGCGGTGGAGTTGGCCGCCTTCGCGCTGTCGGGGCGGCTGTTCGTGGCGGAGCTGCGGGCCGGCACGGCGCGGGAGCTGCGGGTGCCGGGCCCGGTGGTCGACCCGCGGCCGTCGCCCGACGGGCGGTGGGTCGCGTACGCGGCGGGCGGCGCGCTGCGGGTGACCGGCGCGGACGGCTCGGGCGACCGGGCGCTGGCCGGGCCGGAGCCGGACGCGGACGGTGACGGGGTGACGTACGGGCTCGCGGAGTTCGTGGCCTCGGAGGAGATGGACCGCGGCCGGGGCTTCTGGTGGGCGCCGACCTCGGACCGGCTGCTGGTCGCACGGGTGGACGAGTCGCCCGTGAACCGCTGGTGGATCGCGGATCCGGCGCACCCGGGCCGTGAGCCGCAGGCCGTCGCGTACCCGGCGGCGGGGACGGCGAACGCGGACGTACGGCTGTTCGTCGTGGATCTGACCGGAAATCGCACCGAGGTCTTGTGGGACCGGGCCGCCTTCCCCTATCTGGCCCGGGTCCACTGGTCGGCGGCCGGCGCCCCGCTGCTGCTCGTCCAGGCGCGGGACCAGCGGAGTCAGGCGTATCTGACGGTGGACCCGGACACGGGGGCGACCGAGGCCGTGCGGGTCGACGAGGACCCGGTGTGGCTCGACCTGTTCGGCGGGGTGCCGGCGTGGACCGCGGGCGGGGAGCTGGTGCGGATCGCGGACACGGGCGGCGCCCGGGTGCTGGCGGTCGGGGACCGGGTCCTCACGGACGCCCGGCTGCAGGTGCGGGCGGTCCTCGACGTCGGTGCGGAAGATGTCCTGATCTCGGCGGCGGCGGGTGAGGCGGCCGAGTCCGCCGAGACGGGTGAGATCCATGTGTACCGGGTCGGCCCGCACGGCGCGGAGCGGGTGTCGGAGGGCGTCGGCGTGCACGCGGCGGTGCGCTCCGGCCCGGTGACCGTGCTGTCCTCGGCCCGGCCTGACGCGCCGGGCAGCGTGGTGCGGGTGCTGCGGGACGGCAAGCGGGTGGCGGAGGTCGCCTCGCACGCGCTGCGGCCCGTGCTGTCCGCGGACGTACGGCTCACCGAGGCGGGCGAGCGGCGGATCCCGTGCGCCGTGCTGCTGCCGTCGTCCTGGCGGGAGGGTGACGGGCCGTTGCCGGTCCTCCTCGACCCGTACGGCGGCCCGCACGGGCAGCGGGTGGTCGCCGCGCACAATCCGCATCTGACGTCGCGGTGGTTCGCCGAGCAGGGCTTCGCCGTCGTCGTCGCCGACGGGCGCGGCATGCCGGGCCGCTCCCCCGCGTGGGAGAAGGCGATCCGGCGCGACCTGACGCTCGCGCTGGACGACCAGGTCGAGGCGCTGCACGCGCTGGCCGGGCGCTTTCCGCTGGACCTGGGGCGGGTCGCGATCCGCGGCTGGTCGTTCGGCGGCTACCTCGCCGGTCTCGCGGTGCTGCGCCGCCCTGACGTCTTCCACGCGGCGGTGGTGGGCGCCCCGGTGACGGACTGGCGGCTCTACGACACCCACTACACCGAGCGCTACCTCGGCCACCCGGACGAGGAGCCGGCCGTGTACGCGGCGAACTCCCTGCTGACGGACGACGGTCTGACGGATCCGCAGGAGCCGGTCCGGCCGATGATGGTCGTGCACGGCCTGGCCGACGACAACGTGGTGATGGCGCACACCCTGCGGCTGTCCTCCGCGCTGCTCGCGGCGGGCCGCCCGCACGAGGTGCTGCCGCTGTCGGGCGTCACGCACATGACCCCCCAGGAACAGGTCGCGGAGAACCTGCTGCTGCTCCAGGTGGACTTCCTCAGGAGGTCGCTGGGGCTGACGGGGTAGGCCGGTGATCCGCAGGACGGGCCCTGTTCCTCGGCGCCGGTCGGAGGCGGGCGCTCACCAGCCGGGTGGGCGGCGCGTCGGCGGGGCCGGGGGCAGGGCGGCGGCGGGGCGGTACGGGACCCGGCGGCGGCGCCCCGGCCGGCCGAGGAGGAGCAGGACGGCGAGCCCGGCGGCCAGCGCGTAGAAGCAGCCGAGGTCGTAGGCGACGGAGTAGATGTCGAGTTCGGGCACGTACGTGTGCCAGTTCGGGCGCAGGGCGGCCGCGGTCCCGCCGGCTCCGACGCCGGCGAGGAGGAGCCCGGCGAGCAGGCCGAGCGGCCGGGTGTGCCGGGCGCGGGCGAAGGCGCTTCCGGCGGCGGTGAGGAGGAGGAGCACGAGGACGGCGTTCAGCCAGCCGGGCGGGACGGCGAGCGTGGGCAGCATCAGGGAGCGCCCGCCGGTGTAGCGGCCGACGGTGTACTCGACCGGCAGCAGCGTCGCCCAGCGGAGCTCCCAGGCGGCCCAGATCAGTCCGGCGAGCGCGCACAGGATGCCGGCGGTGACGGCGGGTCCGGTGCGGGGCCGTTCCGGTCCGTACGGCTCGCCGCCGGCGGCGTGGCGGCCGCGGTCGTGGCCGCTGCCTTCGTCGCGGCGTCCGGCGGCGGCGGTGACGACGAGCCCGGCGGCGAGGCCGAGGGTGAGCAGGGTGGTGACGAGGGCCTCGATGCCGGAGGCCCACAGTCCGGGCAGCCGCAGTGCCACGGTGGTGAGGCCGGTGACGGCGAGCGCGGGAGCGGCGAGCGGGGAGCGCAGGGCGGCGAAGGCGGTGACGACGTAGGCGACGAGCAGCAGCGGGTCGACGAGTGTGGTGGCGGCGGTCTGGTGGACGCGGAAGCCGTGGTCGCCGGCCCAGTACCAGAGCAGTTCGGTGGTCGGACCGAAGGCGGCGAGGTCGCGCAGCAGCCAGACGATGCCGACGAGGGCGAGCGCGGCGCACAGGGCGGCGCCGGTGAGACGTGCCGTTCGTGTCACAGTCACGGGGCAGATACTCACGGTCGCCATCGGCCGAAACAAGCGGTTCCGCATATGCGCGGGGTTTGTGCGTCAAGTCAGGCTGCCGGGGGTGACCGGCCGGGGCGACATGGCGCGCCCCGGCCGGTGCAACGGCACCCGCACGGCCGTACGCTGTGCAGCCTGCCGCGTCCGTATATCGGATCCGATTCCGTCGAGTTGCCTGCGTGTTAAGGACCTTCGGGAGGGGTGGGCCCGTGCGGCGGGGGAGGCTGTTCGGGCGAGTGGGGCTGCTCGGGCAGCGTGGGCTCCTCGGGCAGGGCGGGCCCTTTGCGCAGCGGGGTCTGCTCCGGCGTGGTGTCCTCCTCGGGCGGGACCACCTGCTTCTCCTCGGCGAAGTGGCAGGCCGAGTCGTGCCTCGCCGGGCTGTCGGTGAGCCGGAAGACGGCCGGGACGGCGAGCAGGGGGACCTCCAGGGCGCAGCGCTCCTGGGCCTTCCAGCAGCGGGTGCGGAAGCGGCAGCCGGAGGGGATGTTGGCCGGCGAGGGCACGTCGCCGGCGAGGAGGATCCGCTCGCGGTGCTCGCGCGCCTCCGGGTCGGGGACGGGCACGGCGGACAGCAGCGCCTGGGTGTAGGGGTGGGTGGGGTGGTCGTAGATCTCGGCGTCGGTGCCGATCTCCACGATCCGGCCGAGGTACATGACGCCGACCCGGTCGGAGATGTGCCGGACGATCGACAGGTCGTGCGCGATGAAGACGTACGAGAGCCGGAACTCGTCCTGGAGCCGTTCGAGCAGGTTGACCACCTGGGCCTGCACGGAGACGTCGAGTGCGGAGACCGGTTCGTCGGCGACGATGATCTCGGGCTGGAGGGCGAGGCCGCGGGCGATGCCGATGCGCTGGCGCTGGCCGCCGGAGAACTGGTGCGGGTAGCGGTTGATGTACTCGGGGTTGAGGCCGACGACGTCGAGGAGGTCCTGCACCTTGCGCCGCCGGTCGCCCTTCGGCGCGACCTCGGGGTGGATCTCGTACGGCTCGCCGATGATGTCGCCGACGGTCATGCGCGGGTTGAGCGAGGTGTACGGGTCCTGGAACACCATCTGGATGTTGCGGCGCACGGCCCGCAGCGCCCGGGGCGACAGTCTGGTGATGTCGTCGCCCTTGTACGAGATGGTGCCGGAGGTCGGCCGTTCGAGGTTGACCAGCATCTTCGCGACGGTCGACTTGCCGCAGCCGGACTCGCCGACGATGCCGAGGGTCTCGCCCTGGCGGAGGTCGAAGTCGACGCCGTCGACCGCCTTGACCGCGCCGACCTGCTTCTTGAAGAGGATGCCCTGGGTCAGCGGATAGTGCTTGACCAGGTCGCGGACCTGGAGAATCGCCTCAGCCATGGAGGCACTCCTTCCAGTAGTGGCAGGCGCTGGTGCGCGGCACGGGCGATTCGGTGACCTCGTACAGCGGCGGCACGTCGGTGCGGCAGCGGTCCCGGGCGAGCGGGCAGCGCGGGTTGAAGGAGCAGCCGGACGGGATGGCGAGGAGGTTGGGCGGCAGGCCCTTGATGGCGTAGAGCTCCTGGCCCTTCTGGTCGAGGCGGGGGATGGAGTCGAGCAGGCCGCGGGTGTAGGGGTGGGCGGGGGCCTTGTAGATCTCGTGGACCGGCGCCTGTTCGACGATCTTCCCCGCGTACATGACGGCGATCTTGTCGGCGACGTCGGCGACCACGCCGAGGTCGTGGGTGATGAGGATGAGGCCCATGTTGAGCTCGCGCTGCAGTTCGGCGAGCAGGTCCATGACCTGGGCCTGGACGGTCACGTCGAGGGCGGTGGTGGGCTCGTCGGCGATGATCAGGTCCGGTTCGAGGGCGAGCGCCATGGCGATCATGATGCGCTGGCGCATGCCGCCGGAGAACTGGTGCGGGTACTGGCCGACGCGTTCCTTCGCGGCCGGGATGCGGACCCGGTCCATCAGTTCGATCGCCTGTGCGCGGGCGTCCTTCTTCGACATGCCCCGGTGGACCTGGAACATCTCGCCGAGCTGCTCGCCGACGCTGAGCACCGGGTTGAGGGAGGACAGCGCGTCCTGGAAGATCATCGCCATTCTGGCGCCGCGGATCTTCCGCCGTTCGTCCTCCTTGAGCGTCAGCAGGTCCTGGCCCTGGAAGCGGATCTCGCCGCCGGTGATCTTCCCGGGCGGCATGTCGAGGATGCCCATGACGGCCTGGGCGGTGACGGACTTGCCGGAACCGGACTCGCCGAGGACGGCCAGGGTCTCCCCCGCGTCGACGGAGTAGTTGACGCCGTTGACCGCCTTGGCCACGCCCTCGCGGGTGTGGAACTCCACGTGCAGGTCGCGCACTTCGAGCAGCATGGTCGGCTACCTCAGCTTGGGGTCGAGGGCGTCGCGCACCGCGTCGCCGAGCATGATGAAGGCGAGCACCGTGACGGCGAGCGCGCCGGCCGGCCAGAGCAGCATGTGCGGGGCGTTGCGGACGTACTGCGAGGCCGAGGAGATGTCGATGCCCCAGGACACGGTCGGCGGCTTCAGGCCGACGCCGAGGAACGACAGGGTCGCTTCCAGGGAGATGTACGTGCCGAGCGCGATGGTCGCGACGACGATCACCGGCGCGATCGCGTTGGGCGTGATGTGGCGCAGCAGCATGCGGGAGTTGGAGGCGCCGAGGGCCCGGGCCGCCTGCACGTAGTCGTTCTGTTTGGCGGTGATGACGGAGCCGCGGGCGATGCGGGAGATCTGCGGCCAGCCGAGCAGCACCATGAAGCCGACAACGGGCCAGACGGTGGAGCTGGTCACCACGGACAGCAGCACCAGGCCGCCGAGGACGACGGGGATGGCGAAGAAGATGTCGGTGATCCGGGAGAGGAAGCCGTCCCAGGCGCCGCCGAAGAAGCCGGCCAGGCCGCCGAGGGCGCTGCCGAGGAGCGCGACGCCGAGGGTGGCGCAGACGCCGACGGTGACGGAGGTGCGGGCGCCGTAGACCGTACGGGTGTAGACGTCGCAGCCCTGGCCGTTGAAGCCGAAGGGGTGGCCGGGCTGGGAGCCTTCCTGGGCCTTGGACAGGTCGCAGTCGAGCGGGTCTCCGGAGGCGATCAGGGACGGCCAGATGGAGATGACCACGAGGAAGAGGATGACGAGCCCGGAGAGGATGAAGACGGGGTTGCGGCGCAGGTCGCGCCAGGCGTCGGACCACAGGGAGCGGGGCTTCCTGTCGGGGCCGCCCTCGGGGCCGCCGTCGAGGTTCTTCTCCAGCGTCTCGCCCTCTTCCATGGCGAGGTCGGTCGGCCCGCCGGCGCCGGTCGCGGCGATGGCGGCACCTTCGTCGTGGTACGGGTCGAGCGGCTCAGGCATAGCGGATCCTCGGGTCGAGTACGGCGTACAGGAGGTCGACCAGCAGGTTGGCCAGCAGGAACACGAGGACGAGGATGGTCACGAAGCCCACCACGGTCTGGGTGTTCTGGCGCACGATGCCCTGGTACAGCTGATAGCCCACGCCGTGGATGTTGAAGATCCGTTCGGTGACGATGGCGCCGCCCATGAGCGCGCCGACGTCGGCGCCGATGAAGGTCACCACGGGGATGAGGCTGTTGCGCAGCAGGTGTCGGGTGATCACCCGGCGGCGCGGCAGGCCCTTCGCGACGGCGGTGCGGACGTAGTCGGCGCGCTTGTTCTCGGCGATCGAGGTGCGGGTGAGCCGGGTGACGTACGCGAGGGAGACGGAGGCGAGGACGAGACCGGGCACGATGAGCTCGTCGAACGGTGCCTCGGGCGAGACGGCCGGGTCGATCCAGCCCCATTTCACGCCGAGGAGGAGCTGGACCAGCAGGCCGATGACGAAGATCGGGACGGACAGGACGATCAGGGTCAGCAGCAGCACCGTGGTGTCGACGGGGTGGCCGCGCTTGAGGCCGGTGAGGACGCCGAGGGTGATGCCGAGGACGATCTCGAAGAAGATCGCGACGATGGTGAGCCGGATGGTGACCGGGAAGGCGTCGGCCATCAGCTCGGTGACGGGCTGTCCGTTGAAGGCGGTGCCGAAGTCGCCGGTGAACAGGTTGCCCATGTAGGTCAGGTATTGCTGCCAGACCGGCTTGTCGAGGCCGAACTCCTTCTTCAGCTGGGCGGCGGTCGCCGGGTCGCACTGGCGGTCGCCGCACAGGCCGGCGATGGGGTCGCCCATCACGTTCACCATCAGGAAGATCAACAGCGTGGCGCCGAAGAAGACCGGGATCATCTGCAGCAGCCGCCGGATCACATATCGACCCATGTCAGGCTCCGGGGGTTGAAGGAAGACCTACGGCCCGGCGCGGAGGTCCGCGGGCCGGGCCGTACGCCGCCGACCTGCTACGGCGTCACTTGACCTTGATCTGGTCGTAGACCGGGACGCTGAACGGGTTGAGCGTCACGTTCTCCACGCGGTCCGAGTAGCCGGCGCTGCCGTTCTGGTACCAGAGCGGGATGGCCCCCATGTCGTCGCGGAGGACCTCCTCGGCCTGCTGGAAGAGCCCGACGGCCTTCGTGGTGTCGGTCTCCGCGTTGGCCTGGTTCACGAGCTTGTCGAACTCCGGGTCGCTGTACTTGCCGTCGTTGGACGAGGCGTTCGTGTAGTACAGCGGCTGGAGGAAGTTCTGGATCAGCGGGTAGTCCATCTGCCAGCCGGCCCGGAAGGGTCCGTCGAGCTTCTGCGTAGTGACCTGGTTGCGGTAGTCGGCGAAGGTGCCCACCGGGTTGCCGACGCAGGCCTTGTTGTTGCCGAGGGCGCGGTTGATGGAGTTGCAGACGGCGTCCACCCACTCCTTGTGGGAGCCGGTGTCGGCGTTGTACGAGATCTTGAGGGTGCCGCCCGGGATGCCGCCGCCCTCGGCGACCAGCTTCTTGGCCTCGGTCGGGTTGTACTCGCAGGCGGCGCCGCAGAGTTCCTTGTAGCCGCCGTCGGCGCCGAGGACCGGGGAGGTCCAGTCCTTGGCGGGGGTGCGGGTGTTCTGGAAGATCGTCTCGGTGATCTGCTTGCGGTCGATGGCCATCGACAGGCCCGTGCGCAGCTTCTCCTGGCCGGGCTTGTTGAACTCCGGCTTGTAGAAGGGCCAGGCGAGGGTCTGGATGATGCCGGCCGGGGTGTTGATGTAGCGGTCGCCGAGGTCGGCGGAGACGTTCTTGAGCTGCGAGGCGGGCACGTCGTCGACGAGGTCGAGGTTGCCGGCCACGAGGTCGGTGTAGGCGGTGTTGTTGTCCGTGTAGACCTTGAGGGTGATGCCGCCGTTCTGCGCCTTGTCGGTGCCCGGGTAGCCGTCCCACTTCTTGAGGACCATCTGGGAGCCCTTGGAGTAGGAGTCCACGGTGTACGGGCCGTTGCCGATCGGCTTGGACAGCCAGCCCGCGTGGTCGGAGTAGAAGGCCTGGGGCAGCGGGGAGAAGGCCGCGTAGCCGAGGGTGTCGGGGAAGGTGGAGAACTTCTGCGTCAGCTTGACGGTGAAGGTCCGCTCGCCGGTGACCTTGAGCCCGGACATGGTCGCCGCGCTGGGCGTGCCCTTGTCGGGGTGGACCTTGTCGTAGCCCTCGATGTAGCCGAAGAAGTAGGCGTTCTTCTGGTTGTTCTTCAGGTTGGCGCCGTAGTTCCAGGCGTCGACGAAGGACTTGGCGGTGACCTTCTCGCCGTTGGAGAAGGTCCAGCCGTCCTTGACCGTGATGGTGAAGTTCGTCGAGTCCGTGGTGTCGATCTTCTCGGCGAGCATGTCCTTGGCCTCGCCGGTCTTCGGGTCGTACTGCTTGAGCCCGCGGAAGATCATCGAGAGGACCTTGCCGCCCTGCACCTCGTTGGTGTTCGCCGGCTCCAGCGGATTCTGCGGGTCGCCCCACGAGGAGGTCACGACGCCGTCCGCGCCCCCGCCGCCGCTGTCGTCGCCACCACCGCAGGCGGTCGCCGCGAGGGCGACTGCGGTGGCCAGTGCGGCCCACTTGGCGTGCGTGGCTCCGCGCATGGAGTGCCTCCCGATGTCCTCTGTGTGACTTAGGCCCCAATATCACCCGATACGGAGGGGAGTGCACTTTTACGGCGTCCGGATGAACGGCCGGGGACGCACGAAGGCCCCGGCTCCCTCCCGGGGTGCCGGGGCACACGAAGGCCCCGGCTCCCCCCCTGGGGTGCCGGGGCCTTCAGGTCACGTCACACGGCTCAGCTCGCGTGCACGACGTCCTTCTCCTCCGCGAAGTGGCACGCGGACTCGTGCGCGGCGGGCGTGTCCAGCCCGCGGAAGCGCTCCGGGATCGCGAGCACCGGAACCTCCGTGGCGCACTTGTCCTGCGCCTTCCAGCAGCGGGTGCGGAAGCGGCAGCCCGACGGCGGGTTGGCCGGCGAGGGCACGTCACCGGTGAGGATGATCCGCTCGCGGTTGGCGCGGGCCTCCGGGTCCGGCACGGGCACCGCGGAGAGCAGCGCCTGCGTGTACGGGTGGGTCGGGTGGTCGTAGATCTGGGTGTCCGTACCGATCTCGGCCATCTTGCCCAGGTACATCACGCCGACACGGTCCGAGATGTGCCGGACGATCGACAGGTCGTGCGCGATGAAGATGTAGGAGAGGTTGAACTCCTCCTGCAGCTTCTCCATCAGGTTGATGACCTGCGCCTGGACGGAGACGTCCAGGGCGGAGACCGGCTCGTCGCAGATGATGATCTCCGGGTTGAGCGCGAGGCCGCGGGCGATGCCGATGCGCTGGCGCTGACCGCCGGAGAACTGGTGCGGGTAGCGGTTGATGTACTCGGGGTTGAGACCGACGACGTCGAGCAGCTCCTGCACCTTGCGGCGCCGGTCGCCCTTCGGGGCCACCTCGGGGTGGATGTCGAAGGGCTCGCCGATGATGTCGCCGACCGTCATGCGCGGGTTGAGCGAGGTGTACGGGTCCTGGAACACCATCTGGATGTTCCGGCGCACGGCCTTCAGGGCGCGGCCGGACAGCTTGGTGATGTCCTGGCCCTTGTAGAAGACCTCGCCCGCGGTGGCGCGCTCCAGGTTCATCAGGAGCTTGGCGACCGTGGACTTGCCACAGCCGGACTCGCCCACGATGCCGAGGGTCTCGCCCTGGAAGAGGTCGAAGGAGACCCCGTCCACGGCCTTGACCGCGCCGACCTGCTTCTTGAAGAGGATGCCCTGCGTCAGCGGGAAGTGCTTCTGCAGGTTGCGCACCTGGAGGATCGGCTCGCCGCGCTGGATCGGCGCCTCGATGGCGGCTACGGCCTCCGCCTCGGACACGGCCCCGGCCTCATCGTTCTTGCTGAGCTCAGCCATGGATCGTCTCCTTCCAGAAGTGGCAGGCGCTCTTGCGGCCCGGCAGCTCGGCGCCGTCCTGCTCGGTGACCGGCACCAGGGCCGGAACCTCGGTGTGGCACAGGTCGGTGGCCTTGGGGCAGCGCGGGTTGAAGGCACAGCCCGACGGGATCCGCAGCAGGTTGGGCGGCAGACCCTTGATCGCGTAGAGCTCCTGGCCCTTCTGGTCCAGGCGCGGGATCGAGTCCAGCAGACCCCGGGTGTACGGGTGGGCCGGGCGCGCGTACAGCTCGTGCACCGGCGCCTGCTCGACGATCCGGCCGGCGTACATGACCGCGATCTTGTCCGCGACGTCGGCGACCACGCCGAGGTCGTGGGTGATCAGGATCAGACCCATGTTGTATTCCTGCTGGAGCTCCGCGAGGAGGTCCATGACCTGGGCCTGGACGGTCACGTCGAGCGCCGTGGTGGGCTCGTCCGCGATGATCAGGTCCGGCTCCAGGGCCAACGCCATGGCGATCATGATGCGCTGGCGCATACCGCCGGAGAACTGGTGCGGGTAGTCGGTGACCCGGGCCTTGGCGGCCGGGATCTTGACCCTGTCCATCAGCTCGACGGCCTTGGCCGTCGCTTCCTTCTTGGACAGGCCCTGGTGGACCCGGAACATCTCGCCGAGCTGGTAGCCGACGGAGAGGACCGGGTTCAGCGAGGACAGCGCGTCCTGGAAGATCATCGCGATCTTGCGGCCGCGGATCCTCCGGCGCTCCTCCTGGGACATCTTCAGCATGTCCTGGCCGCGGAACAGGATCTCGCCCTGCGGGATCTTGCCGGGAGGCATGTCGAGGATGCCCATGATGGCCTGCGCCGTCACGGACTTGCCGGAACCGGACTCGCCGAGCACGGCCAGCGTCTCACCGGCGTTCACCGAGTAGTTGACGCCGTTGACGGCCTTGGCCACACCGTCGCGGGTGTGGAACTCGACGTGCAGGTCACGGACTTCGAGCAGCGGCCCGTTGTAGTCGTCGCCGCCGCGCGGCGCGGGGACGGTCGCGGTCTTGTCGATAGTGCTCACGTGTACGCCCTCCTCAGCGCAGCTTGGGGTCGAGGGCGTTACGGACGGCTTCGCCGAGCATGATGAACGCCAGGACGGTGATGCTCACCATGATCGACGGGTACAGCAGGATGTGCTGCGACGTACGGATCGCCTGAACACCGGCGGAGATGTCGACACCCCACGAGACGGTCGGGGACGCGAGGCCCAGACCGAGGTACGACAGGGTGGCCTCGGCCGAGATGTAGCCGCCGAGCGCGATGGTGGCGACGACGATCACCGGGGCCATGGCGTTCGGCAGGATGTGCCGGAACAGGATCCGGGTCGTGCCGGCGCCCAGCGCCTTCGCGGCGTGCACGTAGTCGGCCTGCTTCACCGTGATCACCGCACCGCGCATGACGCGGGTGATCTGCGTCCAGCCGAGGAAGGCCAGGGCGAAGACGACGACCCAGATGGTGCGGTCGGTGAAGGACTGCAGGACGACCATGGCGCCGAGCAGGAACGGGATGCCGAAGAAGATGTCGGTGACCCGCGACAGCACCGCGTCGATCAGGCCGCCGAAGTAGCCGGCGATCATGCCCATGATGCCGCCGACGATGGTGACGATCAGGGTGACGGCGATGCCGACGATGATCGAGGCACGGGTGCCGTGGATCAGTCGGGCGTAGACGGAGCGGCCCTGGATGTCGTATCCCAGCCAGCCCTCGGAACCGATGTTGCCCAGCTCGGGCTTGCCCACGTAGTGCTTCACGAGGTCACCGGCGGTCGGCGACGCGCTGGTGAACAGGCCCGGGAACGCGGCGATCAGCAGCAGGAAGAAGATCAGCACCGACGACACGATGAAGTACGGGTTGCGGCGCAGGTCACGCCAGGCGTCGCCCCACAGGGAGCGGGCCTTCTCCTGCTTCGGCGCCCCGGTGTCCGCGACGACGGAGGGGGTGTCGACGGCTTCGTCTGCCACGGTGGCGGTCTTGGTCACGTCAGGCATAACGGATCCTCGGGTCCAGGACCGCGTACAGCAGGTCGATGAGCAGGCTGGTGACGAGGTAGACGATCACCAGGATGGTGACGAGTCCGACGAGGGTGCTGCCCTCACGACGGGAGATGGACTCGTAGATGAGGCCACCGACACCCTTGATGTTGAAGATGCCCTCGGTGACGACCGCACCGCCCATGAGGGAGCCGATGTCGGTGCCGAGGAACGTCACGACCGGGATCATCGAGTTGCGCATCAGGTGGACGCCGATGACCCTGCTCTTCGGCAGGCCCTTGGCGACCGCGGTGCGCATGTAGTCGGCGCGCAGGTTCTCGGCCATCGAGGTACGGGTCAGCCGGGCCACGTACGCGAGGGAGAGGCCGCCGAGCACGATCGCCGGGGCGATCAGCTCCGAGAACAGCTGGTCGTTGCTGACGTTCGGCTCGATCCAGCCCAGCTGGAAGGCGAACACCATCTTGATGATGAAGCCGAGGACGAAGACCGGCACCGAGATGATCAGCAGCGTGAAGATCAGGATGGCGTTGTCAGCCAGGCGACCGGCCTTCAGGCCGGCGATGATGCCGAGCGTGACACCGAAGACCAACTCGAAGGCGAAGGCCAGTGCGGCCAGTTGGAGCGTCACCGGGAAGGCGTCACCCAGCACTTCGGTGACCGGGCGCCCGTTGCGGATCTGCGTCCCGAAGTCGAAGTGAAGAATGATGCCGGACATGTAGTCCCAGTACTGCTTGAGAATCGGCTGGTCGAGTCCGAGCTCATGCTTGATCTTCGCGAGGGTCGCGGGGTCCACGCCCTTGTCGCCGAACAGACCCGCCACGGGGTCGCCGGGCAGGCTGTAGACCATCAGGAAGATCAGCAGGGTTGTCCCGAAGAAAACCGGGATCATCTGGAGCAGTCGTCGTGCGACATAACGCCCCATCATGCCTCCGTTGAGATGTCACAGCGGCAGCCGGACGGGCCCTTCCTCGACACCGCACCCGGATTCGGGCACGGTCAGGTCGCGGAAGGGCCCCCCAGCCACTGCGTAAGGCGCCGGATGGAGCCGGCCGGCGGACGGCCGGCTCCCCTCACGGCATGCGGACTACGCTTGTGGGTTTACTTGTGGACCTCGACGCCGGTCAGGATCGGGTCACCGTCCTGGCCGAACTGCACGCCGGTCACCTTCTCGGAGTAGCCCGCGTTGACCTTGTAGTACCACATCGGGATCGACGGCATGTAGTTGACCAGGTCCTTCTCGATGGCCTGGTACGCCTTCACCGACTCGTCGAGGGTCTTGGCCGAGTCGGCGGCCGCGATCTTCGCGTCCAGCTCCTTGTTGGAGAAGCCACCCTGGTTGCCACCCGCACCCGTACGGAACAGGTCGGAGATGAAGTTGGCGTTCACCGGGTAGTCGAGCACCCAGCCGGAGCGGTAGAACGACTTGACCTGCTTGTTCTTACGAGCAGTCAGGTCGGCCTGGAAGTCCGGCTTGCCGTCGCCCACGCACTGGACACTGGTCGCCTGCTGGATGGAGTTGCAGACGGCCTCCACCCACTCCTTGTGACCGGAGTCGGCGTTGTACTGGATGAAGATCTTGTTGTTCGGGACGCCGCCGCCGGCCTTGATGAGCTCCTTGGCCTTGGCCGGGTCGAACTTGGTGACGTCGCCCGCCGCGTTCTCCTGGAAGCCCAGGACGCCCTTGGCCACCCAGCCCGTCGCGGGCTCACGGGTGCCGTTCAGCACCGTCTTGGTGATGGTGGCGCGGTCGATCGCCATCGACAGACCCTGGATGACCTTCGGGTCGACCGGCTTCGGCTTCGACCACTGGTCGGCGTAGAAGGCGACGGCGATGGTCTGGATCGCGGAGTACGGCTGGTCCACGGCGCGGTCGCCGAGGTCCTGGCGGTAGACCGGCAGGTCCTTCGGGCCGACCTGGCGGATGACGTCCAGGTTGCCGGACTTCAGGTCCTCGTACGCGGCCTCGACGGTGGTGTAGTTCTTGAAGAGCACACCGCCGTTCTTCGCCTTGTTCGGGCCCTTGTAGCCGTCGTAGCGGACGATCTCGATCTGCTTCTTGTGGTCCCAGCTCTTGAACTTGTAGGGACCGTTGCCGACCGGCGACTGGCCCGCGGCCTTCGGGTCCTTGAAGAAGGACTCCGGCAGCGGCGCGAAGACGATGTAGGCCAGCTTGTGGGCGAAGTACGGAACGGCCGTCTTCAGCTCGATGGTGAGCGTGTTGTCGTCAACGACCTTGAGGCCCTCGAGCTTGTCGGCGGTCGCCTTGGCGCCCTCCTCCTCGGGGTGGACCTTCTCGAAGCCCTTGATGTCCGCGAACCAGGACGCGAGGCCCTGGGCGTTCGCGATGTTGGCGTTCCAGTTCCACGCGTCCACGTAGGACTTGGCGGTCACCGGGGTGCCGTCGTGGAAGGTCCAGCCCGGCTTGAGCTTGACGGTCCAGGTCTTGGAGTCCGTGGTCGTGACCGACTCGGCGTTGATCATCTCGAGCGAACCGTCGGCCTTGTAGTCGACCAGGGTCGAGAACAGGCCGGCCATGACGGAGGCGCCGTTGGACTCCATCGTGTCACCGGTGAGCAGCGGCTTCTCCGGCTCACCGAGGTCCATCGAGAAGATGCCGTTGGGGTCGACGGCGCCTGCGGCACCCTTGTCCCCGTCGCTCTTGCCCCCGCCACAGGCGGTCGCTGCCAGGGCGACGACGATCGCGCCCGCTACCCACTTGGCGCTCTTGGCACCGCGCATGGGAGTTCCTCCTCATGAGTCCACTTGTCACTACAAGAGGGGCACTTCGGGTGCTGCCGACACCCCTGACGGCGTTTCACCCATGTACCCCGAGTGTGCTCGTGAGTCGGCACTCCCCACAGTGCGTGACCCATTGACCCGAGCTCAATGGAGCCAACTATTAAGTACGTCCGGGCTGTAAACCACACTTAAGTGGTCTCGGTTTGACAACATCAGCAGGGGCCGTAAGACCGAAATCCGGACAAAGCGAGCACAGACAGACACCGACGAAACGGACCGTTAACACACGTTCCGGAGAGCGACGACCGATATCCGGACGTCGCCCCTCCGAAATCAGGTTGACGAAAAGTTGACGATCGCACGAAGAAGGGTCCGGCCCCTCGCACGTCGTACGAGGGGCCGGACCCGGAGTGTGATGTTCCGCTCAGCCGACCCCCGTAGGGGCCGGCGGCGTGCGGCGTCAGCCGCTGTCGACGCGTGTGCTGTCGGTGCGTCAGCCGTTCTTGGCGCGGGAGGCGGCGCGGGCGCGCTCGCGCTGGTCCAGGTTGACCTTGCGGATGCGGACGGCCTCCGGGGTCACCTCGACGCACTCGTCGTCGCGGCAGAACTCCAGGGACTGCTCCAGGGAGAGCTTGCGCGGCGGGACGATCGCCTCGAACGAGTCGGCCGACGACGACCGCATGTTCGTCAGCTTCTTCTCCTTGGTGATGTTCACGTCCATGTCGTCGGAGCGCGAGTTCTCGCCGACGATCATGCCCTCGTAGACCTCGGTGCCCGGGTCCACGAAGAGGACGCCGCGCTCCTGCAGGTTGGTCATCGCGAACGCGGTGACCGAGCCGGCGCGGTCGGCGACCAGGGAGCCGTTGTTACGGGTCTGGAGCGGGCCGAACCACGGCTCGTGGCCCTCGTGGATGGAGTGGGCGATGCCCGTGCCGCGGGTCTGGGTCAGGAACTCCGTGCGGAAGCCGATGAGGCCGCGGGACGGGACGACGAACTCCATGCGGACCCAGCCGGAGCCGTGGTTCGACATGTTGTCCATGCGGCCCTTGCGGACGCCCATGAGCTGGGTGACGGCGCCCATGTGCTCCTCGGGCACGTCGATCGTCATGCGCTCGACCGGCTCGTGGACCTTGCCGTCGACGTCCTTGGTGACGACCTGCGGCTTGCCGATGGTGAGCTCGAAGCCCTCACGGCGCATCTGCTCGACCAGGATGGCCAGGGCCAGCTCGCCGCGGCCCTGCACCTCCCAGGCGTCCGGGCGCTCGGTGTCGAGGACGCGCAGCGAGACGTTACCGATCAGCTCGCGGTCCAGGCGGTCCTTCACCTGACGGGCGGTGACCTTGCGGTCCTTGACCGCGGCCTTGGCGTCCGCGCCCTTGCCGGTGCCGCCGCGGCCGACCAGCGGGGAGGTGTTGGTGCCGATGACCATGGAGATGGCCGGCTCGTCGACCGTGATGAGCGGGAGGGCGACCGGGTTCTCGGGGTCGGCCAGGGTCTCGCCGATCATGATGTCGGGGATACCGGCGACGGCGCAGATGTCACCGGGGCCCGCCACCTCGGCCGGCTTGCGGGTGAGCGCCTCGGTCATCATCAGCTCGGTGATGCGGACGTTCTGGATCGAGCCGTCGCGCTTGATCCAGGCCACGGTCTGGCCCTTGCGCAGCTCGCCCTGCTCGACGCGGAGCAGCGCGATACGGCCGAGGAAGTTGTCGGCGTCGAGGTTGGTGACGTGGGCCTGGAGCGGCGCGTCCTCCTCGTAGGCCGGGGCCGGGACGTGCTCCAGGATCGTGGAGAAGAACGGCTCCAGGTTGGTGGAGTCCGCCGGGACGGTGCCGTCCTCCGGCTTGGTCAGCGAAGCGATGCCGTCACGGCCGCAGGCGTAGACGATCGGGAACTCGATCTGGTCCTCGTCGGCGTCCAGGTCGAGGAAGAGGTCGTAGGTCTCGTTGACGACCTCGTCGATCCGGGAGTCCGGGCGGTCCGTCTTGTTGATGCAGAGGATGACGGGCTTGCGCTGCTGGAGGGCCTTGCGCAGCACGAAGCGGGTCTGCGGAAGCGGGCCCTCGGAGGCGTCGACGAGCAGGACGACCGCGTCCACCATCGACAGACCGCGCTCGACCTCGCCACCGAAGTCGGCGTGGCCGGGGGTGTCGATGATGTTGATCGTGATCGGGGCCCCGCCGTCCTTGGGGTGGTACTTCACCGCCGTGTTCTTGGCGAGGATCGTGATGCCCTTCTCACGCTCCAGGTCGTTCGAGTCCATGACTCGGTCGTCGACCTGCTGGTGGGCGGCGAAGGCACCGGCCTGCTTGAGCATGGCGTCGACGATGGTCGTCTTGCCGTGGTCGACGTGGGCGACGATGGCGACGTTACGGATGTCGTGGCGCGTGGGCATGGGTGGCTTGCGCTTCTCTCGGATCGTGGGAATCGGCGTCAGTTCCTCTTACGCCCGCCGGGCGGACGCGCCACGGCTATGTCCTATGGTACGGGGCTGCCGTGCAAGGGGCTTCCCCGGAGGGATCCGAGAGGGTCTACTGGGAGATTTCAGGGTGTGGGGAAGATCATGCGACCGGGTCAAAGGGCCGTCGCGATCCTGCCCGCCGGGATCACCGGCGGGCAAGGAACTTGAGCTGGTTCTGAGCTTGTGACTTGGAGTTTCGGCCGCTTTCGGGTAATGGGGCGGTTTGCGCGCGGCCCGTGCGGCCGCGGAGCCCCGCATTCCGCCGCGGGCGGGCGGCCGCGGGGGCGGCCTAGCGCCTGTTGCGCTCGGCGCCCTGCGCGGTCTCCGGCTTCTTGAAGCCGATGTCCTGGTAGCGCGGGGCCGCGAAGCCCCAGGCTCCGGCGTTCACCACCTCGGACTTGGCCGCCACCAGCTGGGGGCGCTGGTAGAGCGGGATGGAACCGGCCGCGGCCCAGATCCGGGCGTCGGCCTGGCGGACCAGGTCACGGGCCTCCTCCTCGTCGAGGGTGCTCGCCGCCTGGTCGAAGAGCTGGTCGATGCGGTCGGTGCCGACCCGGGCGTAGTTCTGCTCGACGAGCAGCGAGCCGTCGGAGGCCGGCTCCGGCTTGGCGTAGATCGGCCGGGCGTCGGTCGCCGGGAAGGCGGTGGCGGGCCAGGAGTAGAGGGCCAGGTCGTACGCGCCGGAGGCGATGTGGTCCTTGAAGAAGCTCTCGTCGGAGACCTTCGTCACCTCGGTGCGGATGCCGACCGCGTCGAGCATCCGGACGATCCGGTCGCCGACCGCCCGCAGCGACTCCGAGCCCGGCCCCGAGGGCAGCACGAAGCGGAGGCTGAGCGGCTTGCCGTCCTTGCCGAGCGCCTGCGCGGCCGCGTCCGCCACGGCCGGCGCGGCGGAGCCGCGCGGCGCGTAGGCGCCGGCCACCGGCTTGGCCGGGTGGGCCTGGAGCCGGGAGTGCGCCTGGGTGCCGGTGGCGGTGCCGGAGCCGGTGTCGAGGGCCTCGGCCTGGCTGAGCAGGGCGGCGCTCTGGAAGGCGGCGACGGGGGCCGGGGCGAGGATGTTGGTGCCGTTCTCCGGCCCGCCGGCGCCGATCAGCGGGCTGATCCTGCGGTCACCGGGCTTGTCGTCGCCGACGATGTACATGCCCTCGTCGGAGGCGGCGTCGGCCTCCTTCTTCCGCGCCTTCTCGTCGGCCGCCTTCTTCTCCGCGGCCTTCTCCTCGGCCGACTTCTCCTCGGTCGACTTCTCCTCGTCGGAGGCCGCCGCGTCCTCCTTCTTCTTCGCGGCGTCCTGCTTCGCCGTCTCCGCGGCCTTCTCGGCTGCCTTCTTCTCCGCCTCGCTGCCCGCCTTCGTCCCCGCCGCCGGGGGCTTCTTCAGTGCGCCGCCCGGTACCCAGCCCGCGTCGGCGAGCAGTGCCCGCGCCTCCTTGGTGTCCTGGTCGCCGAGCGCGTCGCTGCTGTCGGCGTACGCGGCCTGCCCGGCGAGCGCGAGGTGGCTGCCCGGCGGCCTGGCCGGCAGCCCGAGCGGCTTGAGCACGGTCTCGGCCAGCTCCTGGCGGTCGATGGCGCGGGCCACGGCCCGGCGCACCCGCTCGTCGGCGAGCGGTCCCGACTCTCCGTTGAGGGAGAGCTGGGTGTAGGCGGGCTCCAGGGACTTGCGGACGACGAACTTCGCCAGGCCCTTCTGTTCGGCGGCATACGCGGAGACGGCCTTCTGGTTCTTCTCGCGGGCCGCCCGCACCTCCCCGGCCTTCTCCTCGTCGGAGCCGTACGCGAGCGCCCAGGACCTGAGGGCCGCGGCGGGGGTGATCCCGGCACCGGGCCCGTGGGCGACCGCGCCCCGCGATCCGCTCCTGGCGGCCTGGGCGTCCCGTACCGCGAGGGCGATCCGCTCGGCGGTGGCCCGGTCGATCTCGGCGAGGTCCAGCTTGCCCGCGGCCAGCGCGCCGGCCCGGTCGGCGCGCGGGACGGCGGTGAGGACGAGGCTGTCGAGCTTGGCGCTCTGGCCCCACCAGCGGGGGTTGCGGGCGAGGGTGACGTTGCCGCCCTTGCGGTCGATCGCCTTGAGAAGGAACGGTCCTGCTGTGGTCTTGAGCGTGGTGCGCGCGCCGTCGTTGAAGGTGTTCGGGGAGCCCATCACCTCCTTCGGGTAGAGCGGGGTGAAGAGCGCGCGCCAGTCGGCGTACGGCTTGGCGAAGGTGACCCGCACCTCCAGGTCGTTCTTGCCGCGCTCGATCTTCTCGATCCGCTCGTAGCCGGCGTTGCGT
The DNA here is from genome assembly GCF_042677525.1 of Streptomyces sp. NPDC127114. NCBI lineage: Bacteria > Bacillati > Actinomycetota > Actinomycetes > Kitasatosporales > Streptomycetaceae > Streptomyces > Streptomyces sp. NPDC127114. The sequence continues at coordinate 25,986 of NZ_JBHXTJ010000019.1, forward strand.
GCGGTCCAGTACGCGGTGTCGCGGCCGCTGAGCGCGCGCCACTGGGCGACGAAGTCCGGTGCGCCGATCTCCCGGCCGTTGCTCCACACCGCCTGCTGATTGAGCTTGTAGAGGACGACCTGGCGGGGCTCGGTCTCGACGACCTGCGCGGATTCCAGGAAGTCCGGGTTGAGCCGGGGCCGGCCGCGCTCGTCGAGGGTGTGCAGGGCGGGGAGCACGGCCCCGGCGACCCGGGCGGTGGCGCCGTCGGCGTCCGCCTGGAAGGCGTTGAGCGTGGTGGGCAGCGCGTCGACGGCCCAGCGCAGGGTCCCGCCGTCGGCGACCCGGTCGCGTGCGGCCGGCGCGTTGTCCTGGGCGGCGGTGGGCGGCTCGTCGCCGCTGTCGCCGGAGCTGCATCCGGCGAGGACGGCGAGGGCGAGGACCGCGCTGCCGAGGGAGGCGACGGAGCGGAGCGTGCGGGAGCGGGGGCTCCTGGAGCATGTCCTCCCGCGAGGGGCGCCGACCTGGGACATGACTTGTACCCCTTCGTCCAGTTTCCTGCCATTTGGAGATGATCACACCTATTGCTCATACACTGAAAAGGACGGAGCGGATCCGGCGACGGCGACACGGCGGCACGGCGGGCAAACCCCACTCGTGCGGCCCAATCACCCGCACGCCGGGGCGCTCCGGACGAGTGGAATCACGTGCACACGGCTTCACAAGCGGGATGTGACGCGCGACACTCGCGTGTACCCGCGCTCGCGGAAGTGAGGGCAACCATGTCCGTTCAGGACGATCTGGCGGCCGTCAGGCGCCGTCTGCAGGACCTGGAACACACGGTCGAAGAACTGGAACGCCGCGTCGGGGCGGAGCGGAGCACACCCGGAATGCCGACCAAGGGGCGCGCCGAGAACATGGTGACGATCCCCGACACCCCGTACGACTCCCAGAAGTGGACGGACATCGACGACGAGGGCCTGGGAGCACGCGACCGCCACGCGCCGTAGAGCCGAGGAGGCCCTGTTGGCCACAGGTACCGAACCCCCTGCGGCGGCGACGGGGGTGCGCTCTCCGGGGCGCGCCTCCCTCGCCGCCCGCCATCTGCGCACCGACCGCTGGTGGCTGGCGCCCGCCGGCACCGCGGCGGGGCTGCTCGCCTTCGTCGCGTACTCGACCTGGCGGGCCTTCGCGAACGCCGACTACTACGCCGCGCCCTACGTCTCGCCCTTCTACTCGCCCTGCCTCGCGGAGAACTGCGTACCGATGCGCGGCGGCCCCAACTGGGAGATCTTCGGCAGCTGGTGGACCCTCTCCCCCGCCCTGCTGATCCTGATCTTCCCGCTCGGCTTCCGGCTGACCTGCTACTACTACCGCAAGGCCTACTACCGCGGCTTCTGGGCCTCTCCGCCGGCCTGCGCGGTGGCCGAACCCCACGGGGCGTACAGCGGCGAGACGCGCTTCCCTCTGATCCTGCAGAACATCCACCGGTACTTCTTCTACCTGGCCCTGCCGGTCGCCGGCGTCCTCACCTACGACACCGTGCTGGCCTTCCGCGACGAGCACTACGCGTGGGGCCACGCGGGCCTCGGAACGCTGGTCTTCCTCGTCAACATCGTCCTCATCTGGGCGTACACGCTGTCCTGCCACTCCTGCCGGCACGTCGTCGGCGGCCGGCTGCGGCACTTCTCGAAACACCCGGTGCGCTACCGGCTGTGGACCTGGGCGGGCCGGCTGAACCGCCGTCACATGCTCCTCGCCTGGTCCTCGCTGATCAGCGTCGCCGTGTGCGACCTGTACGTGTACCTCCTCGCCACCGGCGCCTTCGACGACCCGAGGTTCTTCTGAGATGACTCCTGTGACTCCGGTGAGTCCTGTGGAACGACAGCAGTGGGACGTGATCGTGGTCGGCGCCGGCGGCGCCGGCCTGCGCGCGGCGATCGAGGCACGGCAGCGCGGCGCCCGTACCGCCGTCATCTGCAAGTCCCTCTTCGGCAAGGCGCACACGGTGATGGCCGAGGGCGGCATCGCCGCCTCCATGGCCAACGCCAACCCGCACGACACCTGGCAGATCCACTTCCGCGACACCATGCGCGGCGGGAAGTTCCTCAACCAGTGGCGCATGGCCGAGCTGCACGCCCAGGAGGCCCCGGAACGTGTGTGGGAGCTGGAGACCTGGGGCGCGCTCTTCGACCGCACGCCCGACGGACGGATCTCCCAGCGCAACTTCGGCGGTCACGAGTACCCGCGGCTCGCGCACGTCGGCGACCGCACCGGCCTGGAGCTGATCCGTACGCTCCAGCAGAAGATCGTCTCCCTCCAGCAGGAGGACTTCCGTGCGACCGGCGACTACGAGAGCGGCCTCAAGGTCTTCCAGGAGTGCACGGTCACCCGCGTCCTCAAGGACGCTTTCGGCCGGGTCGCCGGCGTCTTCTGCTACGAGCGGGAGTCCGGGCGCTTCTTCGTGCTCCAGGCGCCCGCGGTCGTCCTCGCGACCGGCGGCATCGGCAAGTCCTTCAAGGTGACGTCCAACTCCTGGGAGTACACGGGCGACGGACACGCCCTCGCGCTGCTCGCCGGGGCGCCGCTGGTGAACATGGAGTTCGTGCAGTTCCATCCGACCGGGATGGTCTGGCCGCCGTCGGTGAAGGGCATCCTCGTCACCGAGTCGGTGCGCGGCGACGGCGGCGTGCTGCGCAACTCCGAGGGCAGGCGCTTCATGTTCGACTACGTCCCCGAGGTCTTCAAGGAGAAGTACGCGCAGTCGGAGGAGGAGGGCGACCGCTGGTACGAGGACCCGGACAACAACCGCAGGCCGCCGGAGCTGCTGCCCCGCGACGAGGTGGCCCGGGCCATCAACGCCGAGGTCAAGGCGGGCCGCGGCTCCCCGCACGGCGGGGTCTTCCTCGACGTGTCGACCCGGATGCCGGCGGACGTCATCCGGCGGCGGCTGCCGTCGATGTACCACCAGTTCAAGGAACTCGCCGACGTCGACATCACGGCCGAGCCGATGGAGGTCGGCCCGACCTGCCACTACGTGATGGGCGGCGTCGCCGTCGACTCGGAGACCGCGGCCACGGCCGGCGTTCCGGGGCTTTTCGCGGCCGGTGAGGTCGCGGGCGGCATGCACGGCTCCAACCGGCTCGGCGGCAACTCCCTCTCCGACCTTCTGGTGTTCGGGCGCCGGGCCGGGCTGCACGCCGCCGAGTACGCGGCCGGGGTCGTCGTCGACGAGGTCGGCGAGGAGGCGGTCGCCGCGGCCCGGGCGGAGGCGCTGGCCCCGTTCGACGGCGAGTCGTTCGGCGACGCCGCCGAGAACCCGTACACGCTCCACCAGGAACTCCAGCAGACCATGAACGACCTCGTCGGGATCATCCGGCGGGAAGGGGAGATGGCCGAGGCCCTGGAGCGGATCGCGAAGCTGCGCGAGCGGGCGCGACGGGTCTCCGTCGAGGGCCACCGGCAGTTCAACCCCGGCTGGCACCTCGCCCTCGACCTGCGCAACATGCTGCTCGTGAGCGAGTGCGTGGCCCGGGCGGCCCTGGAGCGCACCGAGTCGCGCGGCGGCCACACCCGCGAGGACTGCCCGTCGATGGACCGGGCCTGGCGCCCGGTGAACCTGCTGTGCCGGACGGTCGCCGACGGCGGGATCGAGCTGGAGCGGGTGCGCACCGAACCGATCAGGGCGGACCTGCTCGCCCTGTTCGAGAAGGAGGAACTGGCGAAGTACCTGGCCGAGGAGGAGCTCGAGTCATGAGGCGGGACACATGAGCACGTACGACGCGAGGTTCCGGATCTGGCGGGGTGACGCCGACGGCGGCGGACTCACCGACTACACGGTCGAGGTCCACGACGGCGAGGTGGTGCTCGACATCGTCCACCGCCTCCAGGCCACCCAGGCGCCCGACCTGGCCGTCCGCTGGAACTGCAAGGCCGGCAAGTGCGGCTCCTGCTCGGCCGAGATCAACGGGCGGCCGCGGCTGCTGTGCATGACCCGGATGTCGGTCTTCGCACGGGACGAGACCGTCACGATCACGCCGATGCGGGCCTTCCCGGTCGTCCGCGACCTGGTCACGGACGTCTCCTTCAACTACGCGAAGGCACGGGAGATCCCGGCCTTCGTGCCGCCCGCCGGGCTCGCACCCGGCGAGTACCGGATGCGGCAGGAGGACGTCGACCGCTCGCAGGAGTTCCGCAAGTGCATCGAGTGCTTCCTGTGCCAGAACACCTGTCACGTGGTCCGCGACCACGAGGAGAACAAGGCCGTCTTCGCCGGCCCGCGCTTCCTCATGCGGATCGCCGAACTCGACATGCACCCGCTCGACGCGGCGGAGGACACCGGCCTGGACCGCCGCCGCACCGCCCAGGACGAACACGGCCTCGGCTACTGCAACATCACCAAGTGCTGCACCGAGGTGTGCCCGGAGAACATCAAGATCACGGACAACGCCCTGATCCCGATGAAGGAGCGGGTCGTGGACCGCAAGTACGACCCATTGGTGTGGCTGGGCGACAAGATCCGGCGCCGGAGCGGCGGCTGAGCCGGGACCGGAGCGGCGGCTGAGCCCGGAGCGGTTCGGCCCCGGGTCAGTGCCAGCCCTCCCGGTAGGCCGCCCAGTCGCGCTCCTCCGCCGCGAAGTCGACGTACAGCGCGAGGCCGAAGCGCTCGCGGGCCGGGTCGGTGCGGCCGAGGCCCAGGCGGGCGCCGCGGACGGCCGCGGCGACGGTCTCGGCCGACTCGTGGTGGCCGAGGTCGTCCTCGTGGAAGAAGGGCAGGCCCATGAGCAGATCGGTCTCCTCGGGGGTCACCTCCAGGGCGAGGCTGGTCTGCTGGGCGACATAGCCGCCGTACAGGCCCTCCAGCGGCATCCACGTGTCGTACGACATGACGGCTATCTGGTCGACGCGACGGGCGACCTGGCCGAAGAACTCCTGCGACCACCACTTCTCGCTGCCGCTGACGGCCCCCAGGGCCGAGTGGGCGGCCGGCAGCGGGTCTATCTGGTGCGCGGCGACGGACAGCGGCGCCTTGCGGGCGCGGGTCAGCGTCCGCAGGTCGTCGAGCAGGGACAGGTAGTGGGCGTCGTCCGAGTGCAGCGGCTCCAGGTCGAAGTGGACGCCGTCGAATCCCGCGTCGAGGACCTGGCGGGCCGAGGTCACCACGGCGGCCCGCGAGCCGGCGTCCTCCAGGCGCAGTCCGTTCGGCCCCTCGGTGGCGAGGACGTCGCCCAGCCACGCGTGCACCCGTATGCCCGGCATGGTGCGGTGCACGGCGCCGATCAGCCAGGCCGCCCGCGGATGGCGCTCGGCGGGCAGGGTGCCGTCATGCTCCAGCGGCCCCGCGTGGACGTACAGGTCGCGGATGCCGGTGCCCTTGATCCGCGCGGCGAACGCGGTGAGGTCGGCGTCCTTCTTCCGGCCGTCGACCCACGCGTGGCCCAGCCATATCGCGTCCTTGCCGCGGGACCTGGCGTCCTCGCGGAGCTCCCCCGTGTAGTTGAGCCGGAGCGCCGTGCCCGCGGCCAGCACGGGCACCACGAGCACGAGGGCGAGTCCGAGGGCGAACCAGCGCCCCCGCCGCCACGCGCGCTTCCACCGTCCGGTCACCTGGGCCCCCCGAGGGTCGTCGTGTCACTGGAACCACCGTAGCGATGGCTACCGACAGTGACGCGAGCCTGTGGAGAACGGTTTCCGCACGGACCGCCGGATTCCGTTCCGCCGCGTTCCCGTCCGGACCCGGCCCGGTCGCGGGCACCCAAGCCCGGACATAACCTCACTTTCGTGACGCGAATAGCCGCCCGAGTCCTGCTGTCGACGTTGACGGCGGCGTGGTGGCTGATCGTGCCCGGCTCGCACGGCGCCCACGCCGACAACCCCGTCGTCCTGTCCCGCGAGGGGCAGATCACCGACCGGGTGGGCGCGCTCGGCGACCGCCGCGCCGAGGTGGCGGAGGCCCTCGACGGGCTCTACGACGCCCGGCGGGTGCAGCTCTTCGTCGTCTACGTACGGGACTTCTCCGGCCGCGGGTCACAGAGCTGGGCCGACGCCACCGCCGAACGGAACGGACTCGGCGACGACGACGTCCTCCTCGCCGTCGCCACCCACGACCGGCAGTACGGCTACACCGCCGACCCGGACTCGCGCTTCACCCAGGCCCAGCTCGACGACGTGGCACGCACCGCGATCGAACCCGCCCTGCGGCAGAACGACTGGGCCGGCGCCGCCATCGGCGCCGCGGACGGCTACACCGCCGTGCTCGCCGGACAGCCCGTGCCCGCTCCCGCGATCACCCCCGGCCCCGCCGACCCCGGCGGCGCCGCGCCCGAGGACTCGACCTCCGCGTCCGACCTCATCCTGCCCGTCGCCCTGGTCGGCGGCGCGGGCGCCCTCGCCGCGTACACGTACGCCCGACGCCGCCGCAGGACCGCCACCCGCACCACGCCCGGCGGCGGGGGCTGGGGTTCCGCCGCCGGAGGCACCGGCTGGGGCGCACCGAAGGGGCTGCCCCCGCTGCCTCCGCTCGACGAGCTGGACGGGAAGGCCCGCCAGGCGCTGGTCGCCACCGACGACGCGGTGCGCACCAGTCAGGAGGAACTGGGCTTCGCGACCGCCCAGTTCGGCGAGGAGGCGGTGACGCCCTTCACCGAGGCCCTGCGGTACGCGGAGGGCGAGCTCACGACCGCGTTCCGGCTGCGCCAGCAGCTCGACGACGCCGTCCCCGAGGACGACGCGACCCGCAGGTCCATGCTGGAGGAGATCCTGCGGCGCTGCGCCGACGCCAACGCCCGCCTCGACGCCGAGTCCGCCGGCTTCGACCGGCTGCGGGACCTGGAGCGCAGCGCCCCGCAGGCCCTGGCCGCGGTCGAGGAGGCGTTCCGCGAGCAGACCGGCCGGGTCGGCACCGCGGAGGCGGCGCTGACGGCGATGCGCGAGCGCTACACCGAGGCCGCCGCGGCCCCGGTGTCCGGGGACGTCGAACAGGCGAAGGACCGCCTGGTGTTCGCCACCGGCACGATCAACCAGGCCCGGCAGCTCATCGACGGCGGCGACAACGGCGGCGCGGCCGTGCAGATCCGGGCCGCCGAGGGCGCCGTCGACCAGGCGGCCCGGCTGATCGAGGCGGTGGACCGGCGGGCCCAGGAGCTCGCGGAGGCCGTGGGCAAGCTGTCCGGCGCGCTGTCCGAGACCGAGGCGGACCTGGCCGACGCCCGCGGGCTGCTCCAGGGCACCGCCGAGGACGTGCCGACGGCGGACCTGCGGGGCCGGATCGGCCGGGCCGAGTCGGTGCTCGCCGCCGTGCGGACCACGGTGGAGTCGGGCCGCTACGACCCGATCGACGCGCTGCGCCGGGTCGAGGAGGCCGACACCGCGCTCGACGAGGCCCTGGAGGGCGCGCGGGAACGCGAGTCGGGCAACCGGCGCGCCCGGGCGCTCCTGGACCAGACGACGCTGACGGCCCGGTCCGCGATCGGCGCCGCCGCCGACTACGTCACGACGCACCGCGGCGCGGTCGGTGCCGAGGCCCGCACCCGCCTGGCCGAGGCGCGGCGGCGGCTCGACCGGGCCGGGCAGCTGGCCGACGAGGACCCGGCGTCGGCGCTCGCCGAGGCGCAGCAGGCCGACGCGCTCGCCCGCCGGGCGCAGGAGCTGGCGGAGCAGGACGTGCGGGCGTACGGGAACCCGAACGGCCTGGGCGGTGTAACAGGAGTGGGAGGTGCCGGAGGCGGCGGGCTCGGAGGAGCCGTGCTCGGCGGCATCATCCTCGGCGGACTGTTCGGCGGAGGTCATGGGGGTGGTCACGGTGGTGGCGGTTTCGGTGGTGGTTTCGGGGGCGGAGGCTTCGGCGGCGGGCCCGGCAGCTTCGGCGGCGGTGGCACGCGCGGCCGGCTGGGCGGTGGCGGCCGCTTCTGACGCCGTCCTGTCTCTCACGACCCGTCTCGTACGTCTCGTACGTGGTGCACGCAAGGAGTCCGACCATGAGCAAGCAGACCGTCCTCGGCCGGGTGGCCCAGCTCGCGAAGGCCAACATCAACGCGCTGCTGGACCAGGCGGAGGACCCGCAGAAGATGCTGGACCAGCTGATCCGCGACTACGCGAACAACATCGCGGAGGCGGAGGAGGCGGTCGCCTCGACCATCGGCAACCTGCGGCTGATGGAGCAGGACCACCAGGAGGACCTGGAGGCGGCGAAGGAGTGGGGCGAGAAGGCCCTGGCCGCCAGCCGCAAGGGGGACGAGCTGCGGGCCGGCGGCCGGGCCGAGGAGGCGGACCGCTTCGACAACCTGGCGAAGGTCGCGCTGGGCCGGCAGCTCCAGTCGGAGAAGGAGGCGCGGACGGCCGAGCCGACGATCGCCGCGCAGACCGAGGTCGTGACGAAGCTCAGGTCCGGCCTGGACCAGATGAAGGCGAAGCTGAGCGAGCTTCGGGCCAAGCGGGACGAGCTGGTCGCACGGGCGAAGTCCGCCCAGGCGCAGAACCGGATGACGGACGCGGTGCAGAGCGTCGACCTCATGGACCCGACGAGCGAGCTGAGCCGCTTCGAGGACAAGGTGCGCCGGGAGGAGGCGAAGGCCCTGGGCAGGCAGGAGCTCGCCGCCTCCTCGCTGGACGCCCAGTTCGAGCAGCTGGACGCGCTCGGCGACCAGGCGGAGATCGAGGCCCGGCTCGCCGCCCTCAAGGCCGCCTGACCGACGCCTCAGAACATGCTGAGCAACTGGTCGACGGTGGGCTCGGCGGCGCCGTCGCCGTCCGGCAGCTCGAGTTCGAACCACACGGTCTTGCCGCGCGGCGTGCGGCGCGAGCCCCAGGCGGCGCTGAGCAGTCCGACCAGCTGCAGCCCGCGGCCGCCCTCGTCGGTGTCCTTGGCCCGGCGGCGCCGAGGCTGGACCAGACCCGCGTCCCACACCTCGCAGACCAGGGTGCGGTCGCGCAGCAGCCGCACCCTGATCTCGCCCTCGCCGTAGCGCAGGGCGTTGGTGACGAGCTCACTGACCAGCAGCTCCACGGTGTCCACGAGGGGTTCGAGCTCCCAGGCGGTGAGCTGGGCGCGGGCCAGCTCGCGGGCGCGGCCGACCGAGCGGGGTTCCCTGGGGAGCCGCCAGTCGCCGACCGCCTCGCTGGGGAGCCCCTGGATGCGGGCCATGAGCAGGGCGATGTCGTCCTCGCCATGGCGGGTGTCGAGGGTGGTCAGGACGTGGTCGCAGACGTCCTCCAGCGGCCGGCCCGGGTCGGTCAGGGCGCTGCGGAAGGCGCTCAGCCCCTCGTCGAGCGGATGGTCGCGGGACTCGACGAGACCGTCGGTGTAGAGCGCGAGGAGCGCGCCCTCGGGCAGGTCGACCTGGACCTCCTCGAAGGGCTCGCCGCCGACGCCGAGCGGCATCCCGGGAGGCACGTCGAGGAGCAGGGCCTCGCCGCCCGGTTCCACGAGCACGGGCGGGAGATGGCCCGCGTTGGCGAAGGTGCAGCGCCGGGTCACCGGGTCGTAGACCGCGTAGACGCAGGTGGCGAGGTAGACCTCGGAGAGTTCGGGACCGCGGGCCTTGTGGGCGCGGGCGGACTGCTGGGCCCCGGACGGGGCGCCGAGGCCGCGGGCGATCTCGTCGAGGTGGGAGAGGACCTCGGCGGGTTCGAGGTCGAGCTGGGCGAGGGTGCGCACGGCGGTGCGGAGTTCGCCCATGGCGACGGCGGCGCGCAGGCCGCGGCCCATGACGTCGCCGATGACGAGCGCGGTGCGGTGACCGGGCAGTTCGATGACGTCGAACCAGTCGCCGCCGACCTCGGAGCCGACGGTGCCGGGGAGGTAGCGGCAGGCGATGTCGAGTCCGGCGGCCTCCGGGTCGCCCGGGGGCAGCAGGCTGCGCTGGAGGATGAGGGCGCGCTCGTGCTCGCGGCGGTAGAGGCGGGCGTTGTCGATGCAGACGGCGGCGCGGGCGGCGAGTTCGACGGCGAGTGCGCGGTCGCGTTCCCCAAAGGGTTCGCTGCCCTTGGCCCGGGAGAACTGGACGAGACCGACGACGGTGTCGTGGGCGACCATCGGCACCACGAGCGTGGACTGGACGAGACTGCCGTCCGCGCCGGGCACGGTGCGCACCCGGCCGGTGCGCAGGGCTCCGGCGCACGCCGAGTTGAAGGCGTAGCGGTGGACGGAGCCGACCTCGATGGGGCTCTCGTCGCAACAGAGCTCGCCGGTCGCGGTGACCGAACCGGTGCTCATGGCGGATCCGGAGTGCGCGGCGGTTCCGGGGTGCCCGGCGGATCCGCCAGGCGCGGCGTGCCCGGCGGACCCGGCGTGCCCGGCGCTTCCGGCGCCTGCGGCGTGTCCGGCGCTTCGGGTGGGCTCGTCGTCCTCGCTCGGCCGCGGTTTGCCGACCCGTACGGGGGTGTGGGAAACGGCGCTGGCGACGGCCACGCGGCGGAGTTCGGCACTGCCCGAGCCGTAGCCGACGTCGTGGGAGCTGCCCCAGCGTCCCGGCGGGGCCTCGTCGCCGGTGAGCAGCCCCTGGTAGAGGTCGACGGCGGCGAGGTCGCAGAAGCCGGGCACGGCGACGTCGAGGAGTTCCCTGGCGGTGGCCTCCAGGTCGAGGGAGTTGCCGATGCGGGCGCCGGCCTCGTTGAGCAGGGCGAGGTTGCGGCGGGCGCTGGCGGCCTCGCGGGCGGCGCTCTGCCGGCGGGTGACGTCGATGCCGAGCCCGGCGACGCCGATGGGGCGCCCCGAGCCGCTGTGCACGCGATAGAGGTTGACCGACCAGTGGCGGCGGTCGCTGGAGCCGGGCGCGGCGCCGACGATCTGGAGGTCGGCGACGGACTCGCCGGTCTCCAGGACCTTGCGGAGCGCGGCGGTCATCCGGTCGGCCTCGGGCCTGGCCAGGTAGTCGTGGACGGTCCGGCCGCGGTGGTCGTCGGCGGAGCCGCCGAAGACCGTGGCGAAACGGCGGTTGGCCCGCTTCACGGTGAGGTCCGTGCCGAAGAGCAGGAAGCCGAACGGCGATTGGCCGAAAATGGCCTGCGAGGCGGCGAGGTCGGTCTCGATGCGGCGCAGGGCGCGCACGTCGACCACGATGCACAGCGCGGCCCGCTCGCCCGTCTGGGTCTCGCTGGGCATGACGTAGATCTCGGCGATGCCGTGCGGTCGGTTCTCGCCGGGGATCCGGAACGGGACGAGGCCCGTCCACTCCTTGCCGTCGAGGATCTCCCGGACCCTGTGGTGTCCCCGCTCGCGCAGGTCGGCGGGCATGAAGGCGTCGACCGGATCCTTGCCCCTGGCCTCCTCGGCGGTCACGCCGAAGAGCTCGACGGCCCGTCTGCTCCACTGGTCGACGAGCCCGTCGGGGCCTATCGAGAAAGAGGCGACCCGGATGTAGTCATAGATCGACCCGGGCGGGCTGCTCTGCCACACGACACCGCTCGCCGTCTCAGGTATCTCGCTCACGCGACCGTCCCCTCCAGCTCACCGCACCGGACCGGCCATGACGGCAGTATTCAGCACCATGGCCCCCGTCGGCACGACGTTCACGATCACAGGGTGGTCTCGTTCGTTTCCGGCCGAGCCCCGCTGATCGTCGTCCCACCCTGTTTACTCACCAGGCAGGGCCAGCTCGAACCACACGGTTTTCCCGTGGTGCCCGGCCTTGGTGCCCCAGCGGCGGGCGGAACAGGCCACGAGCTGGAGTCCCCGGCCGCCTTCGTCGTCCGGTCCGGCGGGCCGCTCGGTGGGCTCGTCCGGAAGCGGATCGGAGACTTCGACCAGGAGCGCGGGCCCGGGTCCGGGGCGGGTTCCGTCGGCGTTCAGGCGCACGAGGCGGACACCGATGGGCCCGGAGGCGTAGCGGAGCGAGTTGGTCACCAGCTCGCTGACGAGGAGGACGGTCACGTCGCCGATCAGGGGATCGAGCCGCCACGCCCTGAGGGTGTCGCGGACCGCGTGACGGGCCGTGCGCACGGCGTTGGCCTCCGCCGGAAAGTGCCACTCGGCACAGTCGCCTTCGGTGTCGATCACGAGGCCCACGTCCTATTTCGGGGGGTTAATCACGACATACCCGATATTCGGAGTGGGATATCGCACCGTGTAGGCCCGTCGGCGCATGGTGGCACGAACGGCGTAGGACTCAGCCCCGCGCGCCTTCGACAGGCTCCTCGGGGGCGTCGGAGGGGTCAGAGGCGCCGGGGACCGCCGGAAGAAGGCGGGCCGCCTCGGCGACTGCGGGGCGGTCCTGGTCGAGCCAGTCGACGGAGTCCAGTTCGTGACGGGCCAGCCAGCGCAGCTCGTCGTGGTCCTCCAGCGGCTCGGGCTCGCCGGAGAGCAGGCGGGCGGTCCAGACCCGCAGGACATAGCCGGGCTTGAGCGGCCACTCGCCGGGGATGCGCCCGACGGCCTCGGTCTCGACGCCGAGCTCCTCGCGCAGCTCCCTGACCAGGGCCTCTTCGGGGCTCTCGCCCGGCTCCAGCTTGCCGCCGGGCAGTTCCCAACGGCCGGCGAGTTCGGCGGGGGCGCTGCGGCGCGCGGCCAGCAGCCGCCCCCGGTCGTACAGGGCCCCGGCGACCACGACGACGGGGCCGGCACTGCGATCGGTCATGCCCGGGAGCCTAACCCGCCCCCGGGCCCCGGCGTTCAGAGCGCGGGCTGGCCGATGCGCTCGACCCAGTAGAGCTGCTTGTGTCCGCGGTCGTCGAGGCTGTCGGCGACCTTCTGGGCCTCGTCCTTGGTCGCGTATCTGCCGACGCGGTAGCGGTTGCCGTTGTCGTCCTGGCGTATGACGAGCCAGGCAAGGTCGGGACCGCTGTCGCTCATCGGACTTCCCCCTCCGCCGCTCCGGCCATGTCTGACGATCTCCTGGAAACCGCACTGCGCATATGCCCGAGCTTACGCCTGACCTTTACACAGCGGATACGGGTTTTCACAAAGAGGTATGTATCTGGCCGGTAACCACCGGTCGCCGGGCCCTCGCGGCAGCGGAAGCACCGCCGCGTCAGGGCATCCGACGCCCCGTCACCACGAGGTGAGCCCCCTCCGGCACCTCGCACTCCCCCACCTCCGGCGCCCGTCGGGCCGCCGGAGTTTCGGTCACCGCACCGGCAGGTGGTAGGCGACCTTGTAGCGGTCGGCCGGGACGACGACGTCGGCGGTCTCGACCGCGCGGCCCGAGGCGTAGTACGTCCTCTCGATCACCATCACCACATGGCCGGGCACCCCGCCCAGGGTCAGCAGTTCCTCGGCGAGGCCGGGGCGGGCGGTGACCTCCTCCACCACGTTGTCCACGACCACGTCGATCGCGGCCATCCGCTCGACGACCCCGCAGCCGCCCAGCGGCCCCTCCTCGGGCAGCATCACCGGGGTCCGGCCGGTGACCGCGAGCGGCTCCCAGGAGGTGGAGAGCATCATCGGCTCGCCCGCGTCCCGGAAGACGTAGCGCGTGCGCATCACCCGCTCCCCCGGCTCGATGCCCAGCCGGGCCGCGACCTCGGCGCTCGCCGGCTCCTGCTCACTGCCGGACTCCCAGGTACCGCGCGCCCCTTCGGCGGCCTGCTCCTGGCGGAAGGGACTCGCGCCGGAGCCCGGGCGGTAGCCGGAGCGGGCGATCCGGCGCGGCACCGGCCGCTCGCGCACATAGGTCCCCGAACCCGAGCGCCCCTCGACCAGCCCCTCGGCCATGAGGACCTTGCGGGCCTCCAGTGCGACGGTGTCCGAGACCCCGTACTCCTCGCGGATGCGCGCCTGCGAGGGGAGACGGGTGTGCGGGGGAAGCGAGCCGTTGGCGATCTTCTCCCGGAGATCGCTCGCCACACGCAGATAGGCCGGCTGCTCACCGAACGTCACTGGACACTCCCCTCAGGTTGACTGTGAGCTACAGCCTGGCAACCGAGGGTGCACAGCCGCAAGCATGGGCCAGAGTTTCACCCGAAGTGATGACTTGTCTTTACGTAAACCCCTGCCGCAGGTATAGCCACCGAACGCCCGTCGGAATGCCCGGCGTTCATGCCCGCCGAGGCCTGCGCGGCTCCCATCCCGCACCGACAGGCCCGGCACCGACGGGCCTGTCCGCCGGCGAACCGACAGGCCGTCAGGCCTTCTCGACTTCCTAGACCTTCTCGCCGCTGTCCTCGAGCGTCTTCGTCAGCCCGAGCGAGGCGCGCGACGAGCTCTCGAAGTCCGTCGACAGCGCGTCGTACGCCTCCTCGTAGACGTCCCAGAAGGCGTCCGCGTCCTTGGCCGAGGCGAGCTTCTTCCACTTCAGCGCCGCGGCGTCCAGCTTCCGGGCCAGCTCGGAGACCGGCTTGGCGGAGGCGCCGGACCAGGTGTGCCCGCGCAGACCGCTGCTCGCGGACGTGACGGCCTCGTGGACCTTCCCGGCCCAGGCCTTGTTGACCGCGAGGTCGGTGTCCGCGTCCTCCTCGGGCTCCTCGAAGAGGACGTCGTCGATCGGGTTCATGTTCCGCAGGAAGTGCAGCTGGTGCGGATCGAGGGTGGACTCGTCGCTGCGCAGCGACGCGGTGAAGGGTTCCTTCTCCGTAGCGAAGGCGCAGGTCACGGTGCGGTCCCCGGCCCGCCAACTCGACTTGGTGGGAATGTAGTAGTAGACGAGCGCGTCCTCCGGCACCGCCCAGGTGTCCAGCGCGTAGGCGTTGTTCGCCCGGTCGCAGCGGTCCTCGGCGATCCGGTCGATCGCCTCCTCGCCCGGCCACCTGGTGAAGCCGGAGAGCTTGAAGCTGCCGGTGACCTCACCCTCGTGCGGCGTGGTGCAGGGCACGGTGTCGACGTCGGTGGTGTAGGTCTCCAGCTTGCCGTCGACGCGGAAGCAGTCGCCCTTGCGCAGCGAGAACGGCGACTGCGCGGCGGCGGCCTCGTCCATGCCCTTCTTGAAGCCCCGCCAGGCCTCGCCGATCCCGCCGGTCACGAGGCCGAGGATCAGCAGCAGGCTGGAGACGGCGGAGAGCACGATGCCGGCGATGGCCATGCCCTTGCCCTTCTGCTGCTTCTTCCGCGCCTGCGGCAGGGCGATCAGGCCGAGGACCAGGCCGAGCGGCGGCAGGCAGCAGACGACGCCGGAGACGAGCGAGGCGACGGCGAGGCCGTTCGTGGTCTGCTGCGGCATCCCGTAGGGACCGGCGCCGGGCAGGCCCGGCCCGCCCGGCCCGTAGGGCCCGTACGGGCCGGGCGGCGGGGAGGTGTACGGCCCCGGGGCGGCCGCGTACGGGCCGGGCACGGGCCCCTGACCAGGCGTGGGCCAGCCCTGCCGGGGCGGCGGCGGGGGCTGCTCCGGGCTCGGAGAATCCTGGGGCGGCTGGACGGGGTCCACGAGTACGGTGCTCCTGTTGGGGCGGGGATCTGGTTCACGGTCCGAGGACCGGCTGCGGGCGATCGACTGCCGGCCATCCGGTCGCAGGCCGTCTGCTGCAGACATTCAGACGCAGACGAGCGCATGCGGACAATCGGATTCTCGGCCCCGGATCCAAGGAATCGAACGGCCGCGCGCATCGTACGCGGTCGGGAAGCGGGGGCGACATGCGGGGCTCGACGGTGCGCGCGGTCAATCGGCTCACGGCCCGCTGGGCCGGGGCCCTGCGGGACGGCGAGGACACCGTCCTGTCGGCGACCGGCGTCTGGCCGCTGCTCGCCTTCCTGGCCGACGCCGCCGACGGCCCCGCCCGCGGCGAGCTGGAGGACGCCCTCGGCCTGCCGGCCGGCCCGGCCGCGGAGGCGGCCCGCGAGCTGCTCGCCGGTCTCGGGAGGATGCGCGGCGTCGGCTCGGCCGTCGGCCTGTGGACCCGGCCGCGCGTGGCCCTGCGCGAGGACTGGGCGGCGGGCCTGCCGGAGGCGACGCTGGGACTGCTCGGCGAGGACGACGAGGAGAGCAAGCGGCTCCTGGACGCCTGGGCGGAGAAGCACACCGGTGGGCTGATACCGGGGATGCCGGTCCTCGTCGACGAGGACACGGAGCTGGTCCTGGCCTCCGCGCAGGCGGTACGGACGACCTGGCTGCGCCCGTTCCGCGAGGGCTGCATGCGCCCCGAGCACGGCCCCTGGGCCGACCGTGAGCTCGTGGCGCTCTTCCGCACGACCGGGCTGCTCGACCGGGTCGGCGTGGCGGAGACGGACGCCGGGCCGCTGACGGTCCTGAAGGTGCTCGGCGACACGGGCGTCGACGTCCATCTGCTGCTCGGCCCGGAGGAGGCCGACGGCGGCACGGTCCTGAAGGCCGGACTCGACGTCCTGGCGGGCACGTTCCGCGCCGTGCCGGGCGACCTGCTGCCGCCGGGAGAGCCGGGCCCGGGCCTGACCGTCCGCAACGTACGCAGCACTTCGCGGGACTCGTTCCTCACCGTGACGACCTCGCCGTTCGCGGTCGAGGCGAACCACGACCTCACCGAGCTGCACGAGCTGTTCGGCCTCACCACCGCACGGGACGAGACCCGCGGCCACTTCCCGGGCATCGCCGACCGTCCCCCGCTCTGCGTCCAGGGGGCCCGGCAGGCGGCGATGGCCCGGTTCGGCGCCGAGGGCTTCGAGTCGGCCGCCGTGACGGCCTTCGGGATAGTGGGCGGCGCGCCTGTCGTCCGTCTGCCCTACGTGGTCCGGCGGATCGACCTCGACATCGACCGCCCCTTCGGCTTCCTGACCGTGCACCGCACCTCGCGGCTGGTCCTCACCGCGGGCTGGGTGCACGACCCGGTCCCGTACGTCCATCAGGACGTGGACTGGGACGAGGACCAGGAGTGGGACGGGGACGAGGACGAGGACGGGGACGACGAGTGACGGAGGGGCGGCCGCCCGATCGGCGACCGCCCCTCGCTTCCTCACTCACGTACGCGGGTCACCGCCCCACGGGCGTCAGAACTGCAGCGCCCAGGAGTCGATCTTCCCGGTGTCGTAGTTCGCGTTGTCCGTGACCCGGAGCTTCCACGTGCCGTTCGCGACCTCCGAGGAGGCGTTGACGGTGTACGTGGTGTTGATGTTGTCCGCGCTGCCGCCGGAGCCGAAGGCCTTCAGCGTGTACGCCGTGCCGTCGGGTGCGATCAGCTGGACCTGGAGGTCACCGATGTAGGTGTGGACGATGTTCACCGGGACCTGGAGGGCGGACGGGGCGTTGCCGGAGACTCCGCTGACGGTGACCGGGGACTCGACGGTCGCGTTGTCGTTGATCGCGTAGTCCGCGGTGTTCTCGAAGCGCGGGCCGGGCGGGGTGGTCGTGCCGCCGCCGACGTACAGCAGCCGGTTCGGGGAGCCGGTGCCGGGGCTGGTGACCACGTTCGGGGTGGCGGCGTTGACGAGCGCCGTGGCGACCGCCGACGGGGAGGCCGTCGGGTTGTCGCCCAGGTAGACGGCGGCGGCGCCCACGACGTGCGGGGTCGCCATCGACGTACCGGAGATGGTGTTGGTGGCGGTGTCGCCGGTGTTCCAGGCGGACTTGATCGAGGATCCCGGGGCGAAGATGTCCAGGACGCTGCCGTAGTTCGAGTAGCTGGCGCGGGCGTCGGTGGACGTGGTGGCGCCGACCGTGATGGCCTCGGTGACACGCGCCGGGGAGAAGCCGGAGGCGTTGGAGTTCTCGTTGCCCGCGGCGACCCCGTACGTGACGCCCGAGGCGATGGAGCGGCGCACCGCGTCGTCGAGGACCGAGTCGGCGCCCCCGCCGAGGCTCATGTTGGCGACGGCCGGCTTCACGGCGTTCCGCGTCACCCAGTCGATGCCCGCGACGACCTGCTCGGTGGTGCCCGAGCCGGAGTTGTCGAGGACGCGGACGCCGACGATCTTCGCCTTCTTGGCGACGCCGTACGAGCTGCCCGCGACGGTGCCGGCGACGTGGGTGCCGTGGCCGTGACCGTCCTGTGCGGTGTTGTCGTTGTCGATCGCGTCGTAGCCGTTGAAGGCCCGGCCGCCGAAGTCGCTGTGGCTGATGCGGACGCCGGTGTCGATGATGTACGCCGTGACGCCCTGGCCCGCGCTGTCCGGGTAGGTGTAGCTCTGGTTGAGCGGGAGGGCCTTCTGGTCGATCCGGTCGAGGCCCCAGGACGGCGGGGAGGGCTGGGTGCCGTCGACGTGGAAGACGCGGTTCTGGCTGACGGACTCGACGGCGGGATCGGCGGCGAGCTTCTTCGCCTGGGCCTCGGACAGCTCGACCGAGTAGCCGTTGAGCGCGGCCGTGTACGTCCGCTTGATCTTGGCGCCGAACTTGGTCGCGATCGCCCGGCCCTGCGCGGTCTCCGCCTGGGCGGCGGACTCGCGGAGGGTGACGATGTAGCTGTTGGCGACGGTCCCTTCCGCGCCGGCGTTCAGGATGACGCCTTCGGCGGCGGTCCCGGCGGCGTTGGCCGGGAGGGCGGAGAGGGAGCCGAGCGCGAGGGCCGCGACGGCTATGGCGCCGGCAGCGGCGAGTCTGCGCCGCGAGTCACGCATCACGGACATGTGAGGGGTCCTCCTCATTGGTGGTGCGTTGCTGTGGGGGTCGTCGAGCTTGGTTGAGCGATGAAGCAGTTAGCAGGGACATGACAAGACGACAAAGGCTCCTCGCCGCTCGTCATGTCCGGCCGCCGAGCGAAAGATTGACCGATCCATAGGAATCACACAAGAGTTCCGAGCGTCCCGTAACGCCGCCGCCACACGACTGCCATGCTGGGGATCATGACCGACTACGTGTGCCCCCGGTGCCGTACGCAGGCGCCCGACACCACGCTCACCTGGTGTTGTCCGCGCTGCCACGGGCCCTGGGACCTCGCGTACGCCGCCGCTCCGGTGTCACTCCGGTCACTCACGTCACTTCCGCCACGTGTGAATTCCTTGTGGCGTTACGCGGAGGCACTGCCGCTCGCGACCGGCGCGACGGAGGCGGCGGGGACGGCCGGTGCGGCCGGCGCGCCGCCGGTGACCCTCGGCGAGGGCCGTACACCGCTGGTCCCGCTCACCGACACCGTTTCGGCCAAACTCGACTTCCTCATGCCGACGTTGTCCTTCAAGGACCGGGGCGCCGTGATGCTCGCCGAGCTGGCCCGCCGGCTCGGGCCGCGCACCGTGATCGCCGACAGCAGCGGCAACGCGGGCACGGCCGTCGCCGCGTACTGCGCACGGGCCGGTCTCGACTGCTCCGTCTACGTACCGGAGGGGACCTCCCCGAAGAAGCTGGAGCAGATCCGCGCCCACGGCGCCCGTACGGTCCTCGTCCCCGGCGACCGCGAGGCCACCGCACGGGCGGCGCGCGCCGCGGCCGGCGAGCCCGGCGTCTTCTACGCCTCGCACGTGTACAACCCGCACTTCCTGCACGGCACGAAGACGTACGCGTACGAGCTGTGGGAGGAGCTCGGCGGCCGGCTGCCCGACACCCTCGTCCTGCCGGTCGGCAACGGAACGCTGCTGCTCGGCGTGGCCCTCGCGGTCGAGGAGCTGTACGGCCACGGGCTCGTCCACCGCCGGCCGGTCCTCGTCGCCGTCCAGGCCGAGGCGGTCTCCCCGCTGGCCGCGGCCTTCCACGCGGGCGCGGAGAAGCTGCCGGGCCCCGCGGAGGTCCGCCCCACCCTCGCCGAGGGCATCGCGATCCCGGCACCGCCCCGCGCCGCACAGATCCTGCGGGCGGTACGGGACTCCGGCGGAACCTTCCGCACGGTGACGGAGGAGCAGCTCCGGGCCGCCCAGCTCGACCTGGCGCGGCGCGGACTGTACGTGGAGCCGACCGGCGTCGCCTGCTGGGCGGCCGTACGGGCCGCGCCCGAGCGCCCGGGCACGACTGTCGTCCCGCTGTGCGGCGCGGGAGCGAAGACCGGCCTGGCGGCCGCGGCCGGCGGTCAGTCCGTCCAGTAGGTGTCGTGCCTGACGAAGAACTCCGTGCGCTCCTCGTCCGTCATCCCGGCCACCGTCGAGACCTTCTCGAAGTACTCCTCGCGGGGCGCGCCCGGCGCGAACAGCAGCAGCATGGAGGCGGGTTCGTCGGAGTCGTTGCGGAAGGCGTGCAGGCCGCCAGTGGGCACGTACAGGAAGTCGCCCTTCTCCGCGTCGACCCAGCGCTCGCCGTCGTACAGCCGGACCGTCCCGTCGAGGATGAAGAAGGTCTCGGAGATGGTGCGGTGGAAGTGGGTCGACGGCCCGCCGGCCTTGGCCTGCATGTCGATCCGGTAGAGGCCGAACTCCCCGCCGGTGGAGGCGGTGGTGGCGAGGTAGTGGGTCCGCGTCCCGCCCGGGGACACGAACTCCGGGGGCGTACCGGCGGGCCGGAAAGCGGCACTGATCTCGCCGCTCTCCCCGTGGTAGCGGGGTTCGGGGTACGACATGGGTGCTCCGTTCGTCAGGCGACCGGTCCGGCCGCTCCCTGTTCGTACCCGATCTCCGGCACCCGCACCTCCAGCCACAGTGAACCCACCCACCCCTCTGCGAGCAGCGTCGCGAGCACGACGAGGGCCAGGACGGCCGGGGAGCGTCGGCGGAACAGCGCCCAGGCTCCGAGGGCGAGGGCCGGGATGCCGAGCAGCATCGCCGGCAGCTCCAGCCAGACCACGCCGAAGTCCCGTCCCTCGCCCTCGAACCCGCCGGTCAGGGCGGGAGTCGCGCCGAGGCCCCACACCACGAGCGCGACACCGAACCCGCCGAGCACGGCCAGGCAGCCGATTCCGTCCTTCTTCACGCGAGGAAGGACGCCGGACCTCCGCGCGGTGGTTCGGCCTTCGCCCGGTGGTTCGGTCTTCGCCTGGCCTGAATCAGAACTCGTCGGCGCCGTTGCGGAGTTCCGGAGTCCAGTAACCGGTCCTCGCGGCCGCCTCGTCGACGGCCAGGCCGCCGGCCGGAGCCTTGACGACGACGCTGCCCTCGGCGGGGGCGCTGCCGGTGAAGAGGTTCACGTTGAAGGAGGTGACGACCTTGTTGTCCTCGTGGGCTCCGCCGAGGACGATCCGCACGTTGGCGTACGCCGGGGCGCCGGGCTCGAGCACGACGGGCGCGGCCGGCCTGCTCTTGGCCACGGCCGGGACGTCCTTCGCCGTCTGGATCTCGCCGAAGGCGATCAGCGGGTAGCCGTCGAGGCGGCAGACCCGCCCGGAGGTGTTGGTGGCGGTGAGCACGACGTGCTCGGTGGGCGTCTCGTCCGCCTTGGCCGCGGTGATCTTCACGTCCTTGTACGTGCAGGAGGCCGCGGCCTTGGAACCGGACGAGGCGGCGTTCTTGGCGGCGTTCTTGGCGGCGCCGCCGGAGGTGGACCCGCCGGAGGCGGATGCACCCGAGGCGGAGGCCGAGGAAGAGGACGACGACGAGGACGAAGGCGAAGAAGAAGAGGGCGCGGAAGAAGACGAGGACGTCTCCGAGGGCGAGGTGTGCGCGGCGCCTTCGTCCCGCGTCCCGCCCTCGACGCTGCCGCAGGCGGCCAGTCCCAGCGAGAGGACGGCGGCGGCGGTGACGGCCAGGACGGTGTTGGTGCGCTTCGTACGCATGGTGGTGTTCCCCCGTGGAGCTGAGCGGTCGATCGGCCGGCCGGGCTGTGCGCCGGCCGATCTGCCGGCGTGTGGGTCGGTCGGTGTGTCTGTCTGCATGCGGGTCGGTCGCCGGCACCCATCTGGATGCCGACTGCACCTACCTTCCCGGCCGCCCTTGCCGTCCCGCTTGCGTGCGGCTAACGCCCCGCTGTCGTCTCCCCGCGCGGGCACACCCCGGTCACCTGAATGTCCCCCGCCGCGTTGCCTCGCCTCCGCCCCGGCCATCGCATGAAGGGAGCACGCGAGCCCGGACCGGCGGGACACGGAAGGCAGGAAGAGGCGCCATGTACGTTCGCAGCATCTACATGACAGGTGACCCGGCCAAGCTCGACGGGGTCGCCGAGGCGGTCAGGACCGAGGGGCGCGAGCTGCTGTCGGCGCAGCCGGGCTTCCGCGGGATGGGCCTGTTCGCCGACCGCGAGCTCGGCAAGCTCCTGGTGGGTTCCTGGTGGGAGGACGAGGCCTCCCGACGGGCGAGCGACGAGGCGCTGAGCAAGCGCCGGGCCGAGATGATGGCGCCCTTCGCGCAGACCGTCGCGATCGACAACTGGGAAGCACCGGTCGCCCGGCGCGCGGAGGAGCTGGGCCCCGGCGCGTGCTTCCGCCTGGTCCGCCTGGACGTCGCCCCGGGCGATATCGACCTGCTGGTGAGCACCTTCCGCGACACGGCCCTCCCCAAGGTCCAGAAGGTCCCGGGCCTGGCCGGCATGTCCCTCCTCGTGGACCGCGAGCACGGCAGAGCGGCCGTCGGCGCCCTCTACACCGACCGCGACTCCCTCGTGGCGTCCCGGGGCGCCGTCGCGGCGATCCGCGGAGAGGCCGAGACCAAGGCCCGTGTGACCACCCGGAGCCTGGAGGAGTTCGAGGTGATCCTGGCCACGACGGTCCCGCACGCGTGAGCGGAGCACGTTCATCCAGGACATCCAGCACATCCAGCACGCGTCTTCCGCCCCGAGGCGCAGGCCGAACTGAGCACTGCTGACCACGCGTCGGAACATCCAGCACACCCGCCCGGCGCGGTGGCGACGAAGGGGTCGGACTCGACAGAGTCCGACCCCTTCTGACGTGCGCGTGTGATTCAACGCCTGACGTGCCGCACGTTCCCGACTACACGTTGAAGCGGAACTCCACGACGTCGCCGTCCTGCATCACGTACTCCTTGCCCTCCATGCGGGCCTTGCCGGCCGCGCGGGCCTCGGCGACCGAGCCGGTCGCGACGAGGTCGGCGAAGGAGATGACCTCGGCCTTGATGAAGCCCTTCTGGAAGTCGGTGTGGATCACACCGGCGGCCTCGGGGGCCGTCGCGCCCTTCTTGATGGTCCAGGCGCGGGACTCCTTGGGGCCGGCCGTCAGGTAGGTCTGGAGGCCGAGGGTGTCGAAGCCGACGCGGGCGAGGGTGGCCAGGCCGGGCTCCTCGGCGCCGACGGACTGGAGGAGCTCCATGGCGTCCTCCTCGTCCAGCTCGGCGAGGTCCGCCTCCAGCTTGGCGTTGAGGAAGATGGCCTCGGCCGGGGCGACCAGGGCGCGCTGCTCGTCCTTGAAGGCGTCGTCGGTCAGCTCGTCCTCGTCCACGTTGAAGACGTACAGGAACGGCTTGGTGGTGAGCAGGTGGAGGTCGTGGAGGAGCTCCGCCTTCTCCGAGCCCTGGACGATGCCCTGCGAGAACAGGGTGTCGCCGCGCTCCAGGATCTCCTTCGCCGCCTCGACCGCCGCGACCTTCGGGGCCACGTCCTTCTTGATCCTGGCCTCCTTGGCCAGGCGCGGGAGGACCTTCTCGATGGTCTGGAGGTCGGCGAGGATCAGCTCGGTGTTGATCGTCTCGATGTCGTCCTTCGGCGAGACCTTGCCGTCGACGTGCACGACGTTCTCGTCCTTGAAGGCCCGGATGACCTGGCAGATCGCGTCCGACTCGCGGATGTTCGCGAGGAACTTGTTGCCCAGGCCCTCGCCCTCGCTCGCGCCGCGCACGATGCCGGCGATGTCGACGAAGTCCACCGTCGCCGGGAGCACGCGCTGCGAGCCGAAGATCTCGGCGAGCTTCTGCAGACGGGCGTCGGGGACGCCGACGACGCCGACGTTGGGCTCGATCGTGGCGAACGGGTAGTTGGCCGCCAGCACGTCGTTCTTGGTCAGGGCGTTGAACAGGGTCGACTTGCCGACGTTCGGCAGGCCGACGATTCCGATCGTGAGCGACACGGTGGCGACTTCCCTAGGAGGAGTGGAGGTGGGGCGATCCCCCAGTTTACGGGCCGGCGCCCGTGGTACGGCCTACGCCCGGACCCGGCCGGAACGGCCCTCTTCGCGCCAAGGTCACCCAAAGGGCGTGTCCCGTCGGGGGTTCCCGGCCCCTTCCGACCTACGTTGGTGGTGTGGAGCAGCACAGGACACGCAAGCCGCAGCCCCGCCGCCCCGCCGGGGGCCGGCCGCAGGGCCCTCTGACGCCGCCCGGCGCGCTGGTCGAGGGCGCCGCGGTCTACCGCGTCGCCGCCCGGCCCCGCCCGGGCAGGCCCCGCGTCGAACGCGCCGCGCCGCCCGTGGTCGCCGCCCTGCGCAGGCTGCCCAGCCCCCGGCTCACCGGACTGGGCGCCGGCCTCTTCGCCTCCGCCGTCATGCTGGTGATCGGCTTCCTCGACTGGCTCCTGTTCGACGGGTCCCCCATCGTCTTCGGGCTCCTGTTCCTGCCCGTCAGCGCCCTGACCGCCCTCTGGGTCCGGACCGCCGACCTGGTCACCGCGCCGATCTCCGTACCGATCGCCTTCGCCGTCGGCGTCGTGCCCATCTCCGGCGGTACGGGAGGCGTCGGCGGCCAGGCCATGGCCCTCGTCACCGCCCTCGCCGTCCACGCCGGCTGGCTGTACGGCGGCACCCTCGTCGCCGGCCTCATCGCCAGCGTCCGCAAGGTCCGCGACATGGGCCGCCGCCAGCGCGCCACCGCCGGAGCCCCCGTACGTCCGGTCCGCCGCCCGGCCCCCGAGCAGGGCTAGGGCGGAGCCGACGGTGGGAGGGGCGGGGCCGGGGGCCGAGACGGCGCCCCACCCGTCCACGTCCGAGGGGCCGACCGCCGCCGACCACCGCGTCGGCCCCTGACCCCGTCGCCGCCCACGGGGCTCAGCCCCCGGCGACCCGTGCCTTCGCGGCCATCGCCGCCCCCACGATGCCCGCGTTGTTCTGCAGCTCCGCCGGAACGATCTCGGCCCGGATGCCCTCGATCAGCGGCAGGAACTTGTCCGCCTTGCGGCTGACGCCGCCGCCGATGATGAACAGCTCCGGCGAGAACAGCATCTCCACGTGCGCCAGGTACTTCTGCAGCCGCCGGGTCGCCCAGTGCTCCCAGCTCAGTCCCTCGTCCTCGCGTGCCTTCGACGACGCCCGCTTCTCCGCGTCGTGGCCCTTGAGCTCCAGGTGGCCCAGCTCGGTGTTGGGCAGGAGCTTTCCGTCGACGAAGACGGCGGAGCCGATGCCGGTGCCGAGGGTCAGCAGGATGACGGTGCCCTTCCTGCCCCTCCCGGCCCCGAAGGTCATCTCGGCGATGCCGGCCGCGTCGGCGTCGTTGAGGACGGTCACCGGGAGTCCGCCGAGGCGTTCGCCGAGCATCCGGCCCGCGTCGACGCCGATCCAGCCCTTGTCGACGTTGGCCGCCGTGCGGATCGTGGAGCCGGTGACCACACCGGGAAAGGTGACGCCGACCGGACCGGTCCAGCCGAAGTTCCGGACGACTTCCACGACACAGCCCGCGACACCGTCGGGTGTCGCGGGCTGGGGGGTGAGCACCTTGTGGCGCGGCTCCGTGAGGTCGCCGCGCTCGAGGTCCACGGGGGCTCCCTTGATGCCCGATCCGCCGATGTCCACTCCGAAGACGTTCATGGACATCAACGTAACCGCACGGGGGCCGCCCTACTCCTTTTCGAGCAGCGCCGCCGCCTCGGCCCGCAGGTCGCGGTTGCGGAGCTCCTTCGGCAGCGAGAAGGTCAGCGACTCGTCGGCCGTCTTGACCAGCTCGACGTCGGCGTAGCCGCGCTCGGACAGCCACTCCAGGACCTCCTGGACCAGCACGTCCGGGACGGAGGCGCCGGAGGAGAGGCCGACGCTGGTGACGCCCTCCAGCCAGGCCTCGTCGATCTCGCTGGCGAAGTCGACGAGGTACGCGGCGGGGGCGCCGGCCTGCTTGGCGACGTCGACCATGCGCTGGGAGTTCGAGGAGTTCCTGGAGCCGACCACGATGACGAGCTCGGCCTGCGTGGCGAGCTCCTTGATGGCGGTCTGGCGGTTCTGCGTGGCGTAGCAGATGTCGTCGGACGGCGGGGAGATCAGCTGCGGGAACTTCTCCTTCAGCGCGTCCACGGTCTCCATGGTCTCGTCGACGGAGAGCGTGGTCTGGGAGAGCCAGACGACCTTGGACGGGTCGCGGA
Source organism: Streptomyces sp. NPDC127114 (assembly GCF_042677525.1). NCBI lineage: Bacteria > Bacillati > Actinomycetota > Actinomycetes > Kitasatosporales > Streptomycetaceae > Streptomyces > Streptomyces sp. NPDC127114. The sequence continues at coordinate 51,818 of NZ_JBHXTJ010000019.1, forward strand.
CCTCGACCTTGGCGACGTCGTCGGGGCCGTCGACCAGCTGGATGTGGTCGGGCGCCTCACCGGAGGTGCCGATGACCTCCTCGTGGCCCTCGTGGCCGATGAGGAGGATGTCGAAGTCCTCGTTGGCGAACCGCACGGCCTCCTTGTGGACCTTGGTGACCAGCGGGCAGGTGGCGTCGATGGTCTTGAGGCGGCCGACGCGGGCCTCCTCGTGGACGGTCGGGGCGACGCCGTGGGCGGAGAACATCACGATGTTGCCCGGCGGCACCTCGGTCGCCTGGTCGACGAAGATCGCGCCCTTCCGCTCCAGGGTCTGCACGACGTACTTGTTGTGGACAATCTCGTGCCGGACGTAGATCGGGGCGCCGTACTGTTCGAGGGCCTTCTCCACGGCGATCACGGCACGGTCCACGCCCGCGCAGTAGCCGCGGGGAGCGGCGAGCAGGACACGCTTCGGGCGGTTGGTGGCGGGCGTCGCAGTCATGGTCCCCATCGTAAGGCCGCGCCGGTCGGCGTTTTGGTCAGCGGTTCCGGCGGTGGCGTGGCCGAGACTGACGCCATGGCTGAGGAGAGGCGGGCGGCGGAACCGGGGAATCCGGAAGAACCGGAGGAACCGGATCACGAGAGCCTGCGGCGGAGTCTGGGTTTCCGGGACCTGGTGGTCTACGGGCTGCTCTTCATCGCCCCGATGGCCCCCGTCGGCATCTTCGGCACGCTCGACGCGAAGTCGCACGGGGCGGTCGCACTCGTGTACGTGGTGGCCACCGTGGCCATGGGGTTCACCGCCTTCAGCTACGCGCAGATGGTGCGGGTCGCGCCGCGGGCCGGCTCGGTCTTCACGTACGCCCGTACGGCGCTCGGCGAAGGGCCGGGCTTCGTCGCCGGGTGGATGGCGATGCTCGACTACCTGCTCATCCCGGCGGTCGCGTACCTCTTCGCGGGCATCGCGATGGAGGCCCTGGTGCCCGAGGTGCACCGCTGGGTGTGGACCGGGATCGCGGTCGTCGTGACGACGCTGCTGAACCTGTGGGGCGTACGGGCGGCCGCCCGCGTCGGCTTCGCGGTGCTCGCGATGGAGATCGTGGTGCTGCTGGTCTTCGTGGTGTCGGCGGTCGTCGTGCTCGTGCGGGACGGGGCGTCGCGGGACTGGTGGTCGCCGCTGACGAGTGACGCCGGGTTCTCGGCGGCGGCCGTGATCGGGGCGGTGTCGGTGGCCGTCCTGTCGTACCTGGGCTTCGACGCGATCGCCTCGTTCGCGGAGGAGGTGACCGGGGGCTCGGCGAAGGTGGCGCGGGCGGTGCTGTTCTGTCTGGCGCTCGCGGGCCTGCTGTTCGTGGCGCAGACCTGGCTGGTGGCGCTGCTCGCGCCCGTCTCGTCGACGGAGCTGGCGGCGGACCCGGCCTCGCAGGGCTCGGCGTTCTACGACGCGGTGGACACGGCCGTCGGCGACTGGCTGCACGACCTAGTGGCGGCGTCGAAGGCGATCGGCGCGGCCTTCGCCGCGCTCGCCGGGCAGGCGGCGGGCGGGCGGCTGCTCTTCGCGATGGGCCGCGACCGCCGGCTGCCGCACGCGCTGGCGCGCACCGACTCGGGCGTGCCCCGGGTGGCGCTGCTGGTGTCGGCGACGGTGACGATGGCCGCGGCGGTGTGGGCGGCCCGCCAGGACGACGGTCTCGACCATCTGGTCTCGGTGGTGGACATCGGCGCCCTGACCGCGTTCGTGCTGCTGCACGCGAGCGTGGTGGGCTGGTTCGCGGTACGCCGCATGGCCGGTCCGCCGCGCTGGCTGCCGCATGTGGTGGCGCCGGTGGTGGGCGCGGCGATCCTGGTCGCGGTGATCGTGGAGGCCTCGCCGTCGGCGCAGGTGGTGGGCGTGATCTGGCTGGGGATCGGGCTGGTGGTCCTGGCACTGCAGGGGATGCGACGGCCGGTGCCGTGATGGCGGGGGCGCGGGCGGACGCGGTGAGCCGTGCCCGCCGGTGCCCCGGCGGCGGCCGACACGGGTGCGCCGGCCGCCCTGACCTGGGTACGCGTCCGGCGCCCCTGCGACGGTGCGGGCCCGTCGCGGTGCTCCTCCCGTGTCCGACCCGCCCGTTACGCTCGGCGCATGGGTCTGAACACGTCAGCGGAAGCGCCGCTGCCCGTCGGCGAGGTGTCCCGGCTGATCGGGGGCTGGATCGACCGGCTGGGGGCGGTGTGGGTCGAGGGGCAGATCACGCAGCTGTCGCGGCGCCCCGGCGCCGGGGTGGTGTTCCTGACGCTGCGGGATCCCTCGTACGACATCTCGATCAACGTCACGTGCTACCGCCAGGTCTTCGACGCCGTCGCCGACGTCGTGTCGGAGGGCGCGCGGGTGGTGGTGCACGCGAAGCCGGAGTGGTACGCGCCGCGCGGGCAGCTGTCGCTGCGGGCGGCGGAGATCAGGCCGGTCGGCATCGGGGAGCTGCTGGCGCGCCTGGAGATGCTGAAGAAGTCGCTGGCCGCGGAGGGGCTCTTCGCGCTGGACCGCAAGAAGCCGCTGCCGTTCCTGCCGCAGCTGATCGGGCTGGTCTGCGGGCGGGCGTCGGCGGCCGAGCGGGACGTGCTGGAGAACGCGCGGCGGCGCTGGCCGGCCGTCCGCTTCGAGGTGCGGAACGTGGCGGTGCAGGGCGTGCGGGCCGTGCCGCAGGTGATCCAGGCCGTGAAGGAGCTGGACGCGCACGAGGACGTGGACGTGATCGTCGTGGCCCGCGGCGGCGGCAGCGTCGAGGACCTGCTGCCGTTCTCGGACGAGCAGCTGGTACGGGCGGTCGCCGACTGCCGTACGCCGGTGGTGTCGGCGATCGGGCACGAGCCGGACACGCCGCTGCTGGACCTGGTCGCGGACCTGCGGGCGTCCACGCCGACGGACGCCGCCAAGAAGGTGGTCCCGGACGTGGGCGAGGAGCTGGAGCGGGTGCGGGGGCTCCGGGACCGGGCGCTGCGGTGCGTCCGGGGCCTGCTCGAGCGTGAGGAGCGGGGTCTGGCGCACGCGCTGGCGCGGCCGGTCATGGAGCATCCGCAGCGGATGGTGGAGGTGCGCGAGGACGAGCTGGCGGCGCTGCTCGCGCGCAGCCGGCGGACCCTGGGGCATCTACTCGACCGGGCGGACTCGGAGCTCTCGCACACCCGGGCCCGGGTCCGGGCGCTGTCCCCCGCCGCGACGATGGAGCGCGGTTACGCGGTGCTCCAGCGGGCGGACGGCTCGGTGGTGCGGGACCCGGTGGAGGTCGCGGCGGACGAGGAGCTGCGGGCCCGGGTGGCCGCGGGCGAGTTCCGGGTGCGGCGGCTGCCCGACCCGGCCTGATCGAAGACGAAGAGCGAACACGGAGGACTGGATTCATGGCAACGGGCACGGGCAACGCGGAGACCGCCCTCGGCTACGAGCAGGCGCGCGACGAGCTGATCGAGGTCGTCCGGCGCCTCGAAGCGGGCGGGACGACGCTGGAGGAGTCGCTGGCGCTCTGGGAGCGCGGCGAGGAGCTGGCCAAGGTGTGCCGGCGCTGGCTCGAGGGGGCCCGGGCACGTCTCGACGCCTCTCTGGCGGCCGAGCGGGCCGCCGACGAGGCGGCGGAGGACGCCGACGACGAGTGACCTGGCAGGTCACGGCGGGGGTCGTGACGCGGGGCGCGTACACTGCCTGTGAAGCGGATCACTATCCGGTTCAGGTAGTTGAAACTTCACCTACTCCGGGCGTACTGTCGTGACATCGCTCGAACCCCGCGAGCGAGCCCCTTGCAGTCCGGAAGGTACGCAGCATGTCTCTCGCCCTTGACCCCGCCGCCCAGGACCTCCTCTTCCGCGAGGCCCGTACCGCCAACACGTTCACCGACGAGCCGGTGACGGACGAGCAGGTCCAGGCGATCTACGACCTGGTCAAGTTCGGCCCGACCGCCTTCAACCAGAGCCCGCTGCGCATCACCCTGGTCCGCTCCCCCGAGGCCCGCGAGCGCCTGGTCCGGCACATGGCCGAGGGCAACCAGGCCAAGACCCAGGCCGCGCCGCTGGTCGCGATCCTCGCCGCGGACAACGAGTTCCACGAGGAGCTGCCGGCCCTGCTCCCGCACTTCCCGCAGGCCAAGGACATGTTCTTCGCCGAGCGCCCGGTCCGCGAGCAGTCCGCGCTGCTGAACGCCGCCCTCCAGGCCGCGTACTTCATCGTCGGCGTGCGCGCCGCCGGCCTGGCCGCCGGCCCGATGACCGGCCTGGACTTCGCCGGCGTCCAGAAGGAGTTCCTGGACGACGACCACACCCCGCTGATGGTCGTGAACATCGGCAAGCCGGGCGAGGACGCCTGGTTCCCGCGCTCCCCGCGTCTGGCCTTCGACGAGGTCATCACCACCGTCTGATGACGTGAGCCCACAGGGAAGGGCCCCCGGTGCACCGCACCGGGGGCCCTTCCCCATACCGTCAGACCTTCTTCGACTGCAGCGCGCCCGCCATCTGCGCGAGCCGGTCGAACGAGGCCGTGCCCGTCACGACGGTCGTCGCGCCGCCCTCGGAGCGCACCAGGGCGTCGTACTTCGAGCCCTCCCAGCGCTGCCAGACCCGGCCGCCCACGGTCTCGGTCCGGCCGGTGTCCTTGGCCTCCAGGGTGACCTTGGGCACGTACTTCTTCGGATCCTCGGTGGACTGCTGGACGGAGACGTACTGGGTGTCCGGGTCGAGGAAGCCCAGCTTCCAGGCGTCGTGGTCCTCGCGCCGGTACGAGACGACCGTCGCCCTCCAGTCGTCGCCCAGGCCCTCGGGGGCCAGCACCGGGTACGGCGCCGCCCGCTGTGCCGTCAGCAGCTCGACCCGGTAGTCCTTCACCTGGACCGGGTCCGCCTTCTCGTCGTGCGGGATGAAGAGATACATCACGCCCGCGGCGACCATGATCACCGCGAGGGACTGGAACATCCCGCGTACCGTCTGCCTGCCTCGCATACCTGCCACGTCCCTTATGGTCGCATCAAGGGTTCGTGCTCATACGTGGGCCCCTCTGCTCAATTTGTCGACCTGACGATAGAGTCGCAGCACCCTCTTTTTTCCGGCCGTCGCCGTACAGAAAGGTGCGCTCCGATGACCGAGCACCACTTGCCGCCCGAGCTCGAGGTCTCCCCCGAGGCCCCCGACCGCAACCTCGCCATGGAACTCGTCCGGGTGACCGAGGCCGCCGCCATGGCCGCCGGCCGCTGGGTCGGCCGCGGCGACAAGATCGGCGCGGACGGCGCCGCGGTGAACGCGATGCGGACCCTGATCTCCACCGTCTCGATGAACGGCGTGGTCGTCATCGGCGAGGGCGAGAAGGACGAGGCCCCGATGCTCTTCAACGGGGAGCGCGTGGGCGACGGCACGGGCGCCGAGGTCGACATCGCGGTCGACCCGATCGACGGCACCACGCTCAACGCCAAGGGCATGCCGAACGCGATCGCCGTGCTCGCCGCCGCCGACCGTGGCGCCATGTTCGACCCGTCCGCGGTCTTCTACATGGACAAGCTGGTCACCGGCCCGGAGGCCGCCGACTTCGTCGACATCAACGCGCCGGTCTCGGTCAACATCCGCCGGGTCGCCAAGGCCAAGGGCATGCAGGCCGAGGACGTCACCGTGGTCATCCTCGACCGCCCCCGCCACGAGGGCATCGTCAAGGAGATCCGCGAGACCGGCGCCCGCATCAAGTTCATCTCCGACGGCGACGTGGCCGGCTCCATCATGGCCGCCCGCGAGGGCACCGGCGTCGACCTGCTGATGGGCATCGGCGGCACGCCCGAGGGCATCATCTCGGCCTGCGCCATAAAGTGCCTGGGCGGTGTGATCCAGGGCAAGCTGTGGCCGAAGGACGAGGCCGAGCGCCAGAAGGCCCTCGACGCGGGCCACGACCTGGACCGGGTGCTCACCACCACCGACCTGGTCGCCGGCGACAACGTCTTCTTCGTCGCCACCGGCATCACCGACGGCGAGCTGCTGCGCGGCGTGCGCTACCGCTCCGAGACGGCGACCACCCAGTCCCTGGTCATGCGCTCGAAGTCCGGCACGATCCGCCAGATCGACTCCACGCACCGCCTGTCGAAGCTGCGCGCCTACAGCAAGATCGACTTCGACCGGGCGAAGTAACACCTGCCGGGACCGACGACGGTACGAAAAGGGGCGCCCCCCATGTGCGGTGGGGGCGCCCCTTCCCGTACGGGCACCCGGCCGACGGACGGGCCGGACGGGAGCCGAAGGTGACGCGAGCCGGGAGTGACGCGAGCCAGGGGTGACAGGAGCCAGGAGGCGTCCCGTCAGGAGGCGTCCGTCAGGCGATCCGCTCGGCGCGCTCGGCCGCGGCGGCCTTGCGCAGCTCGACCTCCCGGCGGCGGCGCCGGGCCAGCACGACACGGCGCTCGGCGGCGGTGAGCCCGCCCCACACCCCGTACGGCTCGGGCTGGAGCAGGGCGTGCTCGCGGCACTCGACCATCACGGGGCAGCGGGCACAGACCCGCTTCGCGGCCTCCTCGCGGGAGAGCCGGGCGGCGGTGGGTTCCTTGGAGGGGGCGAAGAAGAGTCCGGCCTCATCCCGCCGGCACACCGCCTCCGTGTGCCAGGGACCGGCCTCGTCCTCCCGAGCGGGGGTGGTGCCCTGGGGCGGCACGGCGGCGGCGACCCGGAGGGGCTGATGCGGCGAGTGCAGCACGGTCTACTCCTGACGACGGCTTCCGTGGACGAGCGAGCGACGATGCACCAGCCCTACCCGCTGTGCGCGCGCCTATGCACTGCGTGCCGCGCCGTTCCGCAGGACGGACAGCGGACGGCGAATTCCGGTCACCGGGAGAAGTGGAACGCGGCCGTCAGTGGCCGAGATGCTTGCGCAACTTGTCCTGAATCTGATTCTGCAGGTCGGTGACCCACTTGCCCCGCTTCGGCCGGGCCTCCACGTTGCCGAACACCGCGTACCCGTTGACGACCACGACCGGGGCCTGCGGGTCGACGCCCTCCAGGGTGACCACCTCGAAGTTGCCGAAGATCCCGGTGCCGTTGCCGCGCAGCGTCACGTTCTCCGGGACACGGACCTCGACGCTGCCGAAGATCGAGGTCGCGTTGATGACGGTGAGACGCTGGGCGAAGATCGCCTCGGTCAGGTCGATCTCGATGCTGCCGAACAGCGAGAAGGCGTTGGTCCGCCTGCTCACCCGCCAGCGGCCCTTCCGGGTCGAGGCGGAGAAGACGGCGACCATGTTCTCCGCGGGGCCCTCGACCTCCTCGGGGCCGTACTGCGGCGCGGCCGCCGAGGCCGGACCGGAGCGGTGGGCGGGCAGGTCCCGCACGATCGGCTCCAGCTCGCCCACGGTCTTGGCCCGGTAGACGGCGTCGATCCGCTCCGAGTGCTCCTCGGGGTCGATCCGCCCCTCGGCAAGCGCGTCCCTGAGGATGTCCGCGATCCGGTCCCGGTCGGCGTCCGAGGCACGCAGCGAGCCCTGGGGATCGGCGACGTCGGGCTGCCGGGGTGCGGAGGCGGGCGGCTGCTGAGGCTGCTTTTCGAGGTCCACGAGCCTCAGCCTAGCGAAACGCGATAGATCGCGACTAGGGGAAGCGGTCGTGTCCCGCGGACGACACGGACGGCCCTGGCGGGAAACGCGCCATGCGCCGTTCCGGCGCGGTCTTGCCCGCTAGTGAGCCTTACCTCACAGGATCGGTGTCGCGGTCGCGTCTTACGCTGGAGTGCGCGCCGCCAACGGAGGCGGCGCCGCTGTCTGCCGAGTGAGGAATGGCCGCCGTCATGCCAGAGTTTGCGTACTCCGATCTGCTCCCCCTGGGAGAGGACACCACGCCCTACCGCCTGGTGACCTCCGAAGGTGTCTCCACCTTCGAGGCCGACGGCCGTACGTTCCTCAAGGTCGAGCCGGAGGCGCTGCGCAAGCTGGCCGCCGAGGCGATCCACGACATCCAGCACTACCTGCGCCCGGCCCACCTGGCCCAGCTGCGGAAGATCATCGACGACCCGGAGGCGTCGAGCAACGACAAGTTCGTCGCGCTCGACCTCCTCAAGAACGCGAACATCGCCGCCGCCGGCGTCCTGCCCATGTGCCAGGACACCGGCACCGCGATCGTCATGGGCAAGCGCGGCCAGAACGTGCTCACCCGGGGCCGCGACGAGGAGGCCCTGAGCAAGGGCATCTACGACGCCTACACCAAGCTCAACCTGCGCTACTCGCAGATGGCCCCGGTGACCATGTGGGAGGAGAAGAACACCGGCTCGAACCTGCCGGCGCAGATCGAGCTGTACGCCACCGACGGCGGCGCGTACAAGTTCCTCTTCATGGCCAAGGGCGGCGGCTCCGCCAACAAGTCCTTCCTCTACCAGGAGACGAAGGCGGTCCTGAACGAGGCCTCCATGATGAAGTTCCTGGAGGAGAAGATCCGCACGCTCGGTACGGCGGCCTGCCCGCCGTACCACCTGGCGATCGTCGTCGGCGGCACCAGCGCCGAGTTCGCGCTGAAGACCGCGAAGTACGCCTCCGCGCACTACCTGGACGAGCTGCCCACCGAGGGCGACGCCGCCACCGGCCACGGCTTCCGCGACAAGGAGCTGGAGGAGAAGGTCTTCGAGCTGACGCAGAAGATCGGCATCGGCGCCCAGTTCGGCGGCAAGTACTTCTGCCACGACGTGCGCGTGGTCCGCCTGCCCCGCCACGGCGCCTCGCTGCCCGTCGCGATCGCCGTGTCCTGCTCGGCCGACCGCCAGGCCGTCGCGAAGATCACCGCCGAGGGCGTCTTCCTGGAGCAGCTGGAGACCGACCCGGCGCGCTTCCTGCCGGAGACCACGGACGAGCACCTCGAGACCGAGGGCGACGTCGTGAAGATCGACCTCAACCAGCCCATGGACGAGATCCTCGCCGAGCTCACCAAGTACCCGGTCAAGACCCGCCTGTCGCTGACCGGCCCGCTGGTCGTGGCGCGCGACATCGCGCACGCCAAGATCAAGGAGCGCCTGGACGCGGGCGAGGAGATGCCGCAGTACCTGAAGGACCACCCGGTCTACTACGCGGGTCCGGCGAAGACCCCCGAGGGCTACGCCTCCGGTTCGTTCGGCCCGACGACGGCCGGCCGCATGGACTCGTACGTGGAGCAGTTCCAGGCGGCGGGCGGCTCGAAGGTCATGCTGGCCAAGGGCAACCGCTCGAAGCAGGTCACGGACGCCTGCGGCTCGCACGGCGGCTTCTACCTGGGCTCGATCGGCGGCCCGGCGGCCCGTCTCGCGCAGGACTGCATCAAGAAGGTCGAGGTCGTCGAGTACGAGGAGCTCGGCATGGAGGCGGTCTGGAAGATCGAGGTCGAGGACTTCCCGGCGTTCATCGTGGTGGACGACAAGGGCAACGACTTCTTCCAGAACCCGGCCCCGGAGCCGACGTTCACGCACATCCCGGTGCGCGGCCCCGGCCTCTGATCCCCGCTCCCTGAGCACTCGGTTCCGAGTGCCGACGGGCCCCCGGCACGTGCCGGGGGCCCGTCGGCGTTCTCCCCGGTGACAGCGTGATCGTCACGACGTCCGGGTGAAGGGGGAACACCGATGAGCGACGGGGGCCTGAGCGGTCGCGATCGAGAGCTGCGGTTTCTGGAGGAGCTGCTCGCGGGGGCGGCGGAGTGCCGGGGCGGGGCCGTGGTGCTGCGGGGCGAGGCGGGCTCGGGCAAGACGGCGCTGCTGGAACGGGTCGCGGACCTGGCGGACGGGGCCACCCTGCTGCGGTGCGTCGGGGTCGAGTCGGAGGCGGCGCTGCCGTACGCCGGGCTGCAGGTGCTGCTGCGGGGAACGCTGGAACGGGCCCGGCGCCTGCCGGGCCACCAGCTGCGTGCGCTGCGCGGGGTGATCGGGCTGGACGGCGCGCCGGGTGGCGACCGCTTCCTGGTCGGGGCGGCCACGGTGAGCCTGCTCGGGGAGCTGGCCGAGGAGCGGCCGGTCCTGGTCCTGGTCGACGACGCGCACTGGCTGGACCTGGAGACCGTGGACGCCCTGCTGTTCGCGGCCCGCCGGATCGGTGTGGGGCGGGTGGCCATGGTGTTCGCCGCGCGCGAGGGCTCGCCGTCCTTCGACGGCACGCCGGGCCTGCCGGTGCTGCACCTCGGCCCGTTGACCGACGAGGAGGGCGCGGCGCTGCTCGCCGGGCGTGCACCCGATCTGCACGCGGCGGTGAGCAGCCGGATCCGCGGGCTCGCCCAGGGCAATCCGCTGGCGCTGGTGGAGCTGGCCGGTGCCCTGACGGCGGCCCAGCGGGACGGGAGCGAGCCGCTGGACGCCCGGGAGATCGCCGTGCTGCCGGCCTCGTGGCGGGTGCGGCGGATCTTCGACCAGCGGATCCGGGCGCTGCCCGGGCCGACGCGCCGACTGCTGACGGTCGCGGCGGCCGACGACACCGGTGACGTGGCGCTGGTGGTCGCGGCGGGGGAACTCGTGGGCGCGGCCGCCGCGGACCTCGGCCCCGCGGAGGCGGCGGACCTGGTGCGGGTGTCCGGGCGGCGGCTCGTCTTCCGGCATCCGCTGGTGCGGGCCGCCGCGTACCAGGGGGCGGTGCTCGCCGAGCGGACGGCCGCGCACCGGGCACTCGCCGAAGCGGCGCCGGCCGGCGGGGACATGGGCCGCCGGGCCTGGCACCTGGCAGCGGCGACCGTCGGCTACGACGAGGAGGTGGCGGCCGAACTGGAGCGCAGCGCCGAGCTGTTCCGCTCCCGCGGCGGTCGCGCGGCGGTCGCCGCGGCCTATCGGCGGGCGGCGCGGCTGACGGAGGATCCGGAGGCCCGGTCGCTGCGGCTGGCCGCCGCCGCGGCGGCGGCCGCCGAGGCCGGGCAGGTGGAGCTCGCGGCCGCGCTCGCCGACGAGGCGGGCACGGTGAGCAGTCCGCCGGCCGTGGCCCGGCTCGCGAGCGTGCGGGCGGCGCTGGAGCACAGCGGGGGTCGCCCGGAGTCGGCGCGTCTGCTGCTCGTCGAGGCGGCCCGCGAGGTGACGCCGCACCGGCCGGCCACAGGGGCGTGGCTGCTGTTCGAGTCGGCGGCGATGGCCTGGGACGCGCCGGACCCGGTCGCGGCGGTGCGGGACACCCGGGCGCGGCTCGCCGGTCTGGACTTCGGCGACTGCCCGGTGCACCGGGGCGCGGGCGGAGTGCTGGACGCGCTGGCGGGTGATCCGGTGGTCGGCGCGGCGGCCATCCGGGAGTTCGCCGGGTACGTGGTGCGGACCCGGCACGAGCGCAGTCTGTCGGACCAGGTGCGGCTGCACGGCTGGGACATGCTGCTGGGCGAGTACCGGGGCGTGCTCGACGAAGCGGTGGCCCTGGAGCAGGAGTGCCGTGCGGAGGGTGCCGTGGGCGTGCTGCCGCGTGTGCTGTTGCGCCTCGCGCGCTGCCGGCTGTTCCTGGGCCGGCACCGGGACGCGTACACGACGGCGGTCGAGGGTCTGGAGATCGCCCGCGACACCGGGCAGCGTCACCTCGCCGCGTTGCTGTGTTCCGTCCTGTCGGTGCTCGCCGCGCTCGACGGGGACGAGGCCGGGGTGACGGAGCCGGGCCGCCGGGCCGATCCGGACGGCCGGGCCGGTGGCGAGCTGTGCTCCGGTGTCGCGTCGCACCCGGCCTCGCTGACGAGGGCGCAGGGCCTCCTCGACCTCGGGCTCGGCCGTTACGACGCCGCACTGCAGCGGTTCGACGCGCTCACCGGCGGCCCGTACCGGCATCTGATGCTCTCCGTGCACAGCCTGCCGGACCAGGTGGAGGCGGCCGTGCGGCTCGGCCGGGTCGCCGACGCGGCTCCGGCGGCCGAGCGGTTCACGCGCTGGGCGGGGGCCACCGGGACGCCGTGGGCCGGGGCGGTGGAGCTGCGCTGCCGCGCCCTGCTCGCCGCCGACGAGGCGGCGGAGGAGTGGTACGCGCGGGCGCTCGCGGCGCACGAGGGAGACGGCCGCCCGTTCGAGGAGGCCCGTACGCGGCTGTTGTACGGGGAGTGGCTGCGCCGGGCGAAGCGCCGGCGCGCCGCCCGGGAGGCGTTGACCGTGGCGCTCGCCGCGTTCGAGCGGACGCAGGCGGGGGCGTGGGCGGACCGCGCGCGTACCGAGCTGCGGGCGCTGGGTGCGGCTCCGGCCCCGGCGGGTGCCGTACCGGACCTCGCGGGCCGGTTGACGGCGCAGGAACTGCGGGTGGCCCGGCTGGCGGCGACGGGACTGAGCAACCGGGACATAGGGGCGCGGCTGTTCCTCAGCCCGCGCACGGTCGGCTACCACCTGTCCAACGCGTACCCCAAGCTCGGCGTGACGTCGCGGGCCGCCCTGGGGGCGCTCGACCTGGGCTGAGGGACGGCCGCGGAACGCTTGCCCACCGCGAGCCCGGTGACCGACCCCGTGACCGGCCCGGCGGACCGACCCCGGTACGGCATCCAGGTCATCTGACGGATGCGCAGGACCCGCCGGTGTTCGTACGGTTGCCCACGTTCGACGAGCGACCGGCGGGTCCGCCGGAGGGGAGAGGTCATGAGGGTGCTGGTGCTGGGCGCGACCGGCTACATAGGTTCCGCGGTGGTGGCGCGGTTGACGCTGGAGGGCCACGACGTGGTCCCGCTGGTGAAGGACGCGACCGCCTGGGATCCCGATGTGCCGGTCCGGGTCGGCGACCTGGCGGACCCGGCGTCGCTGCGCGCGGCCGTGACCGCCGACGTGGACGCGGTGGTGAACCTGGCGACGCCGACCGGCGACGAGGCCGTGGACACGGCCGCGCTCGACGCGCTGCTCGCGCCGCTGCGCGGCACCGGCCGGGCGTTCGTGTACACCAGCGGCGTCTGGGTGCTGGGCGCCACCGAGGAGGCGCCGGTGGACGAGGACACGGCGACCGACCCGATCGCCATCGTCGGCTACCGGCCGCGGATCGAGCAGCGGGTCCTGGCCGCGGCCTGGGAGAACGTCCGCGCGGTCGTGGTGCGCCCCGGCATCGTGTACGGCCGCGGGGGCGGCATCCCGGCGATGATGACCGGCTGGGCCGAGGAGCACGGCACGGGCCGGTACGTCGGCTCGGCGGCGACCCGCTGGCCGATGGTGCACGTGGACGACCTCGCCGAGCTGTACGCCCTGGTCCTCGCCAAGGCCGAGGCGGGCGCGGTGCTGCACGGCGTGGCGCACGAGGCCGTGCCGGTCGCCGCGGTCGCGGCGGCCGCGGACCTCGCGGCCGGCGGCACCGGCCGGGCCGAGCCGTGGCCGGTGGAGCAGGCGGCCGAGGCGCTCGGGGCCCCGTTCGCCGAGGCGCTGGCGCTGCACCAGGTGGTGTCGGGGCAGCGGGCCGCCGAGGTGCTCGGCTGGCGTCCGAGCCGGCCGTACGTCCTCACCGAGCTCGCCGGGGGCACCCGTGGCTGACTCCGGCATCCCCACGCCCCCGATCTGCCGCACCTGCGGCACCCAGTACGCCGAGCCGCGCCCCGACTGTCCCGTCTGTCTCGACGAGCGGCAGTACGTGGGCCGGGACGGTCAGCGGTGGACGACCCTGGAGGAGCTGCGCGCCGAAGGGCAGACGGGCCGCTTCGAGGAGGAGGGGCCCGACGTGCTCGGCGTCGGCTACGCGCCGGGCTTCGCGATCGGGCAGCGTGCGCTGCTGCTGCGGACCTCCGCGGGGAACGTGCTGTGGGACTGCGTGCCGTACCTCGACGACGCGATGGTGCGGGCCGTCGAGGAGCTCGGCGGCATCGACCACATCGCGATCAGCCACCCGCACTTCTACTCGACGATGGTGGAGTGGGCGCACGCCTTCGACGCGCCGGTCCATCTGCACGAGGCCGACCGGCGGTGGGTCGGCCGGCCCGACCCGGCGCTGAGGTTCTGGAGCGGCCGCACCCACCGGCTGGGCGACGAGCTGACCCTGATCAACCCGGGCATCCACTTCCCGGGCAGCGCGGTGCTGCACTGGAGCGCGGGCCAGGGGGCCCTGTTCACCGGCGACGTGGTCAACGTGTGCCCGGACACGCGCTGGGTGACCGTCATGTACAGCTACGCCAACCACATACCGGAGCGCCCGGAGGCCGTGCGCGCCGCCGCGGGCCTGCTCGCCGGCTACCGCTTCGAGCGGATCTACGGCGCCTGGTGGAACCGCGTGGTGACCTCGGGCGGCAACGAGGTCCTGGCCCGGTCGGTGGAGCGCTATCTGCGCTTCGAGGAGGGGCTCGTCGGCTAGGGCCTGTCCGGCGGACCCGGCCGTGATCCGCCGGAGAGGCCCTGGCTGCCGTCTCTTCCGGATCTCGGCCGGGTCCGCGGCGTCTGGTGCGGCCGGGGCGTCGCCGGCCTCTCGCCCGGGCGGTCGCCGTCGGCCCGCGCGCCACTGAGGGGTCCCGGGCCCCTCTCGTCGATCTGCGCTCAGAAAGTCGCTACCGACCGGTAGCCTTCCGGCCACCTACTAGCCAGTATGGGTCGCGAGCATGTCAACCACTGAGCCGGTCGACCACTCGGGAGCCCCCATGCCCTCCACCCCCCTCATCAGGCGCGCCGCCGCCGGCAGCACCGCCGCCCTCGGCCTGACGGCCCTCCTCGTCGTCGGGCCCGCGCCCGCCGCGTCCGCCTCGGATCCGGACAGCCACCACACCTCCACGGCCGCCATCCAGGACATCGACTACACGACCTGGCGCAAGGACGTGGCCGCCGTGGTCGCCGAGGCCCGCCCGTACATCGAGGAGCGCACCGAGGACGCCGACGGGGAGAAGCAGGCGATCGTCCTCGACATCGACAACAGCTCCCTGGAGACCGACTTCCACCCCTTCTGGGAACTGCCGACCCCGGCGATCCCCGAGATCCGCGAGCTCGTGCGCGACGCGCACGACCGCGGCGTGGCCGTCTTCTTCGTCACCGCCCGTCCGGGGATCATCTACTCCCTCACGGACTGGAACCTGAAGCAGGCCGGCTACCCGGTGAACGGCCTGTACGTGCGCTCGCTGCCCGACCTGTTCGCCGAGGTCAGCGCCTACAAGACGGCCAAGCGCGCGGAGATCGAGGCCAAGGGCTACACGATCATCGCCAACATCGGCAACAACACCACCGACCTGGTCGGCGGCCACGCGGAGCGCGCCTTCAAGCTGCCGGACTACGGCGGCAAGCTGTCGTAGTCCGGCAGCGGGCCGGACGGCCTAGGCCGTCTCTTCCGGATCTTGGCCGGGTCCGCGACGCCTGGCACGGCCTATCCGGCCCTGATCCGGAAGAACGGCCTAGCGGCTGAGGTGGAACTCGAGTCGCGAGTAGTCGCCGTCGGGGGTCGAACGGATCCAGCCGCGTACGTCCTTGAAGTCGCCGGTTCCGCCGGTGACGGCGATGTCGAAGGCGGCGGGCGCCTCGTCCGAGGGGTCGAACGACACCAGGTTCTGCCCGGTGAGCTGGCCTCCCGGACCGCCGGTCAGCGCGAAGGTGCCGATGCACATCATGTCGCCCGGGTCGCCGGTGCGTACGACCGTGCAGGTCACGCCGTCGCGGCCGACCTTGTCGCCGCCCTTGGTCTTGTACAGGTCGTCGGCGAAGGCGAAGGAGTCCCCGACCTTGGGCGCCTGGTCGCCCTGGTCCTCGCCCTCGCCGGGGACCTCCTTCGAGTAGAGCGTGAACTCGAGCCCGTTGCTGCCGGCGGCGGCCGACGCCGGAGCGGCGGCGGCGAAGGTGACGGCCGCGACGGCCGCCGCACCGAGCGCGCCGGCCCTCCTGAAGCTGCGGATCATGTCCTGCCTCCCGTGGGATGGCGGTCTTCCCCGAGGCCCGCCCACCATTGTCCGGCCCGCCGCGGTGGGCCGCACCCCGTCGTGGATGATGAGCGCATGCCAGAGAGAGCACCGATACGTACGGCCGCCTCCGTCGCCCTGCTGACGGCCGGGCTGCTGCTGACCGGGTGCGGGACGGAGACGGACCCCGCCGGTCCGTCGACCCCCGCGTCCGGCGCGAAGAGCTCGGCGGCCGCGCCCGACGCGCGGAGTTCGGCCCCCGCGAAGGGCGCCGCTGCCGCCGCGCCCGCCGGAGCGCTGGGCGGAGCCGGGACGGACTGCGTCCTGCCGGTCACCTTCTCGCTCGCCGCGGACTGGAAGCCGAAGGCGATCGACGCGCCCGCGAACGCGGAGGTCGCCGATCTCCTCGAGGGGCTCTACCGCCAGGGCCCGGCCACGGCGGTCTGCGAGGTGGACGCCAAGCCGGCCGGCAACATCGGCTTCCTGAGGGTGTGGACGGCCCCGAAGGGCTCCGTGCGCGGCACGCTGGAGGCCTTCGTGAAGGCGGAGGACGGCTCCCGCGGGGCGGTCTACGCCGAGACGAAGGCGGGCACGCTCCCCGCCGTCGAAGTGACGTACGCCGTGCACAGCGAGGTCATGGAGGAGACGAGCGACAAGCGCGCCCTCGCCGTCGCGACCCCGGGAGGCGTGGTCATCGTCCACCTCGGCGGGCTCGACTCGGAGGAGCACCGGGCGATGCTGCCGGCGTACGAGCTGGCGAAGTCGACCCTGAAGGTGTCGTCCTGACGGCGCCTGACGGTGCCCGGAAGCCCTCCTGACGGCGCCGCACCCGGAGCCGTGGCCCCCCGTCCCGCACCGGACGAGGGGCCACGGCGTTCTGTGAGGGCCTGCTGCCGCCCTACGCGAAGCGCTGGTTCGCCGAGCCGTCGCAGGCGCGCAGCCTGATCGGCTCCTTCGCCGCGCCCTGGGTGAGGCAGAGGCCGGTCGCCGCGGCCGGGCGGACGGTGGCGCCGTCGCGGACGAACCTCTGGTTGGCGGCGCCGCTGCAGTTCCACACGATGAGCGCCTTGCCGGCCTCGTAGGCCGCGCCGGGGACGTCCAGGCAGCGGTCCTGGGTGAGTTCGGTGTGGAGGGTGCCGCGGGCGGAGTCGTACCACCAGCCCTGGTTGCGGCCGCCGTGGCAGTCCCAGCCGAGGACGGCGGTGCCGTTGGCGGAGTCGGAGGCGTTCAGGTCGAGGCAGTTGCCGGTGGCCGCGTTCTTCAGCGGCTTGTACGCGTCGTCCCAGGCGAGCGGGAACAGCTTCGGGCTGCCGGTCGAGTTGACGTCCGCGCAGCTCGCCTCGCGCAGGCCGGAGTCGTAGATCTGGGTGAGGCAGGACGCGAAGGCGCCGTGGCCGCGGTAGTTGGGGTGGAACGACTGCCGGGCGGTGTTCTCGTCCCACGGGAAGTGGTCGGCGAGGTCCAGGTAGAGCCCGCGGGCCCAGGCGTCCTCCATGCAGACCTCGTGGCCGTGGAAGAGCCGCGAGTTGTCCAGGTACACGGCGCCGGTGTTGCGGGCGGCGGCACGCATGCCCTTCTCGAAGGCCGGTACGGCGTGGTTGCGGCCCCACTTGGCGTCGGAGTCGTAGCCGGCGCAGCCGCCGGGGAGCTTGCCGGGGAAGTTCGGGTTGTCGTAGAAGTCGGGGCCGATCGGGCTCGGGTAGCCCATGACCACCAGTTTGTACGAGTCGTCGGTGTAGCCGGCGTCGCGCATGACCGTGCGCAGGTCGCCGATGGTGGCCTCGACCTTGGGGCGCAGCCCGTCGACGCGTGCCTGCCAGCCGGGGGCGTACTTCGGCTCGCAGGTGCCCTGGCTGAGGACCCAGCGGGTCACGCAGTCGGTCATGACGGGGCCGAACTGCAGGTCGTCGTTGGCCCCGGCGACCAGCACGATCATCTTGATCCGGGTGTTGCGGGCCTTGACGGCGAGGCTGTCGCTCTGGACGAGCTCGTCCGCGTACTGCTTCGAGCCGCCGATGCGGATGTTCCCCGAGTAGGCGCCGGAGCAGGCCACGTTGAAGGTGAGGTCGGCGGCGATCCCGGTCCGGTGGATGGCCGTGTCGGGCGAGCGGTGGCACTGGTTGGACGAGGTGTTCGTCGCCGGGTCGTAGGTGCCGACGCCCTCGCCGGAGATCTCGCTGTCGCCGAGGGAGATCAGTCCGCTCTTGCGCTGCGCGAGCGGACGCTCCTCGGGGCTTCCGTAGATCGCGGTGGCCTCGGCGGCCCGGATGGCCTCCAGCTCGGGGCGGAGCGGTACGGAGGTGATTCCGGCCGTGGTACTCGTGTCGGCCGCTCCGGCGGGGGCGGCGGCCGTCATGCTGCCGAGGGCGGCCGCGGCAGCGGCGAGGGCCGCGACCGGCCAGCGGAGTCTGTACCTGGTGCGCGTCATTGCGCCTCCTGGAAGTGGGGTTACCCACGGTTTTTACTGGCCGGTAAGCGACTTGGGAATACGTCGAACAAGACAAGTGCTCATCTTTTTCGGGGGGTTCGGGGGTCGCCCCGGAAGACACAGCAGGAGGTTGACGAACCATGAGCAACGAAGACGGCTACCGCGTCGAGCACGACTCCATGGGCGAGGTCCGGGTCCCCGCCCATGCCAAGTGGCGCGCGCAGACCCAGCGCGCGGTGGAGAACTTCCCGGTCAGCGGCCAGCGCCTGGAGCGCGCCCACATCGAGGCCCTCGCCCGGATCAAGGCCGCGGCGGCCAAGGTCAACGCCGAGCTCGGCGTGCTGGACGAGGACGTCGCGCGGGCGGTCCAGGAGGCGGCGGAGGAGGTCGCCGACGGCCGCTGGGACGAGCACTTCCCGGTCGACGTCTTCCAGACCGGCTCGGGCACCTCCTCCAACATGAACACCAACGAGGTGCTGGCGACGCTCGCCGGCGAGCGCCTGGGCCGGGACGTCCACCCCAACGACCACGTGAACGCCTCGCAGTCGTCCAACGACGTCTTCCCGTCCTCCATCCACATCGCGGCCACCGCCGCCGTGACCCACGACCTGATCCCGGCCCTCGACCACCTGGCCGCCTCCCTGGAGCGGAAATCAGCCGAATTCGCGAGCGTCGTGAAGTCCGGCCGCACCCACCTCATGGACGCCACCCCCGTCACCCTCGGCCAGGAGTTCGGCGGTTACGCGGCCCAGGTCAGGTACGGGATCGAGCGGCTGCGCGGCGCGCTGCCGCGGCTCGCCGAACTCCCCCTCGGCGGCACGGCGGTCGGCACCGGCATCAACACCCCGCCCGGCTTCTCCGCCGCCGTGATCGCCGAGGTCGCCCGCACCACCGGACTGCCGCTCACCGAGGCCCGCGACCACTTCGAGGCCCAGGGCGCCCGGGACGGTCTCGTCGAGACCTCGGGGCAGCTCAGGACCATCGCCGTGTCGCTCACGAAGATCGCCAACGATCTGCGCTGGATGGCCAGCGGCCCGCGCACCGGCCTCGCCGAGATCAACCTCCCCGACCTCCAGCCGGGCTCGTCGATCATGCCGGGCAAGGTCAACCCGGTGATCCCCGAGGCCGTCCTCATGGTCGCCGCGCAGGTGACCGGAAACGACACCACGGTCGCGGTGGCCGGCGCGGCCGGGAACTTCGAGCTCAACGTCATGCTGCCGGTCATGGCCAAGAACCTGCTGGAATCCGTACGCCTTCTGGCCAACGCGGCCCGGCTGCTCGCCGACCGCACCGTCGACGGGATCACCGCCAACGCCGAGCGGGCCCGCGAGTACGCGGAGTCCTCGCCCTCCGTCGTCACGCCGCTGAACAAGTACATCGGCTACGAGGAGGCCGCGAAGGTGGCCAAGAAGTCGCTGGCCGAGCGCAAGACCATCCGCGAGGTCGTCCTGGAGTCCGGTTACGTGGAGCGCGGCGACCTCACGCCCGAGCAGCTCGACGAGGCCCTCGACGTCCTGCGCATGACCCGCCCGTGACCGTCGCTGACCGATCCGTGACCTTCACCGCAGCGGCGCCGGGAACCCACCCCTAAGATCTGCGCATGACAGGATCCGGCCGCCCTCAGCACTGGGCGCCAGGGGACCACATCCTCTGGCGCTACCGCGACAACGGCACCGGCGACGTGCACATCTGCCGCCCGGTGACCGTGGTCCAGGACACCCCTGAGCTGCTCGCGGTCTGGATGGCGCCCGGCACCGAGTGCGTGAAACCGGTCCTGGCCGACGGCACGCCCGTCCACGAGGAGCCGCTGGCCACCCGGTACACGGCGCCGCGCACCACCGTCCGCGCCCACTGGCACGGCACCGGCGTGCTGAAACTGGCCAGGCCCGGCGACCCGTGGTCGGTGTGGCTGTTCTGGGAGCGCGGCTGGCGCTTCCGCAGCTGGTACGTGAACCTGGAGGAGCCCCGTACCCGCTGGTCCGGCGGCATCGACTCCGAGGACCACTTCCTCGACATCTCCGTCTACCCCGACCGCAGTTGGCTGTGGCGGGACGAGGACGAGTTCGCCCAGGCGCAGCGGGCCGGCCTGATGGACCCGGCGCTGGCCGCCCGGGTGAAGGAGGCGGGCAGCGCCGCCGTCGAGCTGATCCGGGCCTGGGGACCGCCGTTCTCGGACGGCTGGGAGGACTGGCGTCCGGACCCGGCCTGGCCGGTCCCCGAACTGCCCGCCGACTGGGATCGCACTCCGGCGCACACGGCTCCATGAGACTCTTGATGCGCCCCCAGGGGGCAAACGTAGGATCGTCCTCCGCAAGTCGGCCGACCGGACCCGACCGCACCCGGTCGATCCGACGGCACGTCATACACCCGGCACGGCGCAGGACCTGACCACACGTCATCCAGATTGCTTCATGAGGGGGAAGAGCAGTGCCGGACCTGCGCGCGGACGCCCCGCCCCCCTCCTCCACATCGACCTCGTGCCGGTGGTTTAGCCCCGCCGAAGGCGCGGCATCGGCGAGAAGAGCGCGTGCAACGCACCACCGGCCCGGACGGACGGAATCCCAGGCGTGACGGAGCATCCCACCTCCCACGAAGGCCGCAAGGCGATGGCCGACCGGCCGCAGGAGCGCACCCGCCCCCGGCAGGAGACGGCGGCGGCGGCGCCCGCGGCCGCCGTCGCCGTGCCCGCACCGGCGCCCGGCGGCGGCATGGCGGGCCCTGACGGCGCGGCGGCGCGCCGCGAGGGCGAGCGGCTGCGGTTCGTGGGCGCCGCGACGCGGCGGATCGCGCGCGGCCTCGACCTCGACGAGATCGTCCTCGGTCTGTGCCGGGCGACCGTCCCCACCTTCTCCGACGCGATCCTGGTCTATCTGCGCGACCCGCTGCCGGTCGGCGACGAGCGGCCGGCCGAGCCGTTCGTGCTGCGGCTCCGCCGCACCGACCGGCTGCGGTTAGCGGACGTGGAGGGCGAGGAGCTGGTCCTCGTCCCCGACCCCGACCCGACGCCCGCGGCGGAACTGTGCGAGGTCCGCTCGGGCGGCGCGCTGGCGGAGGTGCTGCGCGGGGTGCGTCCGGTGCCGGGCGACTCCCCCGCCGCCCGCGCCGCGCTGCCGGAGCTGCTCGGCCCGGACCACCCGGTGCCCGGCGGGCAGCGGGCGATACTCGCGCCGCTGCGGGGGCGGCGCCGGGTGATCGGTGCGGCGGTGTTCCTGCGCCGTCCCGAGCGGGCCGGCTTCGAGCCGAACGACCTGCTCGTGGCGGCCCAGTTGGCGACCCACACGGCGCTCGGCATCGACAAGGCCGTGCTGTACGGGCGCGAGGCGTACATCGCGGACGAGCTGCAGCGCACCATGCTGCCGGACTCGCTGCCGCAGCCGACCGGCGTGCGGCTCGCCTCGCGCTACCTGCCGGCGGCGGAGACGGCCCGGGTCGGCGGCGACTGGTACGACGCGATCCCGCTGCCCGGCAGCCGGGTCGCGCTGGTCGTCGGCGACGTCATGGGTCACTCGATGACGTCGGCGGCGATCATGGGCCAGCTGCGCACCACCGCGCAGACCCTGGCCGGCCTCGACCTGCCGCCGCAGGAGGTGCTGCACCACCTGGACGAGCAGGCCCAGCGGCTCGGCGAGAACCGCATGGCCACCTGCATGTACGCGGTGTACGACCCGGTCTCGCACCGGATCACCATCGCCAACGCGGGCCATCCGCCGCCGATACTGCTGCACCTGGGCGGCCGGGCCGAGGTGCTGCGGGTGCCGCCGGGCGCCCCGATCGGCGTGGGCGGCGTGGACTTCGAGGCGGTGGAGCTGGACGCGCCGGCCGGTGCCACGCTGCTGCTGTACACGGACGGCCTGGTGGAGTCCCGGCTGCGTGACGTGTGGACGGGCATCGAGCAGCTGCGGGAAAGGCTCGCGGCGACGGCCCAGTTGACCGGTCCGGACCACTCGCCTCCGCTGGAGGCGCTGTGCGACGACGTGCTCGACATGCTCGGCCCGGGCGACCGGGACGACGACATCGCGCTGCTCGCGGCCCGCTTCGACGGGATCGCGCCGAGCGACGTGGCGTACTGGTTCCTGGAACCGGAGGACGCGGCCCCGGGCCGGGCCCGACGGCTCGCCCGGCGGGCGCTCGCGCGCTGGGACCTGGAGGACCTGACGGACTCGGTGGAGCTGTTGATCAGCGAGGTCGTCACCAACGCGGTGCGGTACGCGGAGCGCCCGGTGACGCTGCGGCTGCTCAAGACGGACGTGCTGCGCTGCGAGGTGGGCGACGACTCGCCCCAGCTGCCGCGGCAGCGGCGGGCGCGGGACACCGACGAGGGCGGGCGCGGGCTGTTCCTGGTGAACAGGCTGGCCCGGCGCTGGGGCGCGACGCGGCTCTCGGGCGGCAAGGTGGTGTGGTTCGAGCTGGCCACGCGCTGAGCCCGTACCCGTACCCGAACCGTCATCCCGTACGTACGACGACGGCCGGACCCCTCCTCGGGGTCCGGCCGTCGTCGTCCGTCAGCGGCCCGGTGTCACTGGCCGCCCCGGCCGCCGTCGACGATTCCCGTGTCGCCGTCCGGAGTGGGCACGATCGTCGGCTCGGTCGGCTTCGTCGGCGTCGGCTCCGGCGGAGTCGTCGCGGTCGACGTGGGCGGCTGGGTCGGCGTGGTCGCGGTCGACGTGGGCGGCTGCGTCGGGGTGGTGGTGCCCCCGCTCTCCGTCGGCGTCGGCGACGGAGAGCCGGTGGTGGCCGTCGGCGTCGGGACGGTGTCGCCGCCCGAGGTGCCGTCGGTCTCCAGGTCGAAGGTGGCGTCCGAGCCGCCGCCGAGCGCGGCGGTGGTGTACGCGCCCCAGATCTGGGCCGGGGTGCGGCCGCCGTTGGCGCGGCCCGGGTTGATGGTGTCGGTCAGGGTCACCTGGTTGCCCTTGGCGTCCTCGCCGAAGAGGCCGACGGCGGTGACGAGTTCGGGCGTGTAGCCGACGAACCAGGCCGAGCGGTTGTTCTCGGAGGTGCCGGTCTTGCCGGCCGCCTGGTAGTCGCCGGCGGCGCGGAAGCCGGAGCCGGACTGGACGACGCCCTGCATGGCCTTGGTGGTGGTGTCGGCGGCCTCGCGGCTGATGACGCGCTCGCCGACGGACTTCACCGGGTCGGCCTTGCGGTCCTTGTGCTCGGCGGACTTCACGAGGGTCGGCGTGACCTTGACGCCGTGGTTGTCGAGGGTGGCGTAGACGCCGGCCATGTCCAGGGTGGAGGCGCCCATGACGCCGAGCGACATGGCGGGGGTGGCACCGAAGTCCTGGCCGTCCTTCATGCCGAGGGCGATGGCGGTCTGCTTGGTCTTGGTGGGGCCGACGTCCACGATCATCTGGGCGTAGACCGAGTTGATCGAGCTGTTGGTGGCCTTCTGGACGGTGACCGGGCCGTAGCTCTGGTTGTCCTCGTTCTCCGGGGCGAAGGGGATGGCGCTGCCGACGACCGGGCGCTTGCTGGTGCCGTCGTAGACCGTGCCGAGGCCGATCTTCCGGCCGTCCTGGGTCTCGGCGCCGTTGTCGAGCGCGGAGGCGAGGACGAGCGGCTTGAAGGTCGAGGCGGGCTGGTAGTCGCGCCGGGTGGCGTTGTTGGTCCAGTGCTCGGTGGCGCCGACGCCGCCGTACATGGCGACGACCGCGCCGGTCTTCGGGTCGACGGAGGTGGCGCCGGCCTGGACGGTGGCCTGCTTCTTGTCGCCCTTGCGGTCGATCTTGTCCTCGAGCTGCTTGTCGACGGCCTTGACCAGGGCCTTCTGCTTCTTCTCGTCGATGTTGAGGGTGATCGTCCAGCCGCCGGCCTTGAGGTCCTCCTCGCTGACGCCCTGGCGCATGAGCTCCTGGTTGGCGGCCTCGACGATGTAACCGCTCTGGCCGCTCAGACCCTTGGGGGCCTTGGGCTTCTGCGGGGCGGGGAACTTCAGTCCGGCGCGCTTGCCGGCGTCCAGCCAGCCTTCCTCGACCATGTTGTCCAGGACGTAGTTCCAGCGCTGCTCGACCAGCTTGCGGCCCTCCGGTCCCGCCGAGGTCCAGTCGTACTGGCTGGGGGCCTGGAGGACGGAGGCGAGGTAGGCGCCCTGGCCGACGGTGAGCTTCGTCGCGTCGACGCCGTAGTAGGCCTGGGCGGCGGCCTGGACGCCGTAGGCGTTGCGGCCGTAGTAGCTGGTGTTCATGTAGCCGGCGAGGATCTCCGGCTTGGACATGTTCCGGTCGACCTTGAGCGCGATGACCATTTCCTTGAGCTTGCGCGTCGCGGTCTGGTCCTGGCTCAGGTAGTAGTTCTTGACGTACTGCTGGGTGATCGTCGAACCGCCCTGCTTGCCCTTGCCGGTGAGGGTGTTCCACGCGGCGCGGACGGTGCCCTTGATGTCGACGCCGTTGTCCTTGTAGAAGGTCTTGTTCTCGGCGGCGACGAAGGCGTGCTGGACGTCGAGCGGCACCTTGTCCAGGCCCACGATCTCGCGGTTGATCTTGCCCGTGCGGGCGAGCACCTTGCCGTTGGCGTACTTGTAGACGTTGCTCTGGAGGGTCGCGTCCGCGTTGGCGGAGGGCACCGGGACCATCAGGTAGAGCACGTAGAAGGCGCCCATGACGAGCAGGCAGCCCACGAAGAACGTGCCCAGGAGTTTCTTCCAGGTGAAGAGGCGGCGTATCCGCCCGCCCTTCTTCGCCTGTCCCTTGCCGTTCCGGCCCATGTCCGCGTTCGCTCCGCTCGTCGTCGAATCAGCTCAGAAAGCTAACACCGCCCAATACGACAAAGGGCGATCGATCCGGCATTTCAGGGCGTGAGAATCAGCACCCACTCCCGACGGAACCGACGCTCCAGAGGCGGAGATGGTTGTGTGCCGCCGGTCACAGCCCGTTCGTTCGAGGGGTGTCACGGCGCGCCCGGCTCTTCGGGCGAACACTCCGAGGCTCTATACATCGTGCGTATACACCCCGTGTACAGTGACCGGCATGTCCATCGGTCACACCCTTCTCGGACTCCTGGAGTCCGGCCCGCGCCACGGCTACGACCTCAAGCGGGCCTTCGACGAGCGCTTCGGCCACGACCGGCCCCTGCACTACGGGCAGGTCTACTCGACCATGTCCCGGCTCCTGAAGAACGGCCTCGTCGAGGTCGACGGCATCGAGGCCGGCGGCGGCCCCGAGCGCAAGCGGTACGCCATCACCGAGGCCGGCATCACCGACGTCGCGCACTGGCTGGCCACCCCCGAGAAGCCCGAGCCGTACCTGCAGTCCACGCTCTACACCAAGGTCGTCCTGGCCCTGCTCACCGGGCGCGGCGCCGCCGGGATCCTGGACACCCAGCGCTCCGAGCACCTGCGCCTGATGCGCGAGCTCACCCGGCGCAAGAAGGACGGCGACCTCGCCGACCAGCTCATCTGCGACCACGCCCTGTTCCACCTGGAGGCCGACCTGCGCTGGCTGGAGCTCACCGCCGCCCGCCTCGACCGGCTCGCCGAGGAGATCCGCCGATGACCACCACACCTCTGCTCAGGGCGAGCGGGCTCGACAAGGCGTACGGGCCGACGCCCGCCCTCGCCGGCGCCGACTTCAGCCTGCGGGCCGGCGAGGTCGTCGCCGTGATGGGCCCGTCCGGATCCGGCAAGTCCACCCTGCTGCACTGCCTCGCCGGCATCGTCCGCCCCGACGCCGGCACCATCCACTACGACGGGCGCGAGCTCACCGCCATGACCGACGGACAGCGCAGCGCCCTGCGCCGCTCCGACTTCGGCTTCGTCTTCCAGTTCGGCCAGCTCGTGCCCGAACTGACCTGCGTCGAGAACGTGGCCCTGCCGCTGCGCCTCGACGGCGAGCGGCGCAAGGACGCCGAGCGCCGGGCCCGCGAGTGGCTGGAACGCCTGGAGGTCGCCGACGTCGCCGGAAAGCGCCCCGGGGAGATATCCGGCGGCCAGGGCCAGCGGGTCGCCGTGGCCCGCGCGCTCGTCACCGCCCCTCGGGTGATCTTCGCCGACGAGCCGACCGGCGCGCTCGACTCCCTCAACGGCGAGCGCGTCATGGCGCTGCTGACCGACGCCTCGCGCGACACCGGCGCCGCCGTCGTCCTGGTCACCCACGAGGCCCGGGTCGCCGCCTACTCCGACCGCGAGATCGTGGTCCGCGACGGCTCCGTACGGGACACGGAGTGGGCGGCATGAGCGTGCGGACCTGGACCCGCGACCTGGCGCTCGGCGCGCGCTTCGCCGTCACCGGCGGCCGCGGCGGCCGGCTCCGTACGGCCCTGACCGCGACCGGCATCGGCCTCGGCGTGGCCCTGCTGCTCGTCGCCGCCTCCATGCCGCAGATGCTGTTCCAGCGCGAGGTGCGCGAGTCGGCCCGCTCCGTCGACGCGAGCGAGCCGGTGGAGCGGCCCGGCCCGGAGACCTTTCTCTACGCCGACCAGTCCACGCTCTACCGCGGCGACACGATCACCGGGCTCCTGCTGCGGCCCGAGGGCGACAGGCCCGCGGTCCCGCCGGGAGCGGCGAAGGTGCCCGCGCCCGGCGAGATGCTGGTCTCCCCCGCCCTTCGCGAGCTGCTCGACTCCCCCGACGGCGCGCTCCTGCGCGAACGCCTCCCGTACGAGGTCACCGGCACCCTCGGCGAGGCGGGGCTGATCGGCCCGGCCGAACTGCGTTACGTCGCCGGCACGGACGTCCTGACCACCGACGACCACGGCGGGCGCGGCGCGCGCTACGGCTGGTCCGTGCCCGGCGAACCCATGAACGCGTTCCTGCTGCTGCTCGTCGTCATCGCCTGCGTCGTCCTGCTGCTCCCCGTCCTCGTCTTCGTCGCGACCGCCGTCCGCTTCGGCGGCGAACAGCGTGACCGGCGGCTCGCCGCGCTCCGGCTCGTCGGCGCCGACACCGCCATGACCCGCCGGATCTCGGCCGGCGAGTCCCTGGCCGGCGCGCTGCTCGGACTCGCCTTCGGCGCCGGGTTCTTCGCCGTGGCCCGGCAGCTCGCCGGCACGGTGCGGATCTGGGACGTCAACGCGTTCCCCTCCGACGTGTCCCCGGTGCCCTGGCTCGCCGCCGTGATCGTCGCCGCCGTGCCGGTCTCGGCCGTCCTCGTCAGTCTCTTCGCGCTGCGCGGGGTGACCGTCGAACCGCTCGGCGTGGTCCGCACCGCCACGCCGAAGCCGCGCCGGCTGATCTGGCGGCTGCTCCTCGTGGCCGCCGGCGCCGCCGTGCTCGTACCGTCCGCCGGCGGCGTCGAGGTCAGCGGCACCGAGATCGACACCGTGGGCATCGCCTTCGGCGCCACGCTCTCCCTCGTCGGGCTCACCACCCTGCTGCCCTGGCTGGTGGAAGCCCTGGTGAAGCGGCTGAGCGGCGGCCCGGTGGCCTGGCAGCTCGCCACCCGCAGGCTCCAGCTGAGCAGCGGCACCGCCGCCCGCGCCGTCAGCGGCATCGTCGTCGCCGCGGCCGGCGCGATCGCCCTGCAGATGCTGTTCCAGGCGATGCAGAACGACTTCATGCGGCCCACGAACATGGACACCGCCCGCGCCCAGCTGGAGACCAAGGTCGACGCCAGGACCGCCGACGACGCCCGCCGGGCCATCGACGCGCTGTCGCGGACGAAGGGCGTCACGTCGGTGGTCGGCACCATCGAGTCGAACGTGTGGCGCCCCGGCCCGCCGAAGAAGGGCGAGGACTTCGCCCCGATCACCGAGATCGCCGTCGGCGACTGCGCCTCCCTGCAGGAGTTCGCCCGACTGCCCTCGTGCACGGACGGCGACGTCTTCGTCGTCCTCGCCCACGGCACGGACGGGCCGGACGACGCCTGGGTCGCCGAGACCGCCCGGCCCGGCGCGCGGGTCGCCCTGCGCGACCCGCAGACCCACAAGGGCGGGCCGGTGCCGACCTGGCGCATCCCGGAGTCGGCCCGCACGGTCGACGCGCGCCCCGACCCGATGGGCCGGATCCGGTTCGGCGTGATGGCCACACCGAAGGCCGTCGACGCCGGCCGGCTCGACGCACCCGAGGCCGAGGCCATGATCCGCCTCGACCCGGCGGTGCCGGACGCCGCCGAGCACGTACGGAACAGGGTCGCCGCCCTCGACCCGCTGACCCGGGTGCGGACCCTCCAGGACATCGAGCGCGACGCCCAGTTCACCAGCGTCCGCACCGGCATCCTGGCCGGCGCCACCCTCACCATGCTGCTCGTCGCGATGTCGCTCCTGGTCACCACCCTGGAGCAGCTGCGGGAACGCAAGCGGCTGCTCTCCTCGCTGGTCGCCTTCGGCACCCGCCGCTCCACCCTCGGCTGGTCGGTGCTGTGGCAGACGGCCGTGCCGATCACCCTGGGCCTGGTCCTGGCGGTGGCCGGCGGGCTCGCCCTGGGCCTGGTCCTGCTGCGGATGATCGGCAAACAGGTCGAGGACTGGTGGGTCTTCCTGCCGGTCGCCGGAGTCGGCGCGGCGCTGGTCGCCCTGGTGACCGCGCTGAGCATGCCGCTGCTGTGGCGGCTGATGCGGGCCGACGGCCTCAGGACGGAATAGCGGCCGCCGGGACGATCCGTACCGGAAGACGCCTCATCGCGTCCCGGAGCGAGCCCGCCAGCTCCTCGAACTCGGACTGGCGGGCCGCTCCCGTCCGCATCGCGAGGGCGATCCGCCGGGACGGCGCCGGATCGGCGAAGTCCCCGGTGAACAGGGCGCTGTTACGGGCCGTCTCGACCTTCACCGCGGTGCGCGGCAGCAGGGTCACGCCGAGGCCTCCGGCGACCAGCTGCACCAGCGTCGACAGGCCCGCCGCGGTGGTGGTGACCGGCGCTCCCTCGGTGCGCCCGGCTTCCCGGCAGATGTCGAGGGCCTGGTCCCGCAGGCAGTGCCCCTCGTCGAGGAGCAGCAGCTTGAGCTCCCTGAGCGCCTCGCGAGGGATGTCGGTGCGCCCCGCCAGCGCGTGCCCCTCGGGCGCGACGAGCACGAAGTCCTCGTCGAACAGGGGAAGTTCGGTGACACCGGGCACACCGAGCGGGACCGCGAGCAGCAGCAGGTCGAGCCGGCCCGCCGCCAGCCCCTCCAGCAGCGAGGAGGTCTGCTCCTCGTGCACCTGGAGGTCGAGCTCGGGATACCGGGTGTGCACGAGGCGCAGCACCGTCGGCAGCAGATAGGGCGCGACGGTCGGGATCACGCCGAGCCGCAGCACTCCCGTGAACGGCGCCTGCGCCGCCTCCGCCTCCTCCATCAGCTCCCCCACGGCGTCGAGCACGGCGTGCGCCCGCACCGCGAGCCGCTCCCCGGCGGGCGAGAGCAGCACCTTGCGCGTCGTACGCTCGAGGAGCTGGACACCGAGTGCCTCTTCGAGAGCCGAAACCGCGCCCGAGAGCGCGGGCTGGCTCATCCCGATGGCCGCCGCCGCGTCCCGGAAGTGCAGATGCTCCGCGACCGCCGCGAACGCTCTGAGCTGGGACAGGCTGGGCTGCTTCACACGCCGCACGGGAACCACTGATAACCACCTTCGATCAACACGACCGAGTCTAGCTATTTCACTGATCAATGCACTCCGTGCCAGGATGTGAGACGTCCAACCCCTCACGGAAGACCCCAAAAGGGACCCTTCCGACCCTGCAAGGAGAGCGCGTGCTCACTGTCGGTGACAAGTTCCCCGCCTACGACCTGACCGCCTGCGTGTCGCTGGAGAGCGGCAAGGAGTTCGAGCAGATCAACCACAAGTCCTACGAGGGCAAGTGGCGCGTGGTGTTCTTCTGGCCGAAGGACTTCACCTTCGTCTGCCCGACCGAGATCGCCGCGTTCGGCAAGCTGAACGACGAGTTCGCCGACCGCGACGCCCAGATCCTCGGCGTCTCCGGTGACTCGGAGTTCGTCCACCACGCCTGGCGCAAGGACCACGCCGACCTGCGTGACCTGCCCTTCCCGATGCTCGCCGACTCGAAGCACGAGCTCATGCGCGACTGCGGCGTCGAGGGCGAGGACGGCTTCGCCCAGCGCGCCGTCTTCATCGTGGACCCGAACAACGAGATCCAGTTCACCATGGTCACCGCGGGCTCCGTCGGCCGTAACCCCAAGGAGGTCCTGCGGGTCCTCGACGCCCTGCAGACCGACGAGCTGTGCCCCTGCAACTGGAACAAGGGCGAGGACACCCTCGACGCCGGCAAGCTCCTGGCCGGTGAGTGAGCATGGCGCTCGATGAGCTGAAGGCCGCCATACCGGACTTCGCCAAGGACCTGAAGCTGAACCTCGGTTCGGTGATCGGCAACAGCGAGCTCCCGCAGCAGCAGCTGTGGGGCACGGTGCTGGCCTGCGCCATCGCCTCCCGCTCGCCGAAGGTCCTCGGGGAGCTGGAGCCGGAGGCCCGGGCCAACCTGAAGCCCGAGGCGTACCAGGCCGCCAAGTCGGCCGCCGCGATCATGGCGATGAACAACGTCTTCTACCGGACCCGGCACCTGCTGTCGGACCCGGAGTACGGGACGATGCGCGCCGGTCTGCGGATGAACGTCATCGGCAACCCGGGTGTCGAGAAGGTCGACTTCGAGCTGTGGTCGCTGGCCGTGTCCGCGATCAACGGCTGCGGCCAGTGCCTGGACTCGCACGAGCAGGTCCTGCGCAAGGCCGGTGTCGACCGAGAGACGATCCAGGAGGCCGTGAAGATCGCCGCGGTCATCCAGGCCGTCGGCGTGACGCTGGACGCCGAGGCGGTCCTGGCCGAGTAGTTCCGGCCGTACCGCGACACGTACGCCGAAGGGCCCCGGGGTTCACGGAACCCCGGGGCCCTTCGGCATGCGCGGGCGGCGCCGGCTCAGCTCCTGAGCGCCGTCATCAGCTGCCGCATGTCCTCGACGAGGTACGTCTGCATGGCGGCCGGGTCCAGCTCCGGCGCCTCGATGGGCTGGTTCGTGTCCTCGTCGAAGTCGTCCATCGGCTGGAGCGACATCGAGAGCACGGCCTGCCCGTCCAGGACGGTCAGCGAGTTCTCCTCGTACGCGCCGCCGAAGTAGGCGACCTCGCCGATGCCGGAGATCCGCTCACCGCCGCCGAGCAGTTGCGGGTCCTCCCGCACGGCCAGGAACTCCGGCCCCGGGTCGGTCACCCGGTGCAGGTCGTAGGAGATGTGCAGCGTGTACGTGATCGGCTTGGACGCCAGCGTGACGCTGCAGCTCCACTGGAACAGGGCGGGGTGGTCGACCTTCAGCGGCTCGTCCGGCGACACGCCCTTGGGCCCGAACGCCGCGGCGAGACCCTCGGCCTTGGCCACCTGGCAGGGGTCGCGGTCGGTGCGGTAGCCGCCGAGGTCCGGGCCGCCGTCCTGCCCTCGCTCGTACGCGTAGAGCCCGCCGGCCCACACCGCGGAGGCGACCATCGCGCCGCCCAGCGCCCACGTCCAGGGGCGCCGGGCGCGGGGCGCGGCCGTGTCCTGCCCGGCCGGGGGCGGCGGGTGCGGGAGCGGCGGGGCGACGGGGTCGGGAAAGCCTCCGCCGCCGACGAGTTCGGGCTCGGAGATCACGCCTGTCCTCCCGGGAGCCGTCCGGCCGCACCGGGCGCCGGGGTGGGCGCCACCTCGTACGCGGTCGCGCCGCGCGGCTCGGGTGCGGCGCGCAGGGCCTGTTCGCCGCTGTAGGCGCGGAGGTAGCCGACGACCGTGTTGGTGACGGCGACCAGCGGGACGGCGACGACGGCGCCGCCGATGCCGGCGGTCAGGCCGCCGGCGGCGACCGCGAGGACGACGGCGAGCGGGTGGACCCGTACGGCCCGGCCGAGGATGAACGGCTGGAGGACGTGGCCCTCGATCTGCTGGACGGCGAGCACCACCACGAGCACCATCAGGGCGGTGAACACCCCGTTGGTGACGAGCGCGACGACGCAGGCGAGGGCGCCGGAGACCACGGCGCCGACGAGCGGGATGAACGCGAAGAGGAAGATGAACACGGCGAGCGGCACGGCCAGCGGCACGTCGAGGAACCACAGGCCGAGACCGATGAAGACGGCGTCGATCAGGGCGACGAGGACCGTGCCGCGGACGTACGCGGTGAGCGTGCGCCAGGCCCGGGGGCCGGCGCCGGCGACACCCGGCCGGGCCTGGGCGGGCACCAGTTTGAGGGTCCACTCCCAGACCTTCTTCCCGTCGTAGAGCAGGAAGAGGGTGGAGAACATGGCGAGGAGGATGCCGGTCAGCGCCTCCACGACCACGGTCACGCCCTGGAGTCCGGCGGAGGTGATCTGCTCGGCGTTGGCGCCGATGGTGTCGCTGAGGTTCTTGGCGATCTCGTTGATCTGCTGTTCGGTGACGTGGAACGGGCTGTCGAGCAGCCAGCGCTTGAGTTCCTCGATGCCGTCCTTGACGCGGTCGGACAGGCTGTCGACGTTGTCCAGCACCTGCCAGACGACGAACCAGCCGACCAGGCCCATGATCACGAAGCCGGAGACGGCGGTGACCGCGGTGGCGAGCCCGCGCGGCAGGCCCTTGCGGCGCAGCAGGGCGACGGTGGGCTGGAGCAGCGCGGTGATGAGCAGGGCGGCGACGAAGGCGAGGACGACCAGCTGGACGGAGCTGATCACCTTCATCAGCACCCACACGGTGCCGGCCAGGACGAGCAGGCGCCAGCCGGCCTCGGCGGCGACCCGCATGCCCCACGGGATGGCGGCGACCGGGTCGGGCCGCGCGGCGACGGCGGGCGCGTAGGCGGGCGGCGCGGGTACGGACGCGGGTTCCGGGGACGGCGGCTCGACGAACGTCGGTTCGACGGCCGCCGCCGCGGGCAGCGGGGCAGGGGCGCTGGCGGGGGCGGGTTGCGCGGCGGGCCCGGTGGCGGCCTTCGGCGCGGTGTGCGCCTCCGGTCCGGGGGCCGCGGGCGGCGGACCCAGGGGGGCGGACTCGCGCTCGGCCTGCGCCCGGCGTTCGTCAAGGCGTTCGCCCATGCGGCTCAGACCGTCACCGAGCCGGTGCAGCCATCCTGGCAGTCTCGACATGCTCTTCCCTCTCCCCCCTCGGGCCCTCGAACCTACACCCCGCGCACGCGTGAGCCCCCCACCGAAGGACGGCGAGGGGCTTCACGGGGTTGAGCGGGGGCCGGTACGGATACCGGGCGCGGCTCCTAGTACCAGTGGTTGGCCTGCCAGAACGACCAGGCGCCGCAGGGGCTGCCGTAGCGGCCGTCCATGTAGCTGAGGCCCCACTTGATCTGGGTGGCCGGGTTGGTCTGCCAGTCGGCGCCGGCGGACGACATCTTCGAGCCCGGCAGGGCCTGGACGAGGCCGTAGGCACCCGAGGAGGGGTTGGTCGCGCGGTAGTTCCAGCCGGACTCGTGGTCCACGATGTTGCTGAAGCACTGGAACTGGTCACCCGGGATCATCTGCCGGGCGATGGCCTTGACCTCGGCGATGGTGTACGAACCCTGGGCGGAGAAGCTCGAGGCGTCGCGCAGGGCGGACCGGCTGGCGCGCTCGGCCTCGGCCTCCTTGCGCTCCTTCTCGGCCTTGTCGGCCGCTGCCTTCTTGGCCTCGGCGTCCTTGGCTGCCTGGATGCGGGCGGCTTCCTCGGCGGACTTGCGCGCGAGGGAGTCGGCGGCGGCGGCCTGGACGTCGGCCTGCTCCGCGAGGGAGGAGACCTGTACCTGGGCCTGCTCGCCCGCGGGGATGTCCGCGAGCAGCGTCGTGTCGGCCGCGGTGGCCTCGAAGTTGTCGTCCGAGGCCTGCGCGGCGTTGCCCGAGGCAACACCGACGACGGCGCCGACAGTGGTGACCGCAGTGGCCGAAGCCACCGCGAATCCCCGGACCGAGATCCGGCTCACACGGTTTCCTTCCAGCATCGCCCGCACAGGTGACCACGCGGGCGAAATCTTGCCCCTGACGCTGGTCTCCGAACTACTGGGTCACAGAAGACACGGGCCCGTGGTGCTGTGGGCGGCATACGGCGAACGGCTGTTGAGTTGTGTGGTGCAGCACCTCTGGAGGTGCACGTGTGCCGTATGCGGGGCCTGACGGAAGCAAGACTCTGCCGGACGGCGACGCCGCAAGGCAATTCCACGTTGCGTGTGAAAGCTCACACCTGGGTGGACGCACGGGATTTGGCCGATACGGCGGACAGCGCGGCGCCGCCCGGCTAAGCTCTCGCGCTTTGCCGGGCGGCGCCAACTCCTTTGCCCCACAAGGGGGCAGATCAGGTCAGATGTGACCATCCTCCAGCATTTCGGTCACGAGCGCGGCGATCTGCGAACGCTCGGAACGGGTCAGCGTGACGTGGGCGAACAGCGGATGCCCCTTCAGCTTCTCCACGACGGCGACGACTCCGTCGTACCGACCGACCCTCAGGTTGTCGCGCTGGGCGACGTCATGGGTCAGCACGACCCGGGAATTCGCCCCGATCCGGGACAGAACGGTCAACAGTACGTTCCGCTCGAGGGACTGGGCCTCGTCGACGATGACGAACGCGTCGTGCAGCGAGCGGCCCCGGATGTGAGTGAGCGGCAGCACCTCCAGCATCCCGCGGCTCAGCACCTCCTCGATCACCTCACGGCCCGCCACGGCCGAGAGGGTGTCGAAGACCGCCTGGGCCCACGGGCTCATCTTCTCGGCCTCGGTGCCCGGCAGATAGCCGAGCTCCTGCCCGCCCACCGCGTACAGCGGACGGAAGACCATCACCTTCTGGTGCTGACGGCGCTCCAGGACCGCCTCCAGGCCCGCGCACAGCGCGAGCGCCGACTTTCCGGTGCCGGCCCGGCCGCCCATCGACACGATGCCGATGTCCGGGTCGAGCAGCAGGTCGAGCGCGATCCGCTGCTCGGCGCTGCGGCCCCGGATGCCGAAGGCCTCCCGGTCGCCGCGGACCAGCCGCACCGAGCCGTCGGAGGCGACCCGGCCGAGCGCCTTGCCGCGCTCGGACTGCAGCACGAGACCGGTGTGCACGGGCAGCTCGGCCGCCTCCGGCACGTACAGCGTCTCCTGGTCGTAGAGGAGGTCGATCTGGTCGGCGGACAGGGCGACTTCGGACATTCCGGTCCAGCCGGAGTCCGTGATCGCGAGTTCCGCCCGGTACTCCTCGGCGAGCAGGCCGACCGAGGAGGCCTTGATCCGCAGCGGCAGGTCCTTGGAGACGACCGTGACGTCGTATCCCTCGGCCTGGAGGTTGCGGGCGACCGCGAGGATCCGCGAGTCGTTGTCCCCGAGCCGGTAGCCGGCCGGCAGGACACCGGGGTCCGAGTGGTTGAGCTCGACGCGCAGGGTGCCGCCCAGGTCCCCGATGGGGAGCGGGGCGTCCAGCCGCCCGTAGCGCACCCGGAAGTCGTCGAGGAGGCGCAGCGCCTGCCGCGCGAAGTAGCCGAGCTCGGGGTGGTGGCGCTTGGCCTCCAGCTCGGTCACGACGACGATCGGGAGCACCACTTCGTGCTCCTCGAACCGGGACATCGCCTTGGGGTCGGCCAGCAGGACGCTGGTGTCGAGAACATAGGTGCGCCTGTCGGACAAGCGGCGCTTAGTGCTGGTCACCACGGAAGGACAGACCCCCTTCGAGGACCCCTGAGAGGTCGGGGTTGCGACAGGTCCGCCCCGGCGGAAGAGCGATGGGCGGAACCGGTGTCACGGCGGAATGGGACCGGGCTCTGGCCACGATGCGCGGGCCGAGCTCCGGCCCTCCGCTTCGTCCGTGCACGGTCTGCACGGTCGTCCTGGTGCAAAGGGCCTCCCGGGTGGCGGTCTCCGTGCCGCTCACTTCACCTGGGATATGCCCTCGAACACGTGCCGTCATGCCATGGCATATGACGGCTGGTTCGTGAACGGAGGGTGACGTACCTGCCGGAGGGGGCGTGAGGTCGCGTCAGTTCGGCTCAGTTGCCGAAACGGCGGTGCCGGGCGGCGTAGTCGCGCAGCGCCCGCAGGAAGTCGACCTTGCGGAAGGCCGGCCAGTGCACCTCGCAGAAGTAGTACTCGGAGTGCGCGCTCTGCCACAGCATGAACCCGGACAGGCGCTGCTCGCCGCTGGTGCGGATCACGAGGTCGGGGTCGGGCTGGCCGCGCGTGTAGAGGTGCTCGGAGATGTGCTCGACGTCGACGATCTCCGCCAGCTCCTCGAAGCTGGTGCCGCGCTCGGCGTGCTCCAGGAGCAGCGAGCGGACCGCGTCCGCGATCTCCTGGCGGCCCCCGTAGCCCACGGCGACGTTCACGAGTATCCCCGTGTTGTCCAGGGTGGCCTGCTCGGCCTCCTTCAGGACGGACTGGGTGCGGGCGGGCAGCAGGTCGAGGGTGCCGACGTGGTGCACCCGCCAGCGGCCGTCGGCGGCGAGCGCCCGGACCGCGTCCTCGATGATTGCGAGCAGCGGGACCAGCTGCTCCTCGGGGCGGTTCAGGTTGTCGGTGGAGAGCATCCAGAGCGTCACGACCTCGACGTCGGTCTCGGCGCACCAGCCGAGCAGCTCCTGGATCTTGTCCGCGCCGGCCTTGTGACCCTGCTCGGGGGTACCGCCGGAGGCCTTGGCCCAGCGCCGGTTGCCGTCGAGGATGACGCCGATGTGCTTGGGCACCTGGGCGTGGTCGAGGCGGCCTTCCACCCGGCGTGCGTAGAGCCCGTACACCAGGTCGCGCAGGTTCACTGTTCTTTACCCCTCCATGCAGTGTCGGCCCCCGAAGCCGCCACATTACTGCGGAGGGGTGACCGGCTCCCAGCCCGGGACTGTCACAAGTCCGTGATAAGCAGAGATACGTGACTGATTCCCCCCTCTACCGCGCCGCCGCGGAGCGCTACGACGCCATGGAGTACCGGCGTACGGGCCGCAGCGGCCTCAGGCTCCCCGCGATCTCGCTGGGCCTCTGGCACAACTTCGGCGACGACCGCACCCTCGACTCGCAGCGCGCGATCCTGCGCCGCGCCTTCGACCTGGGCGTCACCCATTTCGACCTGGCCAACAACTACGGACCGCCGCCCGGCTCCGCCGAGCTGAACTTCGGCAAGATCTTCGCCCAGGACTTCGCGCCGTACCGGGACGAGCTGATCGTCTCGACGAAGGCCGGCTACCTGATGCACCCGGGGCCGTACGGCGAGTGGGGCTCCCGCAAGTACCTGATGTCCTCGCTCGACGCCTCCCTGAAGCGGATGGGCCTCGACTACGTCGACATCTTCTACTCGCACCGCTTCGACCCGGAGACCCCGCTCGAGGAGACGATGGGCGCGCTGGCCTCCGCGGTGCAGCAGGGCAAGGCGCTGTACGTCGGCGTCTCCTCGTACACCAGCGAGCAGACCGCCGAGGCCGCCCGGATCCTCCGGGAGATGGGCGTCCCCGCCCTGATCCACCAGCCGTCCTACTCGATGATCAACCGGTGGACGGAGGAGGACGGCCTGCTCGACACGCTGGAGGCGGCCGGCATGGGCTGCATCTCCTTCGTGCCGCTCGCGCAGGGCCTGCTCACGAACAAGTACCTGACGGGCATCCCTGAGGGCTCCCGGGCCACCCAGGGCAAGTCCCTCGACCCGGGCCTGCTGTCCGAGGAGGTGCTGCGGCGGCTGCACGGCCTGGCGGACATCGCGCAGCGGCGCGGGCAGTCGCTGGCCCAGCTGGCGCTGTCGTGGGTGCTGCGCGACCCGCGGATGACGTCGGCGCTGATCGGCGCGTCCAGCGTGGCGCAGCTGGAGGAGAACGTGGCCGCGCTGGCCGGGGCGCCGCTGTCGGAGGAGGAGCTGAAGGAGATCGACTCCTTCGCCGTCGACACCGCGGGCACCAACATCTGGGCCGGCCGGGGCTGACGCCCGCCCGCTGGTCGGCGGTCGGCGGTCGGCGGTCGGCGGTCGGCGGTCGGCGGTCGGCGGTCGGCGGTCGGCAGGCAAGAAAACGGGCCGGTCCGTGGGGGGGATACGGACCGGCCCGAGGGGGGGTTTCCACCATAACCCTTCATTAGTCGTGCTGTGTGCCCGCTGCGCCGACCGATCGCCGTCGGATTCGCCGGAGCCCAAGCGGCACAAGGGCTGTGAGGGCCTGTGGCGGGTTTGCGCCCGGGCGTGGCGGCGGAATCGGTACCTCCCACGGGGGACCCGTCCTCCGGGTCGCCCGGTTGACGCACGACACGGGCGCCCCCACAGGTCAGGGCGCTGTTCCGGCGCTCCGGCCGGCAGCGCGGCGCAGGAGGGTGATCCCGTCGCGCACCGCCACCACCTCGTACCCGTACTTCTCGCGGGCGGCCGCCAGCTCCTTCCGCTGCTGCTCCAGGGGATAGGGCCAGTGGCCTTCCTTGTACGGCCACGCCTCGGGGGTCCGCGGGTCGTGGACGATCCATTCGGCGGTGGGCCGCGGCAGGTCCTCGCGGCGGTACTCGTAGAGCCGTCCGTCGACCGGGAAGGTCGGGAAGAGGACCACCGTGCAGCGCGAAGTGAGCTGCGGGGCCAGCCTGTTGGAGGCGGCGACGGTCGCGCCGTCGGGGATCCGCGCGAGCAGCGCGCGGGCGGCATCGAGGTGCGGGGTGGACCGCCAGGTGGCCCGCTGGGCGAGCTGCGCCAGCGGGAAGGAGGGGATCAGGACGGCGGTCACGGCGAGGACGGTGGCGAGGGCGGCGCGGACGTGGCGGCGGGCGGCCTCGCGGCCGGTGCCGCGGCCCTGGTTCCGATCGGTGTCGCGGCCCTTGTCCCGGCCGGTCTCGCGGCCGAGGACGTCGAGGAGCCCCGCGAACACGACCGGCATGAGGACCGCGCTGTAGTGGAAGGCCGTGCCCCAGTGGAAGCCGTTCTCGGATGCCATGCGCCAGCCCAGGGTGGGCAGCGCGATCAGCGCGAGCGGTGAGCGCAGCGCGAGCAGCGCGGACGGCGCGAAGACCAGGATCAGGGTGGTCGCCTTGATGTCGGGCCGCAGCAGGTCGAGCGGGCCGTGGGCGAGCGCGGAGAGGAGCGAGCCGTGGGCGGCGGCGAGCTGGCCGCCGTGGGCGTAGCCGCCGGTGGGGCCGAGGGCGGGCAGCAGGACCTTGATCTCCAGGAGCGATCCGCCGAGCCCGGCGGCCACGGTGGCGAGGCCGAGGGCTTTGCCGCGCCCGCCCGTACGGCCCTTGAGGACGATGTACGCGCCGACGGCGGCGAGGGTGAGTCCCAGGTCCTCCTTGACGAGGAGCAGCGGCGCGGCCCAGGCGACGGCGGCCCGCCACCGCTGCCGGCCGAGCGCCTCCAGGCTGAAGGCGAGCAGCGGTACGGCCAGGGCGACCTCGTGGAAGTCGAAGGCGGCGGCGGAGGCGATGCCCCAGCTCAGCCCGTATCCGGCGGCGACGGCGTGGGCGCCGCGCGGGCCGACCACGCGTACGGCCCAGCGGCCCAGCGGGACGACGGCGAGCGCGAGGAGCGCGGACTGGGCCACGAGGAGGGTGAGCGGCGAGGGAAACAGCCGGTAGAGCGGGGCGAGGACGGCGAGCAGCGGGTGGAAGTGGTCGCCGAGGAGGTTGAAGCCCTCGCCGCGCAGCGGGACGACGGGCGCACGGAGCTCGGCGTAGGCACGGACGGCCTGCTCGAAGATGCCCAGGTCGTAGCCGGTGGTGCGCATGAGGACGTGGCGGCGCACGGCGACGGTC
Source organism: Streptomyces sp. NPDC127114 (assembly GCF_042677525.1). Taxonomy (NCBI): domain Bacteria; kingdom Bacillati; phylum Actinomycetota; class Actinomycetes; order Kitasatosporales; family Streptomycetaceae; genus Streptomyces; species Streptomyces sp. NPDC127114. The sequence continues at coordinate 91,443 of NZ_JBHXTJ010000019.1, forward strand.
GCGTACAGGAGGCAGAGTCCCGCGGCCCAGACCCAGGGGATGAGCGCGGTCCGCAGGTACCGGCGTGCGGGCGGGCCCGAGGGGTCGGCCTGGTCGCCCCGGTGGGCTTGGTGGGCCCGGTCAGCGGGGTCGGCCAGGTCGGGCGGCGCGGGCTCCGGCCGGTCGAGGGGCACGTTCTCGTCGGTGGTCCGCGCATGCGACATATGGGGCATATAGGGTGATGTTAGGGAGTGCCCTCACGGGAGGGCGGTGAACGCGCCGAGCAGCAGCCCCAGGAGAGCGCCCGCGATCATGAACGGGCCGAACGGGATCGCCGCCCCACGCCCCGCCCGGCCGGTCAGGACGAGCCCGAACCCGTACAGCGCGCCCAGCAGGAACCCCGCGAAGGCCCCCAGGAAGAGCACACCCCAGCCGTACCAGCCGAGGGCCGCGCCCAGCGACACCGCCAGCTTCACGTCACCGAAGCCCATCCCGTCGGGGTGGACGAGGAACAGCACGAGATAGCCGCCGCCGAGTACCAGCGCCCCCAGCAGGGCGTTCGGCCAGGAGCCGGCCGCGTACGGCGAGAGCGCGGCGACCGCGAGCGACAGCGGCAGCGCCACGGCGAGGGGCAGCGTCAGCCGGTCGGGCAGCCGGTGCACCCGTACGTCCACGAAGGCGAGCAGCGTCCCGAACGGTGCCGCGAGCAGCCACACCAGGAGCTCCGGCCGGGGCACACCGCTCGCCGCGGCGAGCGCGGCGCAGGCCGCCGCCGTCAGGAGCGGCGCGGTGAGCGGCGCCGGGGTGGTCGCGCAGCCGGCCCGCCCCGGACCGCCCAGCCAGCCCCGGGCCGGCCCCGCGAACGGATGCCCCGCCGGGCAGGCGTCCCGCCAGGGTTCCTCCGGCGCGACGGCGAGACGGTACGCGGCGCGCGGCACGAGCAGCCCGGCCGCCCCGCCCCACAGGGCGGCGGCCACGACGAGGGCGAGCGACAGGGCGTCCACGGGCAGACCCTAGGGCTAGGGTCTGCCCCATGGGGAGGACTTGGCGGGACGGACGGGGAACGCTGCACACACCGACCGGGCCGGTGCCGCTGGAGATCGCGGCCTCGTACCGGGCCCGGCGGCGCGGCCTGCTGGGTCGCGACGGCATCGAGGGCGCCCTGCTCATCACGCCCACCAACAGCATCCACACCTTCGGGATGCGCCTCACGATCGACGTGGCCTACCTCGACCGCTCGTGGACCGTCCTCGACGTCGTCACCATGCGCCCGGGCCGGCTCGGCATGATCCGCCCGCGCGGCCGGCACGTCCTGGAGGCGGAGGGCGGCACGATGGCGAGGTGGGGGCTGCGACGGGGCGTGATGGTGACGGCGGAGCGGGGAGGGGAGGGGAGGGGAGGGGAGGGGAGGGGTGACGGTCATGACGGAGCCGGGAGGTGACGGGTGACGGTCACGACGGGCTGGTAGGTGACGGGTGTCCGTCACGGCGGGCCGGCAGGTGACGGAGCCGGGAGACGACGGGTGACCGGCACGGCGGGCCGGCAGGTCACGGGTGGCCGTCACGGCGGGCCGGCCGGTGACGGAGCCGGGAGACGACGGGTGGCCGTCACGGCGGGCCGGAGCCGAGCAGGGTGAAGGCCCCGTACACCGCGGAGGCGAGCGCCAGGGCGCCGAGCACCGGGACCGCCGTACGCGTACGGAGCCGGGCGAGTGCCACGGCGGGCGGCAGCAGCAGCCCGAACGCCGGCATCATCAGCCGCGGCCTGGACCCGAAGTACGCGGCGCCGACCAGCGAGACGACCACGACGGCGACCGTGTACACCAGCAGCGGAAGCGGCTGCCGCTGCCGCACGCAGAGCACGACCAGCCGGCCGAGCAGCCCGAGCGCGGCACACAGGCCGAGCGCCGCGGGCCACGGCAGACCCGCGATGAAGCGGGCGAGCGCGACGCCGCCGTCGATGGAGTTGCCCCAGGCCGCCTGGACGTCGAAGTAGGCGGTGACGCTGCCCTGACGGACACCGACGTACACGATGTACGCGAGCCAGCCCAGCGGCGCCAGCAGCGCGCCGGCCACCACCGGCCCCCGCAACCGCCGTTCGCGCACGACGGTGACGAGTGCGGTCACCCCGATCGCCGCGATCAGCGCGGCCGCGGTCGGACGGGTCAGCCCGGCGGACACCGACAGGGCGCCCGCCAGGATCCAGCGCCCACGCAGCACCGCCAGGACCGACCAGGCGGCGAGGGCCGTGAACAGCGTCTCCGTGTACGCCATCGACTGCACGAACGCCGTCGGGTACACGCCCCAGAGGACGGCGAGCACCACCCCGGCGCGCCGCCCCGCCACGTGCGCGCCCACCGCGTAGATCCCCCATGCCGCGGCGAGCGAGGCGGCCCACGAGACGAGCAGCCCGGCGGTGGCCGTGTCGACCGGGAGGACGGCCGAGACCGTCCGCTCCAGGGCCGGGAAGAGCGGGAAGAAGGCCAGGTCGGAGTGGACGTCGCCGTTCGGGAGCGTCACCTCGTGGCCGTAGCCGTGCTCGGCGATGCGGGAGTACCAGACCGCGTCCCAGCGCCCCTTGAGCCGGTGCAGCCCGTCCTTGCCCATGACCGCCGCGACGACCGCGAGCGCGGCGAGCCCGAGGAGACGGGTGGCCGCGTAGCCGCCCAGGGCCGCCCAGGGCGGACCCGACGGCGCAGGAACCGGAGCGGAATCCGGGGCGGGGGCCGGGGTGGGAGCCGTGGCGGGGGGCGGTGCGGTGGGCGATGTGGGGGTCGGACCGGGGGTGGTGCGGGGCATGCGGTCGATTATGCGGCCCCGTCCGTCAGCCGCCCGTCAGCCGCCCGGCCGGAGCCGCAGGAACCTGGCCGCCATGACCGGCCCCAGCTGCCGCACGATCCCGTACCCCGGCTCGTGGGGGTGCGGCAGGTCACCGAGGAAGGACGTCACGATCACCTCGTCGACACCCACCTCGCCGCGACGGCACTGCTCCTCGAGGAAGTCGAGCGTCCGCCGCCAGTCCACGGCGCAGTCCTCTTCTCCGAGGAACGCGCCCACCGTGCCCTGCACGACGTCCCAGAAGAAGACGTGCGGCAGGACGCCTCCCTGCCGGAAGACGTGCGCGTCGAACGCGGGCCGGAACTCCGGGACCCGGGCGACGAGGTCACTGACCAGCTGCACGCTGGGAGTGGGAGCGGGAGTCGGGTTCGCGGGGGTCGGTTCGGCGGAGACCGGCGTGGCGGGAATCGGGGTCGCGGAGACCGGCGTCGCGGGGATCGAAGTCGCGGAGACCGGCGTCACGGGGATCGGAGTCGCGGGGATCGGAGTCGCGGGGATCGGAGTGGCGGGGATCGGGGTCGTCATCGGCTGCCCATTCCGGAAACGAAGCGGAGCCGGCCAGGAGAGCCGGCGAAGGAGAGCTCCAGGCACCAGGATGCTCCCGCCGAAGTACCCCGTCCCGCCGCTTTTGCGCTTTCCTGACGACGTCTTTCGACGGGTTTTCCACAGGGGGTGCGAAGTGTCGCTCTTCCGTGGATCGTTGCTCGTATGTACGAGTTGATGAACCTCGCCAGAGGCGGGGTGCTGCTCACGGTGTGGGCGCTCGCCGCGGGCTGGCCGCGGGGGCGGCTCGACCGGAGGCTGCGTGTGGAGGGCTGGCAGCGGATCTGGCGGGGCGCGTGGGCGGTCCCGGGAAAGGAAGTGGACTGGCGGGCGCGGGCCAGGGCGGCCCAACTGCTCAGGCCCGAGCTGGTGTGCAGCCACCGCACGGCCGCGGCGGCACACCGCATCGAACTCCTCGGGGGCGGGCGGACGGAGGGGGACGGCGCCGACGTCCTCGAGTTCAGCGCCCGTCACGGCCGAGTCGTTCATGGCCGGATACGCGTGCACGGCACGGCCCGGCTCGCCGAACAGGACTGCGCGTTCCGGCGCGGGCTGCGGGTGACGAGCGCGGCGCGCACGGTCGGCGACCTGATACGGGCGGCCGGCAGCCGGGAGGCGGCCGTGGTCGTCGCGGACTCGGCGCTGTCCCACCGCTTCGTCGCCGGGCTCCACCGCGCGCCCCTCGTCCGCCCCGAGGCGCTGGCCGCCGAACTCGCCGCGCCCCGCTTCCCGGGCGGCCCCTCGGCCCGCCGCTGGCTGCCGCTCGCGGTGGCCGGCTCCGGCTCGCCCGCGGAGACGGTCGCCCGGCTCCGGATGCGCGACGCGGGACTGCGCCCCGAGACCCAGCCGACCCTGCACACCGTCACGGGTCGTCCGCTGCACCCCGACTTCTACTTCCGCGCCGCCGGCCTCGTCGTCGAGATCGAGGGTTTCGCGTACCACGGCACCCGCGCGGCACACGAACGCGACGTCCGCCGCTTCAACGAGCTGCAGAACTGCCCGGGCGTCCGCCGGGTCCTGCGCTTCACGGCGCGAGAGGTCTTCGACCACCCGGACCGCATGACGGCCACGATCCGGGCGGCGCTGGCGGCACTGGAGGCGCGGGGGGCGTAGGAGGCGCGGGGGGCAAAGGAGGCGAGGACGGGCACGGTCCCCGATGACCTGACCCCTCCGTCCGGCCGGACGGACCGGGCGTCACGCCCCGCGCGCGTGTCGCCCACGGGGACGGGAGCGGGGACGGGAGCGGGGACGCGGACGACGGGAGGAGAGGAGGGGCCAGGCGGCGAGGGAGGCGACGAGGGCGGTTCCGGTGGAGACACCGGCGATGCCCACGGCACGCAGGACCGGATCCGGACCGGCTGCCGAGGCCCCGCCCTGAGCCGGGCCGGAAGCCGGGCCGGAATCCAGGCCGGGTGCCGGGCCGGAATCCGCGCCGGAGGCGGGACCGGCGGACTGGCCGGAGGCGGGACCGGCGGGCTGGCCGGGTGCCGGGGACGGCGTGGCGACGGTGAGGTCGAGGGCCAGAGGGACGGGCGCGGGAGCCCGGCGGTCCAGGGTGAGCTGGAGGTAGTAGTCGCCGGCGAAGCGCATCGCGCCGACGGACTCGGTGGCGCCCTGGGTGCGGTTGGCGTAGGCGGCGGGCGCGGTACCGAGGAGGAGGCTGGCGGGCTCGCCCGTGTACAGGCCCTTGCGCTCGTCGACGGCTCCGCGCGCCGGGTTGTACAGCGCGAGCCGCAGCCCGTCCGGCAGGGCGGAGCCGCCGGGCGGCGGTTCCGCGTTGCCGAACCGTGCCCGCGCGAAGAGCTGCTGCCGCCAGCGGACCGGCACCCGGTAGAACCGGCTCTCCCCCGGCCGCAGTTCGTCCCGCCAGGTCCCGGGACCGGCGAGCGGCGGGGCGTCGTTGAACCCGGTGCCGCCGCGCACCGGGCGCGTCTCGCCGTCGCGGAACGCTCCGGCGGGCGGTTCCGTGGACCACGCCGTGGGCGGGAGCGGGGCCGGGACATCGCTCCCGGGCGCCGCTTCCTCGACGTAACCGATCTCCACCGGCCAGCGCCACGGCTTCCCCTGGGAGCCGGTGTCCCTTCCGACGCCCTCGACGTCGAGGACGTACTCCCCCGGCTCCTGGCAGTCCCGCCCCGGTTCGACGCGCCGGCTGACGTAGTCGGCGACGGGGCGCGCGGTGTCGCCGTAGAAGCGGACGTCGGTGCGGAGGCCGCAGGCGAGTCCGGAGGGCGTGCGCAGGGACAGCGAGATGCCGTCCACGACGTCGACGGCGGCGCCGGGCGCGGGGGTGAGGACGGCGGAGAGGTAGATGTTCGTGCTGCCGTCGAGACGGACGCGGTACGAGCGGGTCTCGCCCTTAACGATGTCGTCGGCGTACGTGCCGGGCCCGGGCAGCAGCGCGCCCGTGCGGGTGCGCTGGGTGTCGGGGGCGGCCTGGTATCGGGTCGGAGCAGGCGAAGGGGACGGAGGTCCTGAAGGAGCAGAAGGGCCGTAAGGAGCAGAAGGGACGGAAGGAGCGGAGGCGGGAGTCGCGAGCATCCCGAGGACGAGCGCGGCGGCCGCGAGCCTGCGCATCGCCCCGCTACCCGCCGGAGGTGCGCGGGAAGGACACCTCGACCCGTCGGTTCTTCTTCCGCCCTTCCTCGGTGGAGTTGTCGGCGATGGGATAGTCCTCGCTGTATCCACGGATGTCGAAGGTCGTGCCCGGGTCGAGGTTCTTGGCGAGCTCCTGCTGGACGGCGTCGGCGCGCTCCTTGGAGAGCTTCAGACCGTGCTCGTACGTGCCGAGGTCGTCGGTGAACCCGAAGACGCGGACGCGCCGCGAGGCCTGCTTGTTGATCTCCGCGGCGATGGCGGCGATGCGGGCGGTGGCGGCGGGGCTGAGCCTGGCGCTGTCCTTGGGGAAGAGGACCTCTGCCTGGAGGGCGAAGGTCACGTCCACGTTGGTGTCCTCGCGCCGCTGCTCGCCGCCTTCCTCCTCCACGATCTGCTTGATGTCGAGGACCTTCGCGGGCGCGAGGGTGGCACCGTCGGGCAGCATCAGCGCGGGCGAGTTCGCGTCGATGACGGGCGGCGGCCCGCCGTTGGACGTGGACCCGGGCGGATCGTCGGCACGGGCGGTGCCGCCGACGCCGCCGGCGAGGAGGAGCACGGTGACCGAGAGGGCGGCGAGGCGGCGCGGTGTGGTCGTCGTCATGACTGCGCCTCAGGAGAGTTTGATGGTGGCGGGGGTGAAGGTGGGGAGCTGGAGCGAGACTTCGGCCGTGGTGGCGGGCGGGGCCGGGAACTGCATGAAGACGTTGGTCGTCGCACCCGGCTCGAGGCTGGAGAGCCTCGTGGTGGTGAGCGGTCGCCCTTCGGTGTCGCGGAGGACGTAGTAGCGCTTCTTGCCGACGGAGTCGAGGAGGGTGGCGCCCCCGAGTGAATTGCCGTGCTTGATGATCTCCGTCTCGTCTCCGCTGAGGTGGGAGGAGATCAGGGCGGCGGCATCCGAGGTGTTCTTGAGCTGGCCGCTGACCGTCAGGAAGCCACCGGCGTCGCGCGTGGCCGCGTTCACCGTCAGTTCCAGGCCCTCTTGACCCTTCAGGACAGCGAGGACTTCGGTGGGATCGGCCGGGGGGGACGGCTTGGCATCCTGGCCGGCCGTTTTCGGAGTCGCGGAGGTTGCCGCCACCGGTCCCTTCTTGGGCTCCTCCTCGCTGCCGCACCCGGTCACGACGAGCGCCAGTCCAGCCGCCAGGGCCACGGCCGCCCCCCTGCGGGCCTTCCTCGCGTACTGAACATTCATGGTCCAAGGTCCTTCGCTCGTCGTTCAGTCAGTCAGTCAGTCGAACGGTGAAGAGGTCTTCGGCATCCGGCAGTTGTGGGTCTTCGGGGTCGATCGTCCACTCGAGGTCGCCGCAGACGAGACCGGTGATCGGCTCCGGTTCGGGGCTCGGCGTGGGAGTCGGCTCAGGTGTGGCCGAGCCCGTAGGAGTCGGCTGGCTCGGCGTGGGCGGGGCCGGCGTCGGCTCGGGTGCCTCGAAGTGGCAGCGGGGTTCCAGGACGGCCGTGGCCGTGGCCTCGGCATGCTGGTCCTCCGTGCCTGGTACGAGCGAGCTGCCCACGGTGCCGAGGGTGCTGACCCGGACCCGGAATTCCACGTCCCCGCCCGACGGCCGGTCCGTGCAGTCGCCTTCGGCCAGCGCGGCTCCGTTGTCGGCCGCGAACCTCGCGGCCCGGTCGCACGCGGAATCGAGGACGTACAGCCGTCCTCGCAGGTAGTCGTCCCACGCCTCCGGGTCGAGGATCACCTCGCGCCAGCCGTCACGCAGCTGCTCACGCGCGTCCTGTGCCGCGGCGAGCGCGGCGGCGTCCGCTGCCGTCTGTCCGCCGCTGCGGGTGACGGCCGCCTGCGCCACGGCGAAGTAGACGAAGGCGAGGAAGAGCAGCCCTGCCATCACCGTGATGTAGACGGGAAACGCCTGCCCTGCGTCGTTCCGCCGGCGTCCCGTCAGTGCGCCGCGCCACCGCCCCCACCGCCGGTCAGGCTGGTGATCTTGCGCGAGATGGCGTCCTTGATGTCCTGACCGATGCTCGTCCCCGAGATCGCGACCACGATCGCCACCACCACCACGATGATGCCCAGGTACTCCACCGCCGTCTGCCCCCGGTCGCCGCGGCGTGCGGCGCGGGAGCGGGCGCGGGCGGCGCCCTTGGCGGACCAAGTACTCGCGTGCGCCTGGGCCTTGGTCAGGGCCTTCAGCATCGCGTCGTTCATGGTGTTCCCCTCCGTGTCCGGCGACGGGGGCAGAGTACGCCGTTTGGGTGTGCTGTTCACAGGGCCCGTAGAACCAATCACCGTGTGTAGTCGGGCTCATGAGACGGTCTCGCCTCCCTCACGCTCGATCCGGAACGACACCCGTTCGATTGCATTCGCGAAGCTGAATTCCCTAGGGGCAGTGTATGGGCGACAGTTGCCGGGGCGCCAGCATGTGCAGTCGCACGCATTGAATACCGCATCCCGCACCTCCTCACTCGCCCGTGACCGAGCCGAGGTCCGTGCCCGTGCCGAGGAACAGGCCGGCGCCGAGCAGGATCATCGTGGCGGGGACCATGAGGGTGGTGATGACCATCGTGGCCTTGGGGACGGCCTTCGCGGCCTTGCGGCGGGCGTTCTGGGCGTCGGTGCGGCGCATGTCGTTGGCGATCTGGATCAGGGTGTCGACGATCGGGGCGCCGAGCTCCTCGCCCTGCTGGAGGGCCGTGACGAACTGGGCGACCTGCTCGGAGTCGTTGCGGCGGCGCAGTTCGTCGAAGGCCTCGCGCCGGCTGACGCCCATGTCCATCTGCCGTAGCGTGATGCGCAGTTCGTCCGCCCACGGCCCTTCGTACTTGTCGGCCACGCGCTCCAGGGCCTGCCGGAAGCCGAGTCCGGCGGAGACGACGACGGCGAGGACGTCGAGGAAGTCGGGCAGGGTGCGCTCGATCTGGTCCTTGCGGATGCGGACGGCGGACCAGATGCCGACCTCCGTCCAGAACGCGCCGAAGGCGAAGAGGAGCAGCGCGACCAGGACGGAGCCCCTGCCGAGCATCAGCAGTCCGCCGAGGCCGCCCAGGAAGCCGTAGACGGCGCGCCGGGCGCCGTAGCGGTCGATCGTGAGGCCGCCGGGGTTGCCGGCGAGGTCGATGCGGCGGCGCACGGAGTTGACGCGCTTGGGGCCCATGAGCCGGAGCACGGCCGGGGACCAGCGCATGCCGAGCCGGTCGACGGCGGAGTCGACGGCGCCGGTGCGGGTGGCGCCGACCTCGAGGGCGAGCTGGAGGTCGGTGGGCAGCTTGGCGTCGGCGCGGTAGAGGCGGATGCCGTAGGCGGCGCCGGCCACGGAGAGGCCGGCGAGCAGCGCGAGGAGGAGGTCCATGGTCGTCGCCGCCCCTACACGTCGATCTTCGCGAGGCGACGGATGACGACGAAGCCGACGACGTACAGCGCGAAGGCCGCGACGACGGCGAACTGTCCGAGCCCCGAGCCCGTCATCCGGTCCAGCGCGCCCGGCTGCATGTTGTCGATGAGCAGCAGCGAGCCGACGCCGATGACCGGGACGGCGTACGCCGTCATGCTCACCTGCGACAGTTGGGTACGGACCTCGCGCCTCGTCTCCTTGCGTTCCTCCAGGGTCTCGGTGAGGTTGCGCAGGGAGGAGACGACGGTGCCGCCGGCCCGGTTGGCGAGGACCAGGGTCGTGACGAGGACGACGAGTTCGCGGGACGGGAGGCGTTCGGCGAGTTCGCCGAGGGCGTCGTCGACGGAGGTGCCGACGGCGAGCTGCTGGGCGACCTTCTCCAGCTCGTCGCCGGCGGGCGCCTCCAGTTCGTCGGCGGCGATCGAGAGCGCCATGCGCAGGGCGAGTCCGGCCTGGGTGGCGTTGGCGAGGATGCGGGACAGTTCGGGGAGCTGGTTGATGAACTTCTCGATGCGTTTCTGCCGCTGCCAGTTGAGGAAGCCCATCGCGATCCAGACGCCGAGGAAGCCGCTGATCGGCCCGAAGAAGGGCGACAGGAAGGCGTGTCCCGCGGCCCACAGGACGGCGACGGTGAGCGTCATGGAGACGACGAACTCGCCGGGGGTGATGTCGAGTCCGGTGGCGGAGATGCGGAGTTCCAGCCTGCGGCCGAGGCGGGTGCGCCGTACCCGCCGGTCGATGCCCCGGAAGGGCCGCCTGCGCCGGCCGGTGCCCTCGGCCGCCTCGCCCGCGGTCTGCGAGAGGCGGGCGATCAGCGCGGTCCGCTGGGCGGCGCCGCTCGCGTACAGCTGGACGCCGGCCACCGCGAGGACGCAGCAGACGAGTGCGGCCCCCAGGGTCAGCAGGGTCGGGTTCACGGTCGGTCTCCCCCTATTTCGCTTCCCGCGTGGCGAGTTGTGCGTCGGTCGCGGCCACGCCGAAGGCCTGTGGGATGGGCTGGCCCGCCATGTAGAGCCGTTCGGCGACGCGGCGCGGCAGCGGGTGGTACGAGAACTCGCCGTGCACGCGGCCGTCGGCGGAGACGGGCCGCGCGTCGAAGCGGCAGACGGTGGCGAGGAGGTAGCTCTCGCGGCCGTTGGAGGCGAGGATCGCGATCTCGGTGACGCGACGGGTGCCGTCGGGGTGGCGGGTGAGCTGGACGAGGACGTCGACGGCGCTGTTGATCTGGTCGCGCAGCGCCTCGAAGGGGACCTTGACCTCCGACATGGAGGCGAGGGTCTGCAGGCGCATGAGGGCGTCCTCGGCCGAGTTGGCGTGGACGGTGGCGAGCGAGCCGTCGTGGCCGGTGGACATGGCCTGGAGCATGTCGAGGGTCTCGCCGCCGCGGACCTCGCCGACCACGATGCGGTCGGGGCGCATGCGCAGCGAGTTGCGGACGAGGTCGCGGATGGTGACCTGGCCGCGGCCCTCGATGTTCGGCGGGCGGGCTTCGAGGCGGATGACGTGGGACTGCTGGAGCTGGAGTTCGGCGGAGTCCTCGATGGTGATGACCCGCTCGCCGTCGGGGATGAGCCCGGACAGGGCGTTGAGCAGGGTGGTCTTCCCGGTGCCGGTGGCGCCGGACACGATGACGTTGAACTTGGCCTGGACGAGTCCGGACAGCAGGAGCAGCATCTGCTCGTCGAGGGAGCCGAGGCCGATCATCTCGTGCAGGGTGTACGCGCGGGGGAAGCGGCGGATGGTGAGCGTGGCGCCGGTGAGGGAGAGCGGCGGGATGATGACGTTGACGCGCTCGCCGGACGGCAGGCGCGCGTCGACCATCGGGTTCGACTCGTCCACGCGGCGGTTGACGGTCGACACGATCCGCTCGATGGTCTGCATGAGCTGCTCGTGGGAGGCGAACCGCAGCGGCAGCAGTTCCACGCGCCCGGCCCGCTCGACGTAGATCTGGTCGGGGCCGTTGACCATGATCTCGGTGATGGAGGCGTCTTCGAGGAGCGGTTCGAGGACGCCGAGTCCGAGTGCCTCGTCGACGACGCGGCGGATCAGCTGGGCGCGTTCGGCCGTGGAGAGGACGGGGCCCTCGCGGCTGATGATGTGGCCGAGGACGCGTTCGAGGCGGGCCCGGCGCTCGGCGGCGGCGAGCGCGGACATCTCGGTGAGGTCGATCTCCTCCAGGAGCTTGGCGCGGAACGCGGCGACGAGGTGGCCGTCCTCCCGTCCGGCGCCGCCCGCCCGGTTCTCCTCGGGAGTGTGGATGCGGGCCCGCAGGCTCATGGCTGGTCCTCCTCGGGCACGGGCATGGTGGCGGTCTTCCGGATGTCCTCGAAGTCCCAGAAGGGGATGAGGGAGGGGATCTCGACGGTGACGGTGGCGACTCCGCCGGCCTCGTCGACGTCGCTCCGGCGTGCGATCCAGTCGCTCATCGCCGCCTTCCCCGCCGTCTCCGGGTCCGGTACGGAGTCCTCGTCGTCCACGCTCGCCGCCCGCGCCGCGGCCCGGGCCGCCGTGCCGGCCTGCTGGGCCGCGTACGCGACGATGCCGAGCTGGACGCCGACGAGGCCGATCAGCAGGAGCAGCGGCAGGAAGCCCAGGTACTCGACGGCCACCTGGCCCCGGTCCCGGCCCGGGCCCGTGCCCCTGCGCAGGAGGCTTCTCATCGCTCGTCCCCTTCCCACACCGCCGCGGCCTCGCCGTCCACCTGCCACGGGAAGCTGACCGCGCCGGGGAACAGCACGGGCACGCGCAGGGTCACCCTCGCCCGCACCAGTCCGTCCGCGCCCCGGTCGCATCCCGCGTCGGCGTTCGAGGCCCACGCGCCCTCCAGGTGCCGCTTCCCGGCGGCCGCGCAGTCGTCGCCCACCGCTCCCGCCCGCGCCGCCTGGTCCGCAGCGTTCCCCGCCAGCGTGTACGTGTAGCCGATCAGGACGCACTGCCACAGCAGCACCAGCGTGAGCAGGATCAGCGGCAGCATGCCGACGAACTCGACGGCCACCTGCCCGCTGTCGCCGGCTCGCTCGCCCGGCCCCCGCTCGGCGGACCCGCGCTCTCCCGGCCCCCGCTCGGCCGGCCCACGCTCGCCCGGCCCCCGCTCGCCCGGATGCCGCTCCTCCCGCTCCCGCTCGCCCCTCCACGGCGACGCACGCACCGCTATCGCCCTCCCCCGCGCCGCCGCAGCCCGAGCGCGCCCCGGTCCCCGCCGCGTACGAGCTCCTTGCCCGAGGCCGGCGTGCCCGACGGCGCCTTCACCAGGCCCAGCTCGCCCGCCAGCGACCACAGCGCCTGCTTGACCGACGACCGTGCGTCCAGGTCGTGCAGCCGGCCCGCGTCGACCACGGCCGCGAGCTCCTTGAAGTTCGCGGGGACCGCGACGCCCGCCATCCGCGTGCCGGTGATCTTCTGGACGAGGGCGGGCTGGATCTCGGTGGCGCGCTGGTGGCGGTTGACCAGGACGGTGCTCTCCTCGGGCTTGCGGATCTGGAGCCGGTCCCACATCCGTACGACGCGCTTGGCGGCCCGTACCGCGACGACGTCCGGCGTGGTGACGAGCAGGGCCGTGTCGGCGGTCTCCACGGCCGCCGCGCCGGCCGCGTCGAGGTGGGTGCCGCAGTCGACGACGACGACCTCGTGGCGGCTGCGCAGGGCGCTGATGATCTGGCGGGCGGCACGGTCGGTGACGTCCTCGCCGCGCTCGCCCTCGCCGGGGGCGAGGAGCAGGGACAGGCCGGTCTCGTGGACGTAGACGGCGTCCTGGAGCACGCGGGGCGTGATGTCGTTGATGGTGGCGAGGTCGGCGAGCGAGCGCCGGAACTGCACGTCGAGGTACGAGGCGATGTCGCCGCCCTGGAGGTCCATGTCGACGAGGGCGACGGTGTGTCCCGAGGCGCGGGCGGCGAGGGCGAGGTGGACGGCGGTGACGGTGGTGCCGACGCCGCCCTTGGCGCCGCTGACGGTGACGACGGTGCCGCCGGGCCCGGTGGGCGTGTCGGCCCCGGCGCCGAGGTGGCGGCGGACGCCCGCGGACCACTGGGCGGCGGCCTGGACGCGGCTGGCCAGCTCCTCGTAGCCGAGCGGGAGGGTGACGAGGCCGCGGGCACCGGAGTCCATGGCGGCGGAGAACAGGACGGGGCTGGCGTCCGCGGTGATGAGGACGACGCCGACGGCGGGGAAGCGGAGGGCGACCTCGCGGACGAGTTCGAGCGCCGGGACGGGGCCGATGCGTTCGTGGACGAGGACGACCTCGGGGAGCTCGTCGAGGGACTCGGCGGCGAGCCGGGCGAGGGTGTCGAGGAGCTGGGTGGAGTCGGCGACGGGCCCGGCGGGTTCGGCGTCGGGGAGCTGGCCGATGAGGGTGGTGACGGCGCGGGCCGCGTCCGGGTCGCCGACCGCCGGCAGGATCCTCGTGGTCATTCGGCCTCACTTGTCCTTGTCGAGCGTGTAGGTGCGGTCGCGCGGGTCGGGCGCGGTGGTGGTGCCGGGGGCGACGAGGGCGAGGCGGACGTGCTCGGCGAAGGACTCGGCGTAGGCGACGCGCTGGGTGTCGGCGGTGGAGAGGGCGAAGGTGACGGGGACGGCGGCGGTGGCGCGGCCGCCACGGTCGTCGGTGTCCTCGACGGGCGTCAGCTTGCCGATGGCGAGGACGCGGGCGCCGGCGACGATCAGCTTCGACTGGTCGGCTCGGCCGCCGCGTTCGCCGGCGAAGGTGGCGTAGATGTTGACCGCGGAGCCGGGCGTGATCTTGCCGGCGACGCCGGTGGCGGCGTCGATCATGATGGCGATCTCCTGCTGGCCGGGTTCGAGCGCGGGCCGGTCGACGATCATGTCGCTCTGCAGCAGGGAGCCGGCCTTGAGGGTGGTGACGGCGATCTTGCCGCGGGTGCGGGCGAGGTCGGTGACGGCGGTGGCGGGGAGCCAGCGCTCGGGCATGCTGACCTTCTCGAAGTCGCCGGGCCCGAGCGGCGTGTAGGGCGCGATGTCGTCCTTGATCCGGTACGCGGTCACCTCGGGTCCGACCTTGGAGTTCACGTCGCTGATCACCGAGAGGACGCCGGCGAACGCGCCGAGCGCGCACAGGACGGACAGCAGCAGGAGGATCACGCCGCGGCGCTGACGGGAGTTCATGGGCCGTACTACCTCGATCGTGGACGGGTGGGGCGGCGGACGGGGCGGGAGCGGAGCGCGGGTCAGCCGGTCGCTGACGCGGCCGGTTCGGCGGGCGCGGCACCGGCCAGGGGCGCCCCGCAGAAGCCGCAGCGGTCGCCGATGAGCTCCATGCGGCACCAGTGGCAGGTCTCGCGCCGTACGGAGGCGACGAGTTGGTAGAGGACGGGCAGGTCGGGCAGGTACGCGGCGAACTCCACGAGCTTGCCCGTGCCCCACCAGCCGGGCGACGACTCGGGCAGGGTGGCCTCCTGGACGGCGCGGACCCGCCAGCGGGGGGCGAGGGCGGTCGTCGGCCACTCGGTCTGGAGCTGGCCGCGGGCGAGGACGAGGTCGGTGGTGAACTCGGGCCCGGCCAGTTCCTCGGAGCCGCCGGACCCGAGCCGTACGAGCTGGGGCGCGGGTCCCGCGAGCACGGCGAACTGGGCGCCGGGGAGCCAGCCCTTGACGTGGGAGGTGAGTCCGACGGGTACGTGGTCGAGCCGGGCCACGGAGCCGAGGACGGCACCGGCGTACACGTAGTGGGCGAGCAGCCGGGCGGCGGAGGCGAGGACGCCGGGGCTGAAGTCGCAGGCGGACAGCTGGCGGAGCTGGCGGACGAGTACGGCGGCGCCGAGCGGCGGCAGTGCGGTCCTGACGATCGCGATCCGGTCGGATTCGAGCAGGGACCGTACCGAGTGGAGCCGTCGGGCGGTCGCGGGCGGCACGTGTCCCGGGCAGACGACGATCAGATGACCGTACCGGTCGAGCAGGAGCTGGACGTCGGCGAGCGAGGCGTCGAGCGGCCGGATCCCGGGGTCGGGCAGGACGGCGGCGGGAGGTGTCTGCGGGTCGGTCGGTGGCAGCACCAGGTCGGCGCTGGTGACCGCAATCGCTGTCGGCACTCGGGCTCCCCCGATCCCTCACTGACCACTCGTTGATCACTTGCTGCGTTCGCAGCGTTACCGCCGCCCTGCACTTTATCCACGTCGGCCGGGGTGGTGAACAGACAATCCTTCAAGCTCCGTCACTTTCTCGGTCGTCGCGGACGGCTCTGAACTGCGCTTCCTTCCAGAGGCCTTGACAACCCAATTGGTCTGGACCAACTTGTCTGCCGACGGTGGCCACCGCTCAGCACCTCCCCGCCCCTCCCCCTCCCATCCCCCACCCCCGGAGGCAGCAAGTGGACCGCACCACCAGAGCCGCGCTGGGCCTGGCCCTGAGCGCCGGCCTCGTCCTCGTCGGCGGCGCCGGCACCGCCCAGGCCGCGGACGTCAACGTCGCCAGGAACGCGGGCTTCGAGAACGGCCTTGCCAACTGGTCCTGTTCGGCGGGCAGCGGCGCCGTCGTCTCCTCGCCGGTACGCACCGGAGCGGGCGCCCTGCGCGCCACCCCCGCCGGCCTCGACAACGCCCGGTGCACCCAGACGGTGACCGTGAAGCCGAGCTCCACGTACACCCTCAGCGCGTGGGTCCAGGGCGGTTACGCGTACCTCGGCGCGAGCGGCACCGGCACCACCGACGTCTCCACCTGGACGCCGGACTCCACGAGCTGGAAGCAGCTGACGACCACCTTCACCACCGGGGCCAACACCACCTCGGTACAGATCTACACGCACGGCTGGTACGGCACGGCCGCCTACTCCGTCGACGACGTGAGCGTCTTCGGCCCCGACGGCGGCGGTGGCACCGACCCGGAGCCGACCGTCCCGGCCACCCCGGCGGGCCTCGCCGCCGGCACCGTCACCAGCAGCTCCGTCTCGCTCACCTGGGGCGCGGTCTCCGGCGCGACGGGCTACAAGGTCTACAAGAACGGCGCCCTCGCGACGACCGTGAACACCACCTCGGCCACCGTCACCGGCCTGGCCGCCGACACCGCGTACCAGTTCCAGGTCTCGGCCGCCAACGCCGCGGGCGAGTCGGCGAAGTCGGCCGCCGTCACCGCGCGCACCGCGAAGGTCACCGACCCCGGCCCCGGCCCGGCCGTGCCGAAGCACGCGCTGACCGGCTACTGGCAGAACTTCGACAACGGCGCCACGGTGCAGAAGCTGCGCGACGTCCCGTCGCAGTACGACATCATCGCCGTCTCCTTCGCGGACTCGACGGCCACGCCCGGGCAGATCACGTTCAACCTCGACCCGGCCGTCGGCTACGCCTCCGTCGCCGACTTCAAGGCCGACATCGCCGCCAAGAAGGCGGCCGGGAAGTCCGTGATCATCTCGGTCGGCGGCGAGAAGGGCAACGTCACCGTCAACAGCGACGCCTCCGCGACCGCCTTCGCCGACAGCGCGTACGCCCTGATGCGGGAGTACGGCTTCAACGGCGTCGACATCGACCTGGAGCACGGCATCAACGCGACGTACCTGACCAAGGCGCTGCGTCAGCTGTCCGCCAAGGCCGGTTCGTCGCTGGTCCTGACGATGGCCCCGCAGACCATCGACATGCAGAACACCGGCACCGAGTACTTCAAGACCGCGCTCGCCGTGAAGGACATCCTCACGGTGGTCAACATGCAGTACTACAACAGCGGTTCGATGCTCGGCTGCGACGGCAAGGTGTACAGCCAGGGCTCGGTGGACTTCCTCACCGCGCTCGCCTGCATCCAGCTCCAGGGCGGCCTCGACGCCTCGCAGGTCGGCCTCGGCGTGCCCGCCTCGACGCGGGGCGCGGGCAGCGGCTACGTCGACCCGCAGGTCGTGAAGAACGCGCTCGACTGCCTCGCCAAGGGCACCGGCTGCGGCACGTTCAAGCCGTCGCGGACGTACCCGGACATCCGCGGCGCGATGACCTGGTCCACCAACTGGGACGCGACGGCGGGCAACGCCTGGTCGAACGCGGTCGGCCCGCACGTCCACGGCCTGCCGTAAGCGCTCGCGTGAGCCCGGCGTCCCTACGCCCTTCGGAGGAATCCCCTCGCAGCGCCGCCGCTCACCCGGCGGCGCTGCGCCGTTTCCGGCGGCCGGGAGCGGGAGAATGTGGCCGAACTTGACTGCTTGACCCGTTCATGTCACACCCTCACCATGTCAGCACCGTACGACGTCCGATTTCCGACGAACGACCGTCTGTCGCACTCCCCACACTCCCCACCCAGGAGACAGCATGCGACTTCGTACCCGCGGACGGAGGTCCGCCGCCCTGGCGGCCCTCCTGGCGCTCGCCCTCGCGGCGCCCGTCTCCGCGCTCACGACTCCCGCCGGGGCCGACCCGGCGCCGACCGCCGCCGCCAGGGACGGCGAGGAGGTGATCCGGCAGTACGAGATCGCCGGACCCGCCACCGCCGCCGAACGCTCCGCCCTCACCGCCACCGGCGTCTCCATCGACGAGGTCGACGCCCGCTCGGTCGTCGTCAGCGCCGACGCCCGCCAGCTGGCCCACCTCAAGAGCCTCGGCTACCGGCCGGTCGCCCTGCCCGCCCCTCCCGAGCGGGGCAAGGCCGCCGCCTCGGCCGTGGGACCGCTCGACTTCCCCTCCGCCGACTCCAAGTACCACAACTACGCGGAGATGAACGCCGAGATCAACACGCGGCTCGCCGCCTACCCGTCCATCATGAGCAAGCGGGTGATCGGCAAGAGCTACCAGGGCCGCGACATCGTCGCCATCAAGATCAGCGACAACGTCGGCACCGACGAGGCCGAGCCCGAGATCCTCTTCACCCACCACCAGCACGCCCGCGAGCACCTCACCGTCGAGATGGCGCTCTACCTGCTGCGCGAACTCGGCGCCGGGTACGGCACGGACAGCCGCGTCACCAACATGGTGAACAGCCGCGAGATCTGGATCGTGCCCGACCTGAACCCGGACGGCGGCGAGTACGACATCGCGAGCGGCTCCTACCGCAGCTGGCGCAAGAACCGCCAGCCCAACTCCGGTTCCACGTACGTCGGTACGGACATGAACCGCAACTGGGACTACAAGTGGGGCTGCTGCGGCGGCTCCTCCGGCTCCAAGAGCTCCGAGACCTACCGCGGCACCGCCCCCGAGTCCGCGCCCGAGGTGAAGGTCGTCTCCGACTTCGTCCGCTCGCGCGTGGTCGGCGGCAAGCAGCAGATCACGGCCGGCATCGACTTCCACACCTACAGCGAGCTGGTCCTGTGGCCCTTCGGCTACACCAACGCCGACACCACGACCGGCATGACGCAGGACGACCGTGACGCCTTCGCCACGGTCGGCCAGAAGATGGCGTCGAGCAACGGCTACACCCCCGAGCAGTCCAGCGACCTGTACATCACCGACGGGTCCATCGACGACTACCTCTGGGGCGCACACAAGATCTTCGCGTACACCTTCGAGATGTACCCGACCTCGTCCTGGAACGGCGGCTTCTACCCGCCCGACGAGGTGATCGAGCGCGAGACCTCCCGCAACCGGGACGCCGTCCTCCAGCTCATGGAGAACGCCGACTGCATGTACCGCTCGATCGGCAAGGCCGCGCAGTACTGCTAGGCGGGCTCGCTCCCGCCCTCGTCGAAGTACGCGTCCAGCACCGCGTCCAGGAGTGACTCCCACTCCTGGACGCGCGCCTTGGCCGGCGCGTCGATCTCGATCGGGTACCAGCGCCGGTCAGGGGTGTGCACGACCACCCTGAACCGCTTGCCGAAGCGGGCCGTCGCGGTCTCGACCGCGCCGATCTCGTCCCAGCGGAACTCGCAGCTCTCCTCGTCGAGGCCGAGACGAACGCCCTGGGCGTCGGCGACGATCCGGGAACGCCGGTCGGCGGCCTCGAAGACGGGCCCGTCGGGATCGGGCGCGGCATCGGCGTCGGGCGCCTGGGCCTCGGGCGCGGCGTCGGCATCGGCCTCGGGCGCGTCCGCCTCCGACTCGCCTTCCGCCCCGGCCACTTCGGCCTCGCCCGCCGCGTCCACCGGGACGGCGTCCCGGGGTTCGGCGTCCGCCGGCTCCTCCGGCACCACCGGGGGCACCGGGCCAAGGCCCGTGACTCCCGTGATGCCCGGGACGAACGCCGGGTCCGCCGCGGCGCCGTGCACCGTCTGAATGCTGGGTCCTGTGCGCTGCTCCACGGCGGAAGTATGGCCGATGATCCTGTGAGCGTTCGAGCCGCCCCGGTCAGCCGAGTACGGCCAGGGCGTCGATCTCGACCAGCAGCCCCGCGGGCAGGCCGACGTAGACCGTCGTACGCGCCGAGGCCGGGGCCTTGAGCTCCTGCTCGTCGAAGTACGCGTTGTAGATCTCGTTCATCTCGGCGAAGTGGTCGACGTCCGTCAGATAGACGCGGATCATCATCACGTCGTCCCAGGTCGCGCCGCCCTCCTCCAGGATCGCCTTGACGTTGGCGAGGGTCTGGAGGGTCTGCTCGCGCAGGGTGGGGCCGGCCGGGGTCGGGGGCCGGCCCTCGACGGCCGGCAGGAAGCCGACCTGACCGGCGACCTGGAGGATGTTGCCCTTCCTGACGCCGTGGGAGAACCTCGCGGGCGGGGCGGTGTGGGTCGGCGGCGTGAGGGCGGTCTTCTCGGTCATGCGCGGTCCTTGTCCTCGGGGTCGGTCCTGGTCGTTCCGGAGTATTCACGGCTGATGTCGTCGGCGGTGCGGCGCACCAGCGGGAGCAGCGCGAGGAGTTCGTCGGCGGTGACGACGACGTTGGGCGCCGAGACCGACATGGCGGCGACGACCCGGCCGTCCGCGCCGCGGACGGGCGCGGCGACGCAGTTGATGGACTCCTCGTGGCCGCCGAGGTCGCTGGCCCAGCCCTGTTCGCGTACGGTCGCCAGCTCCTCGAGGAAGGCGGCGGCGTTCGGGGTCGAACGGGGCGTGTACATCGGGTAGTCGAGCCTGGCGGCGAGGGCGCGGCGCTCGGCCTCGGGCAGGTCGGCGAGGAGCAGCTTGGCGACGGCGGCGACGGTGATGGCGACGGGCTTGCCGATCCGGGAGTACATGCGGACCGGGTATCGGCTCTCCACCTTGTCGATGTAGAGGACCTCGCCCTCCTCGTGGACGGCGAGGTGGACGGTGTGGCCGGTCCGCTCGTTGAGGGCGGCGAGGTGGGGGTGGGCGATCTCGCGGACGTCGAGGTTCTCGACGGCTTCCTGGGCGAGGGCGAAGAGGCGGGCGCCGAGGCGGTAGCGCTGGTCCTGCTGGCGGTAGACGAGGCCGTGCTCGTGGAGGGTGCGCAGCAGGCGCAGGGCGGTGGACTTGTGGACGCCGAGCCGTTCGGCGACCTGACCGAGGTCGGCGGGGCCCTGCGCGAGCAACGGCAGGATGCTGAGGGCGCGGTCGACGGTCTGGCTCATGGCGTGCGTACCTCCTGGTCCTCCCCCGTCCAGCCGGGGCCGAGGTGCAGTCTCTCCCAGGCCCGGTCGTCGAGCCGGGCCAGCCGGTCGGCGTGGGCGCGCCGGGGCGGGCGGGCGAGGTCGCCGGGGGCGGTGAGGGCGGCGGCGGCCATGAGGTGGCCGTGGCGGAGCCGTGCGCGCGTGTCGAGACCGCGGAGGGTCGCGGAGAGGAATCCGGCGGCGAAGGCGTCGCCGGCGCCGACGGTCGAGACGACGTCGACGCGGGGCGGGCGCTCCAGGTGGCCCACGGCGTCGGCGTCCTCCATGCCCGCGCAGGCCTCGGGGCGGCGGTCGGTGACGTGGGCGCCGCCCCTGCCGAGCTTGACGACGAGCGTCCCGGGCCGGTCGACGAGGTCGCCGACGGCCCGGATGCCCTTCACGCCCCACAGCGCCGTGGCCTCGTCGGCTCCGACGAAGACGAGGTCGGCGCGGTTGGCGAGGTCGAGGAGGACCTCGGGGGCGGCGGCTCCGTCGCGCCACAGGCCGGGCCGGTGGTTGACGTCGAAGGAGACCAGGGGGCGGCCGGGGCGGGGCGCGGTCAGTTCGTACAGCAGCGCCCGGCAGTCGCCGGAGAGCGCGGCGGTGATGCCGGTGAGATGGAGGATCCGGCCGTCGGTGACGGAGTCGTACGGCACGGTGTCGGGCGACATCGCGGAGGCGGCGGAGCCGGCCCGGTGGTAGACGGCCTCGTGGGCGTCGGTGGCCCGGTCGGCGTCGGTGCGGAAGTAGACGCCGGTGGGCCGGTGCGGGTCGCGGCGGACGGCGCCGGTGTCGACTCCGTACGCTGCGATGGCGGCGAGCAGGTGGTCGCCGAAGCCGTCGGCGCCGACCCGGCCGACCCAGCGGACGCGGTGTCCGGCGGCGGCGAGCGCGCAGGCGACGTTGGACTCGGCGCCGCCGACGGCGCGGGTGAAGGCGGGGACGTCGGCGAGGCGGCCCGGCCGGGAGGGCAGGAAGGCCACCATGGACTCGCCCACGCAGACCACGTCGGGGGACGGCCCGGCCGGGGGCACGGTCTCGGCCACGGTCACGCTCCTGCGGGTCCCTCGGGCGCCGGGTCCATTGACCCGGCCTCGGCCCGGATGTTAGACAGCGACGAGCGACATACGCAATGGGCGTTGCATGTGCTGCAACACCTTGGAGGAGGGTTCCATGCCGACCGAGCCGCGGACCGAGCTGTCGGACGAGCGCGTCGACCACCGCTTCAAGGGCCTGCCGCCGGACGCCGAGGGCCTCACCGTCCGCGAGCTGGCCGCCCAGCGCCGCAACCTCTTCACCGGCGGCTTCACCACGCCCGTCCTCGCCCTCTCCGCCGAGTCCGTCGAGCACAACCTGCGCCTCCTGGAGGCCTACGCCGAGCGCCACGGCCTCGCCTTCGCGCCGCACGGCAAGACCTCCATGGCCCCGCAGCTCTTCGACCGCCAGCTCGAACACGGTGCCTGGGGCATCACCGCCGCCGTACCGCACCAGGCCCGGGTCTACCGCGCCCACGGCATCGACCGGATCTTCCTCGCCAACGAGCTCGTCGACGCCGTGGCGCTGCGCTGGCTCGCCGCCGAACTCGACAGCGACCCGGACTTCCGGTGCGTCTGCTACGTCGACTCCGTGCGCGGCGTCGAGCTGATGGACGAGGCCCTGCGCGCGGCGGACGCCCGGCGCCCGGTGGACGTGGTCGTCGAGCTCGGCGCGGCCGAGGCCGGGCGCACCGGCGTGCGGACCGAGGCCGAGGCCGAGGCCGTCGCCGACGCGGTCGCGGCCACGGACCGGCTCCGGCTCGTGGGCGTCGCGGGGTACGAGGCCACGATGCCGCAGGCGGACGCCGCCCGGGTCCGCGAGTGGCTGCACCGGCTCGTCAGGCTGGCGGCCGCCTTCGACAAGTCCGGCAGGTTCGCGCCCGACCTGCCGGAGATCGTCGTCAGCGCCGGCGGCAGCGAGTGGTTCGACACGGTCGCCGAGGTCTTCGCCGGGATCCCGGATTTCTCCCGGCCCGTCCTGAAGCTGCTGCGCTCGGGCGCGTACGTGTCCCACGACGACGGCCAGTACCGCGAGCGGACCCCCTTCAACCGGATCCCCGACGAGGGCGCGCTGCAGCCCGCGTTCCGGCTCTGGTCCCAGGTCGTCTCCCGCCCCACCCCCCAGCAGGCCTTCACCAACGCGGGCAAGCGCGACGCCGCCCACGACCTCCACCTGCCGGAGGCGCAGGTCGTCCGCGACGGGCGCACCGGCGAGATCCGCCCGGCCGACGGCGTCACCGTCACCGCCCTCTCCGACCAGCACACCTGGCTGGCCACCGAGCCCGGCGCGGACGTGGAGGTCGGCGACTGGGTCGGCATGGGCCTGTCCCACCCGTGCACGTCCTTCGACAAGTGGCAGCTGATCCCGCTGGTGGAGGCGGACGGCACGGTCGTCGACTACATCCGCACGTTCTTCTAGCGGGGAGCCGGTGATGGATCTCGTCTTCCGGGACGCCGAGGTCGTCGACGGCACCGGCGAACCCTCCTACCGCGCCGACGTCGCCCTCGCCGGCGGCCGGATCGCCGCGATCGTGAAGGAGGGCGCTGCGGCCGGCTGCCAGCGCCCGACCGCCCGCCGGATCATCGACGCCGAGGGCCTCGCGCTGTCCCCCGGCTTCATCGACATGCACGCCCACAGCGACCTCGCGCTGCTCCGGGACCCTGACCACAGCGCGAAGGCCGCGCAGGGCGTGACGCTCGAGGTGCTCGGCCAGGACGGCCTGTCGTACGCGCCGGCCGACGACCGCACGCTCGACGCGGTGCGGACGGCGATCGCCGGCTGGAACGGCGGTGCGCCCGGGGATCCGACCGTCGACTTCGACTGGCGCACGGTGGGCGAGTACCTGGACCGCCTGGACACCGCGCACGGGGGCCGGGGCGTCGCGGTCAACGCGGCCTACCTCGTCCCCCAGGGCACGGTCCGGATGTACGCGATGGGCTGGGAGGACCGCCCGGCGACGGAGGCCGAGCTGAACCGCATGCGGCGGCTCGTCGACGAAGGCCTGGAGCAGGGTGCGGTCGGCATGTCCTCCGGCCTCACCTACACGCCCGGGATGTACGCCCCCGAGGCCGAGCTCACCGAACTGTGCCGGGTGGTGTCGCGCCACGGCGGCTACTACTGCCCGCACCACCGCTCGTACGGGGCGGGGGCCCTGGAGGCGTACGAGGAGATGGTGCGGCTCACCCGCGACGCGGGCTGCGCCCTCCACCTCGCCCACGCCACCCTGAACTTCGGCGTGAACGAGGGCCGCGCGCCGGAGCTCCTGTCCCTCCTGGACGCGGCCCTGGCGGCCGGCTCCGACATCACCCTGGACACCTACCCCTACACCCCCGGCTCCACCACCCTCGCCGCGCTCCTGCCCGGTTGGGCGCACGAGGGCGGTCCGGAGGCGCTCCTGGCCCGCCTCCGCGACGACGCGACGGCGGAACGGATCCGCCACCACCTGGAGGAACTCGGCTCGGACGGCTGCCACGGGGTCCCGGTCGAGTGGCACACGGTCGAGATCGCGGGCGTGACGGCTCCGCAGCTCGCGTCCTGGGTGGGCCGCAGGGTCCCCGACTGGCCGACGGCCCGCCGCCTCCTCGTGGAGGACCGCCTCGGCTCGACGATCCTCCAGCACGTCGGCCACGAGGAGAACGTCCGCGCGATCATGCGCCACCGGGTCCACACGGGCGGCTCGGACGGCATCCTCCAGGGCGCGAAGCCGCACCCGCGGGCGTACGGCACGTTCCCCGAGTACCTCGGCCGCTACGTGCGTGAGGAGTCCGTCCTCCCCCTGGAAGACTGCGTCGCCCATCTCACCTCCCGCCCCGCGAGGCGGCTCCGCCTCCCCGACCGCGGCCTGGTGAAGGAGGGCTACGTGGCCGACCTGGTCCTCTTCGACCCCGCGACGGTCGCCGCCGGCTCCACGTACGCGGCTCCCCGCACCCTCCCCACGGGCATCCCCCACGTCCTGATCAACGGCCACTTCGTGATCGAGGACGGCAAGCGCACGGACGTGCTGGCGGGCAGAGCGATCCGCCGGACGCCGCCGAGCTGACGCCCCCGCCCGCAGCCCGTGCGCGCCCTCGTACGGGCGCGCGACGCAGGCCGGCACCCTCCCGCCGGTGACCCCGCCGTCCCGCCGGCGCCCCGCCTCACCGGACGGCTGCCCCGTGCCCCCCGTGTGGGCATTCGTCCCGCTGGGGCGGGACGGGTGGGCACACGGGACGGCGCGCTTGGCGGGCGCGCCCCTGCGCCTCGCCCGTCACCCTTACGGCGGCGCCGACGGCGGGGCCGTCACCCCATGGGCCTAACGGACCTGATCCCGCCGTGCCCCCGCCTCGCTCGGGACCGGACGCGGACCCGGCACCGCGACGGTGCCCGCCTCGCCCCACGGCTCGCGACGCGCCCACCAGAGGCCCACCGCCAGCACGACGCCCGCCAGGGCGAAGCCGTACGCCGGTGTGTGACCCGACGGCGCCGTCTCGTAGGCGAGGGCCGCGCACAGGACGGCCAGCAGCCGGCCGCCGCGTCCGTCCCACGCGCCCGCCGCCGCGACCACGACCGTGCCCCACAGCACGTACCAGGGCTGCACCATCGGCGAGAGCGCCACCAGCGCCAGCAGGGAGAGGCCGAGGCCCAGGACCGGATCGACGCGCTCCTTCCAGACCCGCCACGCGATCGTCGCGACGATCGCACCGGCGGCCAGCAGCCCGAGCTTCTGCACCACGCCCTTGACCGGCTCGGGATCGTCCGCGACCAGCAGCCCGAGTCCGAGCCCGAGGTCACTGGTGACGGACAGGGCCGTGTGGATGGTGGCGGCCACGTTCTGGGTGCGGAGCCAGCCGAAGCCGGTGCCGGCCGCCACGCTCGCCCCCGCCGCGACGGCAACGGCCACCGCTCCCGGCAGCAGTCCCTTCGCGAGGCCGGCCGCCCCGCCACGCCGCCGGGCGACCACGATCCCGACGAACAGCAGTCCCAGCGCCGCCGGCGACTTGATCATCATCGCGAGCCCGATGACCGCGCCGCCCACCGCCCACCGCCCTCGCCGCACGGCGAGGAGGACGCCCGCGAGCAGCAGTCCGGCCATCAGGCCGTCGTTGTGCAGGCCGCCCACGACATGGACGAGGAGCAGCGGGTTCAGCGCCGCGAGCCACACCGCCCCGTCCCGCCGCCCCTCCGGCGCGAGCCCGCGCACCGCCCACACGATCAGCGCGAGCGCGAGGAGCGCGACGAGTCGCATGCCGAGGACGGCGGGGACGACGGCGCCACCGGTGAGCCCGACGACGGCCTGGGCGACGAGGAGGAAGACCGGCCCGTACGGCGCGGGCGTGTCGGTCCAGTGGCCGCCGACGCTCGCCGCCGCGTCGTACCCGAGTTCGCCGGGGCCGAGGACGGCGGGCCCGGCCGCGTACACGTCGTGCCCTTCGAGGACCATCGCGCCCTGGGCGATGTAGCTGTAGACGTCGGCGCTGTACAGCGGTGGGGCGAGCAGGAGCGGCGCGACCCACCAGCAAAGCGTGGCCCCGAGCCCGACCCCGGCCCGAGCAGCCCCGACCCCGGCCCGAGCCCCGGCCCCAGGCCCGGCGCCGCCCCCGGCAGCCGCGCGCCCGGCGCGGAGCACCCGCCCGTACTGCCACCACGCCACGACCAGCAGGGTCAGCCCGAGGTACGCGAGGACGGAGCCCGCCACCGTCGCACCGGTGCCGTGCGGCTGCCACAGGCCCGCGCCGCCGCGTACGGGGAGCGTCCCGGCGGCCCAGCCGCCGACGGTGACGGCGAGCGAACCGGCCGCGCCGAGCCACCGGCATCCGGCGGTGCTGAAAACCCACATGAGGGGCAAACCTACCGTGCCCCGCCCGGCGCCCTACCGGGGCTTCTTCTGGATGCCGGGTGCCTGGTCCGAGTAGCCGGGGCGGCCGGACGGGGACGCCGTCCCGCTCCCGGAGGCCGCGGGCGCGGGGCGCGACGCGCCGCCGGACGGCGTCGGGCTCGCGGACGGGTCGGCGGTGCCGCTGGCCGTGGCGGACGGGGAAGCGGAGCCGCCCGAGGCGCTCGGGTCGGCGCCCGGGCTCCCGTCGTCGTCCTCGCCGGAGCTCCCGGCGTCGCGCTGGATCAGCGCGGGCATGCCGGGGCGGCTCTCGTCAGGCCCCAGGCCGCCTCCTCCGGACGCGGGCCCGCCGTCGAGCGCGGCGAAGGCGGCGAGGACGCCGCACACGACGACGGCGCCGCTCCCGATGATCCACAGCGGGCCGGGGCCACGGCGCTTGGACGCGTGGCGTCGTCTGGAGGGCTCTGCCCCCGTCTCGTTCGGACTCACGAGCCGTGATTGTAGGGAGCACGACACGGCCGAAGCGACGTGGGTCACAGCGCGGGGGCACGCGCGCCCGCGGACCGGACCGCGGGTACGTCCCGAGCGCGCCGTACGCCCGACGTGTCCCAAAACACGAGGCGTCTTGCGGCGGCCCGCCGTAAGCTCTCGTCATGCAGGTGATCCAGTCCACGAAGCTCGCCAACGTCTGTTACGAAATCCGGGGCCCGGTGCTCGAAGAGGCGATGCGGCTGGAGGCTGCGGGTCATCGCATCCTCAAGCTCAACACCGGGAACCCGGCCGCGTTCGGCTTCGAGTGTCCGCCGGCCATCCTCGAGGACATGCTGCGCAACCTCGCCGACGCGCACGGTTACGGCGACGCGAAGGGCCTGCTGTCGGCCCGGCGGGCGGTGATGAGCCACTACGAGACCAAGGGCATCCCCCTGTCGGTCGAGGACATCTATCTGGGCAACGGCGTCTCCGAGCTCATCCAGATGGCGATGCAGGCCCTGCTCGACGACGGCGACGAGGTGCTGGTCCCGGCGCCCGACTACCCGCTGTGGACGGCCGCGGTCTCGCTGGCGGGCGGCACGGCCGTGCACTACCGCTGCGACGAGCAGGCCGACTGGATGCCGGACCTGGCCGACATCGAGCGGAAGATCACCGATCGGACCAAGGCGATCGTGATCATCAACCCGAACAACCCGACGGGCGCCGTCTACGACGACGAGATGCTGCGGGGCCTGACCGAGATCGCCCGCCGGCACAGCCTGGTGGTCTGCTCGGACGAGATCTACGACAAGATCCTCTACGACGGCGCCACGCACACGCCGACCGCCGCCATCGCCCCCGACCTGCTGGTCCTCACCTTCAACGGGATGAGCAAGAACTACCGGGTGGCCGGTTTCCGCTCCGGCTGGCTCGCGGTCTGCGGCCCGAAGTCGCACGCCTCCTCGTACATCGAGGGCCTGACGATCCTGGCCAACATGCGGCTGTGCGCCAACATGCCGGCGCAGCACGCGGTGGCCGCGGCCCTGCAGGGCAGGCAGTCGATCGAGGACCTGGTGCTGCCGGGCGGGCGGCTCCTGGAGCAGCGGGACACGGCGTACGAGCTGCTGACGCAGATCCCTGGCGTGACGTGCGTGAAGCCGAAGGGCGCGCTGTACCTGTTCCCGCGCCTCGACCCGGCGGTCTACAAGATCAAGGACGACCGGCAGATGGTCCTCGACCTGCTGCGGGCCGAGAAGATCATGGTGGTGCACGGGACCGGCTTCAACTGGCACGAGCCGGACCACTTCCGGATCGTGACGCTGCCGACCGCCGCGGACCTCGCGGACGCCGTGACGCGGATCGGCACCTTCCTGGACGGCTACAGCCAGTACTGACGCGCGCTCGCCGTCCCGAGTTCCGGACACGGCTCAACTTTAGATCGATTCCAAGCTAGGATGTCTCCAGAGCTACCGCAGGAGGCCATCCCCATGTACGAACCGATCCGCACGAAGTCGGTCCACCGGATGGCCGACGACGACCAGAACGGCTACCCGCACCGCTCCCGCGAGGAGGAGCTGGACATCCAGCTCGCCGGACACCTCGCCGCCCTGCTCGCGGTCACCGACGAGCTCGGCGACACGGAGGCGGGCGAGCTCATCGCCCGCCAGGTGGCCCGGCTGCGCGGCGCGCCGCCGGCCCGGCACGCGGGTCTGAGCGGCGCTCCCACCGCCGCCCTGCACCGCAAGGCGCACGCCCTCGCGGGCCGCGCCCTGGTCGTCGCCGCCTCCCGGGCCGACACGGCCGCCGCGATCCTCGCCGCCGAGCGCATGGACGCGCACACCGCGGCGCTCGCCGGGGAATCCCTGGTCGGCGCCCCCTGACGGCCCCGGTCCGCGCGGCCACCCCGCGCGGCCCGGGCGCCACCCACTCCCCCCGACGCACGCCGCCCTCACGGCACCCCTGCCGACGCGACGTCACCGTCCGCCGGCGCGGCCTCAGCCCCCGGTCGACGCGCCCGTCGCCTCCCGAGTCCCGTCACGGTATTCCACGCTCCGGTTCCCTACCGGGATCGCCGCTTCACCCCCCGTACACCCAACTCCCCCTGGAATGTGGGTTTCCGCGAGCAACCTGCACGCGTGAGACGCATTCTGGGAATCGTCCTCGCCGTCCTGCTCCTCGGCGGCGTGGCCGCCGCCCTCGTGGTGGGCGGCGACAAGGACGACAGCGGCACGGCAACGAAGACCGTGCGAGGAGTCATCGGGTCGGAGAAGGCGGAGTTCTTCGCCGATCCCGAGGTCGTGAAGGCCCTGGCAGCCAAGGGCCTCACCGTGCGGACCGAGACCTCCGGGTCCTGGGACATGGAGGAACTGCCCCTGGAGGGCTACGACTTCGCGTTCCCGTCCGCCAAGGCGCCGGCCGACGAGCTCAAGGCCAGGCGGAAGGTGACCGCAGCGCCGCTGCGGCCCTTCTACTCGCCGCTCGTGGTCGTCGCCCACAGCGCCGCCGCCAAGGTGCTCGCCGACAACGGGCTCGCCGACCTCGGCCCCGGCGGCCGCACCGGCACCCTGCGCATGGAGGCCTATCTCGCCGCCGCGCGCGCCGACCGCACCTGGCAGCAGCTCAAGGGCTCGGCCGGACACGCCGAGCTGAGCGGCACCCTCTTCATCACCTCCACCGACCCCGTCGCGTCCAACTCCGGCGCGCTCTACCTCGCCGCCGCGAGCTACGTCGCCGACGGCGGCCGGGTCGCCGGCGACAAGGCGGCCGTCGACCGCACCGCGCCGCTGCTCCGCAAGCTCATCCAGGTGCAGGGCGCCCAGCAGTCCAGCTCCGACGCGCCGTTCCGGGACTTCGTCAGCGGTGTCGGCAACCCGCTGGTCCTGGTGTACGAGTCGCAGGTCGCCGCCCAGCTGATCGCGAAGCAGGACATGGGCGACCTGGTGGTGCTCTACCCCGACACCACCGTCAGCAGCGACCACACCCTCGTACCGCTCACCGACACCGGTCGCACCCTCGGCGAACTCCTGTCCGGCGACCCGGAGTTGCGCGAGCTCGCGGTCCGCCACGGCTTCCGCCCGCAGGGCGCGGCGGCCGAGTTCACCGCCGCCACCGCCGGTCACACCGGCTACCTCAACCAGACGCTCACCGGAGTCCGCCAGGCGCCCGTGCCCACCTCCAAGGTGCTGCAGGAGATGGCGCTGCGGGCCCGCGACCAGGGGGACACCGCATGACCACACCCATGAGCCCGCCGCCGGACGCCGAGAGCCCGCTCGTCCTCACGCCGCCGGAGCCGGTCGCCCCGGTCCGCGCCGAGCAGGCCGCCACGCTCGTCCCGATCGACGACGCCGTCCGCGCGGAGATGCACCGCAGGGCCGCCGAGTACGTCGGCTCGCTCGCCGGACTCGACGCCCGCTCCCCCGAGTTCACCGGCCGCGTCGGCGAGCTCACCGCGCTCGGCGCCGGCGAGATGCGCGCCGCGGCCCAGCAGTCCAACCGGATGCTCGACCGCACGGTCCGCTCCCTCGGCGCGGCCGGCGGCGACGCCACGGCCCGGGTCGGCGGCTCCCTCGTCGAGCTGCGCCGCACCGTCGAGGACCTCGACCCGCGCGACACGCCCGCCAAGGGCGTGCGGAGCCTGCTGTCGAAGCTGCCCGGCGGCAACCGGCTGCGCGACCACATCGCCCGGTACGCCTCCTCGCAGGACACCGTCAACCGGATCCTCGACGCGCTGCGCGGCGGCCAGGACGAGCTGCGCCGCGACAACGCCGCCCTGCAGACCGAGCGGGCCCGGCTCTGGGAGAGCATGGGCAGGCTCCAGGAGTACGCGGTGCTCACCGAGGCCCTCGACGCCGCCGTCGAGGAGCGGCTCGCCGCGACCGCCGACCCGGCGCAGGCCGACGCGCTGCGCGCCGACGTGCTCTTCCCCGTCCGGCAGAAGCGCCAGGACCTGTTGACCCAGATCGCCGTGTGCGCCCAGGGCTATCTGGCGATGGACGTGGTGCGCCGGAACAACGACGAGCTGATCAAGGGCGTCGACCGGGCCACGACCACGACCGTGACCGCCCTGCGGATCGCGGTGATGCTGGCGTCCGCGCTCGACCACCAGAAGAAGGTCGGAGAGCAGGTGAACGCGCTGCGCGGCACCACGGAGAACCTGATCCAGGGCAACGCCGCCGCGCTCGCCGGCCAGTCCGGGGAGATCCAGCGGCTCGCCGCGGAGCCCGCGGTGGGCCTGGAGACCGTCCGCACAGCGTTCCAGCAGATCTACCGGACGCTCGACGCCATCGACACGTACAAGGTCCGCGCGACCGAGTCGATGGCGCAGACCGTCGACGCGCTGAGCGCCGAACTGCGCACCGCGAGCGGGTACGTGGAGCGCACCCGCGACGACGAGCGCGAGCGCGGCGACCGGAGCGGCGCGGCCGGCCGGGGCATCCTCGAAGGAGGCCGCGGATGAGAGCCGTACGCAGCTCCGCACAGGTGCGGCGCCCCGCGCGCCCCCGCCGGTTCGCGGCGGCCGCCGTCGCCGCGCTCCTCGCCCTCGGCGCCGTCGCCTGCGACACCGCCTCCGGGGGCGGCGGAGGCGACGGCAAGGGCTCCGGCGAGGACGCCATGGAGTACCGGCCGGGCACCCTGCGGGTCCTCGCCTCCTCCGAACTCGCCGACCTGGCGCCCGTCCTGGAGGAGGCCCGCAAGGCCACCGGCGTCACCGTGCGCCCCACGTACGCCGGCACCCTCGACGCCGTCGAGCGGATCGCCTCCGGCGAGGCCGACAGGCAGTACGACGCGATCTGGCTGTCGTCCAACGACTATCTGCGGCTGCGCCCGGACGTGGCCCGCCGCATCACCGGCGAGACCCCGGTGATGACCTCGCCGGTCGCCTTCGGCGTGCGGCCCGCCGCCGTCGCGCGGCTCGGCTGGGACCCGGGCAAGGTCACGTGGGCGCAGATCCACCGGGCGGTCGCCGAGAAGAAGCTCACCTACGGCATGACGGACCCGCTGCGCTCCAACTCCGGTTTCTCCGCGCTCGTCTCGGTGGCCTCCGGCCTCTCGGGCGCCCAGGCGGCGCTCACCGACAAGGACGTGAAGGCGACGAGCCCGAAGCTGAAGGAGTTCTTCGCCGGGCAGAAGCTGACCTCCGGCTCCTCCGGCTGGCTCGCCACCGCCTACGGCCGGCGCACCGACGTCGACGCGCTGGTCAACTACGAGTCGGTGCTGCTCTCGATGCCGGAGAAGCTGACCGTGATCCGGCCGGCCGACGGCGTGGTCACCGCCGACTATCCGCTCACCTCGCTGACCGCCGCCCGCCCCGAGGCGAAGGACGCGGCCCGCCGGCTCGCCGCTCATCTGCGCACGCCGGCCGCGCAGAAGCTGATCACGGACCGGACGCTGCGGCGCCCGGTGGTGCCCGGCGTCGCTCCGGAGCCCCGGCTCGGCACCGACCCGCGCCGGGAACTGCCCTTCCCCGGCAGCAGGTCGGTGGCGGACGGACTGCTCGACGCGTACGACAACACGCTGCGCCGGCCCTCGCGCACGGTCTACGTCCTCGACACCTCCGGCTCGATGGAGGGGCGGCGCCTCGAACGGCTGAAGGCGGCGCTCGGGGAACTGACCGGCGACTTCCGGGACCGCGAGGAGGTCACGCTGATGCCGTTCGGTTCGTCGGTGAAGAACGACGAGGTCACGACCCACACCGTCGACCCGGCCTCGCCCAAGGCCGCACTGGACGCGATCCGCGCCGACGCGAACCGGCTCTCGGCCTCCGGCGGCACGGCGATCTACTCCAGCCTGAAGGCGGCCTACGGGAAGCTGGGCACCGCCCCGGACGACACCTTCACCTCGATCGTGCTGATGACGGACGGCGCCAACACCGACGGAGACCCGGCCGGCGCCTTCGACGCCTTCCACCGCGACGAGCTGAGCCCGGCCCAGCAGCGGATCCCGGTGTTCCCGATCCTGTTCGGCGACTCCGACCGGGCCGCGCTCGACCACATCGCGCAGCTCACCGGCGGCAGGCTGTTCGACGCGAACCAGGGTTCGCTCGACGGTGCCTTCGAGGAGATCCGTGGCTACCAGTGACCTGCTGAGGGCGGCCCTGCGCTACGCCGAGTCCCGCAAGAACATCGCCGGCTGCGCGTGCGGCCTGGCCGGCGTGGGCCTCACGCTCGCGGGCGCCGGCGGCCCCCTGTGGCCGGTGGTCGTCGCGGGCCTGTACGGCGCGGGCGCGCTGATCGCCCCGCCCGAGCGCCCGCCCGCCCCGGCCTTCCCGGACCCGGCCGAGCAGCTCGACGCGCTGCGCGCGGACCTGGCGACGCTGCGCGGCTATCTCGCCGAGGTGGAGCTGCCGTCGTCCGCGCGGACCCGGCTGGCGGAGCTCGACGCCCTCGTGGGCGCGCTGCTCGAACCGGGCTGGGTGAGCGATCCGGAGCAGGTGCGGATCCTCGCCCGCGCGGTGCGCCAGGACGTGCCGGAGGCGGTCGACGCCTTCGTACGGACGCGGTGGTGGAACCGGGTGGTGCCGGGTGCGGAACCGCCGGAGCGCCATCTGGAGCGGCAGCTGGGCGCTCTGCACGAGGAGGCCGCGGCGATCGCCGACGCGCTGCGCGAGACGGAGGAGCGGCGGCAGGAGACGCACACCCGCTACCTGGAGGACCGGGGCCGCTGAGGAGTCCCCGGGAGGATCCGCCGAGGACTTCCGGCGACGTCCGGCGAGGACTCCCGGACGTGCGCCGGCCCCCGGAGCCGTGAGGGGGCTCCGGGGGCCGGATGCGTCGTGACGGGCCGTCGTGACCCCAGCTGGTCAGGGCGGAAATCGGGGCAACCCGTCACGAGTTCATGGTGCTGTCAGAGGCTCAGCCCAGGCGCTCGACCAGC
The DNA here is from genome assembly GCF_042677525.1 of Streptomyces sp. NPDC127114. Classification (NCBI taxonomy): domain Bacteria; kingdom Bacillati; phylum Actinomycetota; class Actinomycetes; order Kitasatosporales; family Streptomycetaceae; genus Streptomyces; species Streptomyces sp. NPDC127114. The sequence continues at coordinate 125,340 of NZ_JBHXTJ010000019.1, forward strand.
GCGCGGTACTCGTCCCACAGCTCCTTCGGGGTGTGCTCGCCGAAGGTCTCCAGGTGCGCGGGGACCAGGGCGGCCTCCTCGCGCCAGACCTCCTTGTCGACGGTGAGCAGGAAGTCCAGGTCGTCGGCGGCCAGGTCCAGGCCGTCGGTGTCCAGGGCGTCCTTCGTCGGCAGGATGCCGATGGGCGTCTCGACGCCCTCGGCCTTGCCCTCGAGGCGCTCGACGATCCACTTCAGGACGCGGCTGTTCTCGCCGAAGCCGGGCCACACGAACTGGCCGGCGTCGTTCTTGCGGAACCAGTTCACGTAGTAGATCTTCGGGAGCTTCGCGGCGTCCGCGGAGGCGCCGACCTTGACCCAGTGGGCCATGTAGTCGCCCATGTTGTAGCCGCAGAACGGCAGCATGGCGAAGGGGTCGCGGCGCAGCTCGCCGACCTTGCCCTCGGCGGCGGCGGTCTTCTCGGAGGCCACGTTGGCGCCGAGGAAGACGCCGTGGTTCCAGTCGAAGGACTCGGTGACCAGCGGCACGGCGGAGGCGCGGCGGCCGCCGAAGAGGATCGCGGAGATCGGGACGCCCTTGGTGTCCTCCCACTCCGGGGCGATCGTCGGGCACTGCGCGGCCGGGACGGTGAAGCGGGCGTTGGGGTGGGCGGCCGGGGTCTCGGACTCCGGCGTCCAGTCGTTGCCCTTCCAGTCGGTGAGGTGCGCGGGCGCCTCCTCGGTCATGCCCTCCCACCACACGTCGCCGTCGTCGGTGAGCGCGACGTTGGTGAAGACCGAGTTGCCCCAGAGGGTCTTCATGGCGTTGGCGTTGGTGTGCTCGCCGGTGCCGGGCGCGACGCCGAAGAAGCCGGCCTCGGGGTTGATCGCGTAGAGGCGGCCGTCCTCGCCGAAGCGCATCCAGGCGATGTCGTCGCCGATGGTCTCGACCGTCCAGCCGGGGATCGTGGGCTCCAGCATGGCGAGGTTGGTCTTGCCACAGGCGGACGGGAAGGCGGCGGCGACGTACTTGGCCTCGCCCTGAGGCGGCGTGAGCTTGAGGATGAGCATGTGCTCGGCGAGCCAGCCCTCGTCCCGCGCCATGACGGACGCGATGCGCAGCGCGTAGCACTTCTTGCCGAGCAGGGCGTTGCCGCCGTAGCCGGAGCCGTAGGACCAGATCTCGCGGGTCTCGGGGAAGTGCGAGATGTACTTGGTGGAGTTGCACGGCCACGGCACGTCCTCCTGGCCCTCCTCCAGGGGGGCGCCGAGGGTGTGGACGGCCTTGACGAAGAAGCCGTCGGTGCCGAGCTCGTCGAGGACGGTCTGTCCCATGCGGGTCATGGTGCGCATGGAGACGGCGACGTACGCGGAGTCGGTGATCTCGACGCCGATGGCGGAGAGCGGGGAGCCGACCGGGCCCATGCAGAAGGGCACGACGTACATGGTGCGGCCCTTCATGGAGCCGCGGAAGATCCCCTTCTCGCCCGCGAAGATCTCCTTCATCTCCGCCGGGGCCTTCCAGTGGTTGGTCGGGCCCGCGTCCTCCTCCTTCTCGGAGCAGATGAAGGTCCGGTCCTCGACGCGCGCGACGTCGGTCGGGTCGGAGGCGGCGTAGTACGAGTTCGGGCGCTTGACCGGGTCGAGCTTCTTGAAGGTCCCCTTGGCGACGAGCTCCTCGCAGAGGCGCTCGTACTCGGCCTCGGACCCGTCGCACCAGACGATGCGGTCGGGCTGGGTGATCTCGGCGATCTCGTTGACCCAGGACACGAGTTCCCGGTGCTCGGTGGGGACGGTGGAGGGAGCCGCGTTGTCGCGCGCCACGATTGCTCCTTGAAGAGGGGTTTTTAGATGTATGCCCCTTGGGGGCTGCGACCCGGATGCGTCGTAGGCGCTCATCCGGTGCCGACCGCACTCATTTGATCATCCGATGGTTCTGCGCATATGTCCAGAGGGCCGCACACGTGAGCATCGCCACTCATATCCACTACTTACGATCGCGTAGGTACGATGCGGATCCATGACTGCAGTCTCGCCGGACCTCGCCACCACGGAGCAGCGCCCGGCGCTGCCGCTCCCGCTCAAGCCCAGACTCAGGGGCTGGCTGCACGCCGGAATGTTCCCCGCCGTGATCGTCGCGGGACTCGTCCTGGTCGCCCTCGCGGACTCCCCGCGGGCCCGCATCGCCTGCGGGATCTACGTGCTCACCGCCTGTCTGCTCTTCGGCATCAGCGCCCTGTACCACCGGGGGAACTGGGGGCCGCGCGGCGAGGCGGTGCTGCGGCGCCTCGACCACGCCAACATCTTCCTGATCATCGCGGGCACGTATACCCCGCTGACGCTGCTGCTCCTCCCCGACTCCACCGGACGGCCCCTCATGTGGGCCGTGTGGGCCGCGGCCGCCGCCGGCATCGCCTTCCGCGTCTTCTGGGTCGGCGCTCCTCGCTGGCTGTACACGCCCTGCTACATCGCGATGGGCTGGGCCGCCGTCTTCTTCCTCCCCGACTTCATGCGGGCCGGCGGCATCGCCGTCCTCGTCCTGGTGATCGTCGGCGGCGTGCTCTACAGCGCGGGCGGCGTGATCTACGGCATGAAGCGCCCCAACCCCTCACCCCGCTGGTTCGGCTTCCACGAGGTCTTCCACTCCTTCACCCTCGCCGCCTTCATCGTCCACTACGTGGGCATCTCTCTGGTCGCGTACAGCCACGCCTGACCAGGCACAATGACGGTCATGGCCGGCACACCCGCGCGCCCCGCCCTGCGGGAGCGCAAGAAGCTCAAGACCCGCGCCGCGATCCGGAAGGCCACCTACCGGCTCGCGGCCGAGCGGGGCTGGGACGCGGCCACGATCGAGCGGATCGCCGCGGCCGCCGAGGTCTCGCCCTCCACCGTCGTCCGCTACTTCCCGGCCAAGGAGGACATCCTCCTCACCGACGACCAGGACGAGCTCCTCCTCGCCCGGCTGCGCGCCCGCCCCGCCGACGAGGACCCGCTCGACTCGCTGCGCGCCGTCGTCCTCGACGCCGTCACCGCCGCGCTGACCGCGGAACCCGAGGAGACCCGGCTGCGGACCCGTCTCATCGTGGAGATCCCCGCCGTCCGCGCCCGGCTCACCGAGACCACCGCCGAGACCGGCCGGCTCCTGTGCGGCGCCGTCGCCGAGCGCACCGGCCACGCCCCGGACGACCTGGAGGTACGGGTCTTCACCGCCGCCGTCCTCGGCGCCCTGCGCGAGGCCACCGTCCACTGGGCCGAGCACGGCCAGGGCGACGACCTGGTCCCGCTGCTCGACCGGACCGTCGACACCCTCAAGGCCGGGCTGACCCTCCGCTCCCCCGGCCCAGCGCGCCCCTGACCACCTCGCCCGACAGCGGATTCGCCGCACACGACCACACCCCGTGCGGGCAGTAGTCGGTGAAGGTCTGGTACACCGGCCGGTGCCGCGCGAACCAGTCCAGCATCCCCCGCACGTACGCCGGGTTGTCGCCGTTGCGGAAGAGCCCCCACTCCGGGAACGACACCGGCTTGCCGTGCGCCGCCGCGAACCGGGCGTGGAAGTCCAGCCCGTACGGCTCCGTGACCTGCTCCTCGAACGACAGCCCGGCCGGCTGGTCGTAGGCGTCCATGCCGACGATGTCCACCACGTCGTCGCCCGGGTAGCAGAGCGGCCAGGCGATCGCGTCCAGGCCCCGGCTCGGCGTGAAGTCGAGCCGGAAACGCTGCCCCGGCACCTCCCGCAGCACCCCGGCCACCCGCCTCCAGTACGCCTTCCAGCTCTCCGGGTCCGGCCCGCAGCGGTGCCCGTACGTCGTGCCGTTCATCTCCCAGCCGAGCACCAGGACCGCGTCCGCGAGCCGGTGCTCCACCAGCCGCTCGCCCAGCGCGCGGAAGTGCCGGTCGAAGTCACCGGCCGCCCCGCGGCGCAGCCCCGCCCGCACCTCCGCGTCGCTCAGCCCCGCCTCGTTGCGGTCGAGCAGCGGCACGTTGAGCACGAACAGCCGGCCCGGCCGCTCCTCCTTCCACCGCGCCCACGGTTCGAACAGCGCCGGATGCCCCTCGATGTTCGACCAGCGGTCGCCCGGCAGATAGGTGTGCCCGACGGTCAGCGGCTCGCCGCCCAGCCACTTCTCCACCTCGCCGATCCGCCGCACCCCGGCCTCGTCGGAACCGGTGAAGAAGCCCGACGGCACGCCCGGCATCGGCACCGGCTCCGGTTCCGGCGCGGTCCGTTCCCCGGCGTGCCGGTCCGGCGCGAGCCGGCCGTACGGCAGCAGGAACACCAGAGCGGCCGCGAGCAGCACCGTCAGTGCCACCCGCGGCCAGGTCGTCCAGGAGCGGAGGAGACGCACGTCAGCTGGTCCAGAACTCCCACCAGCGGGTCAGGATCAGCATCCCGATGATCCCGATGTGCAGCACCGGCAGCGCGAAGGTGAAGTCCGAGAGGAAGCCCTTCACGGCGGCGGGCGCGGGCAGCAGACCGTGCCGCACGTTGTGCGCGGTGGTGTACCAGAACATGGTGATCGTCGCGCACCAGGCCAGACAGCACCACAGGCACAGCGAGTTGATCTCGTACAGCGACTGCTGCATCAGCCAGGTGCAGAAGCCGACACCGAACAGCATCCCGGCGTTCAGGCCCAGCCAGAACCAGCCGCGGTAGCGGGCGCCGGCCAGGATCCCGGCGCCCACGGCGACGACGACGGCGTACGTCACGAGACCGAGCATCGGGTTCGGGAAGCCGAACACCCCGGCCTGCTCGCTCTTCATGATGTTGCCGCAGGAGACCACCGGGTTCAGGCTGCACCCCGGCTGGAACCCGGGGTCCTCCAGGAGCTTGAACTTGTCGATGGTGATGACCCAGCCGGCCAGCACACCGGCCGCACCCGTCACCACGAGCAGCCAGGCGAAGGCCCGGCTCGCGCCGATCCCCGCTCCGCCGGCGCGCTCCGACTCCTGCTCCTGCTCCTGCTGCCTCTGGACCGGCACCCCGCCCCGTACGTCCGCCGTCGCCATCAGGCCGCCCCCTGTCCGCTCAGCCCTGGATCCGGCTCACCGGCACCGCGACATGGCCCGCGGTCCGCACCACGTTGTCGTCGGTGACGAAGGCCTTCAGCTCGGCCTCCGTGACCGGCTGCCCCGGCTGTGCGGCCGACCACGGCAGGAGCGGGATCATCAGGATGACGTGGCCGGTCTCGTACGCCGCCTCCTGCCACTCCGTGGACACCGGGCACTGCGCGTTCATGAACGGCAGGGTGAGCACGGCCCGCTGCGCCTCGACGAGCAGGTGCGCGCCGATCCCGCGGTCCTTGCCGGCGTCGACGACGTCGCCGCCGATCGGCACGCCCATGCCCTCCAGGGTCGACCGGAGCTCCGCCGCGCCGGCCTCGGGTCCGTGCTCGCCGTCCCCGATCGAATACACCATCAGAAAGGGGGTGGCGGGCATGTCATCGGTGGGTCCGAGGACCCAGGAGATGACGGTGAGCGTTCCCATCGAATGGGCACTGTGCGCCGCGGGCAGGACATTGGAAGTGGTCATGGATCCGGATGCTAGGGGACGAACACCCTTCACCCTCCGCCAAATTCACTCATTCGGCCGACATTCCCACCACCGGCATTTCCGGCGCAACGAACCGGGGCTTTCCTCGTTGTGCCCATAGGGCATCAAGCCGACCTCAGGAGATCATTCATGATCGTCCCGCGCCGCGTGGCCTTGCGGTCCCTCTTCGCACTGGCCGTGACCGCCTTCACGGGCGGCGCACTGGCCCGTATCGGCACCGCACCACCGTCCTCCGGGGACCCGTTCACCGGGGACGCACCGCCCTCGGACGGGACCTCGGCCTTCGACGAGATGTACGGCGGCCGGCACATCCGGAGCCTGCCCGGGCCCGCGGGCGAGCCGGTGGTCCTCGTCGACGGACGGCCGCTGCACCTGATGCGCTGCGCCGACGGCGGCTGGGTGACCCCGGTCTGTCACTACGAGTCCTGTCCCACGCCGCTGGCGGCCACCCGCGCGGCCGTGGACGAACTGGGGTCCGCCCCGCTCAGCCGCTACGCCGCCGGTCACGGCGGCCATCCGGGAGGGAGCCCGCGTGGCGTACACGCGTAAGAACCAGCGCGATCTGACCAGCGCCGAGCGGAAGCGCTTCGTCTCCGCCGTCCTCGAACTCAAGCGGACCGGGCAGTACGACGACTTCGTCCGCACCCACATCGACCACTACGTCGCCGACGGCGAGGGCAAGCTGCGCGTCGCCCACATGTGCCCCAGCTTCCTGCCGTGGCACCGCAGGTTCCTTCTCGAGTTCGAGCGGGCGCTGCGCCGGATCGACCCGTCGGTGACCGTGCCGTACTGGGACTGGACCCGGGACAACACCCCGGCGGCCTCCCTGTGGAGCGAGGACTTCATGGGCGGCAACGGGCGCCGCGGCGACTACCAGGTCATGACCGGCCCCTTCGCGTACGCCGGCGGCCGCTGGACCGTACGCCACGGCATGACCGAACAGGCCTTCCTGAGCCGGGACTTCGGGCGGCCGCGCGACCCGATCACGCTGCCGACCGCCGCGGACGTCGACGAGGCGCTGAGCGAGCGGACGTACGACACGTCGCCGTGGAACTCCACCAGCCGCTCCGGCTTCCGCAACCGCCTGGAGGGCTGGGCGCAGGGCCAGGGCAACGACCGCTTCCGGCTGCATAACCGGGTGCACCGCTGGGTCGGCGGGCTGATGCTCGGCGGCGGCTCGGTCAACGACCCGGTGTTCTGGCTGCACCACGCCTACGTCGACCTGCTGTGGTCGCGCTGGCAGGCCCGCAACCCGTCCGCGGGCTACCTCCCCAAGGAACCGCCGCCGCTGGGCGATCCGCAGTACCGCAAGGTCGCCGCGCTGAACGAGCGGATGGGTCCGTGGAACGTGACCCCGGCGGAGCTGACCGACCACAGCGACATCTACCGCTACGCGTGACGGCGTCCCCCCGGCCCGTGGTGCGGGCCGGGGGGACGCCGTGTGTCGTACTGCGGGGGGGGCGGAGATCAGCCGCCGTAGCCGCCCTTGTCGTGACCGCCGTCGACGTTCGCGCACTGGTTGCCGAAGGCCGGGTTGATCAGGCCGACGATGTTGACGGTGTTGCCGCAGAGGTTGACCGGGATGTGGACCGGGACCTGCACGACGTTGCCGGAACCGACGCCGGGCGAGTGGGCGGCGACGGCCTCGGCGCCGGCGTCGGCGACGGCCATGCCGGCCCCGCTGAGGGCAACGGCACCGGTGCCGGCGAGAACAGCGGCAGCCTTCGCGATGCGAGACATCAAGAACTCCTTGAACGGGGAAAGCGACCGCGAGAATCACGGCCACACGTGTCCTTCAACGGCGAAAGCGCGCACGAGTCACGGGCATTGCGCCGAAAGAGAGCGGAGAAAACGCAGAATCGGAAGAGATGGCCCGCGGATCATCGTCCCGCCCGCCGTCGGATACGACGGAGCGGACCGTGAACCGCGGGCCGCGGCCATGCGACAAGCCTTCTGTTGCAACGAGCGGAACCCCCTCGGGTGGCGGGAAGAATCGTGTCTTCACCCCGCCGGGCAGACGCTCGCGCACCAGAACCACCGGAGGGCCGGGCGACGGAGGGCCGGGAAGGTCAGGGAGCGAGGCCGAGCTGCGGGTCGAGCGCGCCGTTGAGCGCCGGGGTGAGGACACCGACCTGCGGGACACCGAGCTCCGGAAGACCGAGCCCGTTCCCCTTGGGCGCGGCCAGCGCGTTGCCGACGGTGGCGCCGGGGGTGACGGCCTTCATGTCGGAGCGCGGGCTGGTGACCTCGGCCGTGCCGGGCTCGCTGCCGCGCAGCACCTCCGGCAGCGGGGCCGCGATGTCGGTCTCCGAGAGGGTGCTCTCGAGCGGGATGCGGGGCAGGGTGAGGTCCGGCAGCGCGCCGACGCCCTCGTGGAAGCCGGTGGGCGCGCCGGGGATCGGCGTGGGTACGCCGGTGGCGACCGTGGGGGTGTCCATCGGCAGCACGGGGTCGAGGCCCTGCAACGGGACCACCACGGGGGCGTCGGCGGCGGCCGGGGAAGCCAGGGCCGCCGAGGCGAGGGCGGCGGCGAGGATTCCCAGACCGGCGTGAGATCGCAGATTCATGTCCTGCAAACGAGTTGCGGGGCCGATACGTGACGGGATTCCCCTGAGTGCAGCAACACGAGGCCCCCACCGGTGAGGGCGGGGGCCTCGGTTGACGCGCCGTCAGCGCGGTCCGTCGTCGTGCGGTGCTGCCGTCAGTCCCGGGAGCGGACCAGTCGCCCGCCGCGCAGGTACATGACCGTGCCGCCGATCAGGAGCGCGGCGCTGATGGCCGCGGCGCCCATGACGGTGGCGGAGTCGCTGCCCGTGTCGGGCAGCTCCGGGTGCTCGCCGCCGGGGGTGCAGTCGGGGCCGTTCTCGCCCTCCTCGCACTCACCGGGCGGGTTCTCCCCACCGGGCGTGCAGTCCGGACCGGTCTCACCCTCCTCGCACTCACCGGGCGGAGTGGTGGGGTGGCCGGGCGGGGTCGTGGGGTGGCCGGGAGGCGTGGTCGGGTGGCCCGGAGGCGTGGTGGGGTGGCCCGGCGGGGTCGTCGGGTGCCCGGGCGGAGTCGTCGGGTGCCCCGGCGGAGTCGTCGGGTGCCCCGGCGGGGTCGTGGGGTGGCCCGGAGGCGTGGTCGGGTGGTCCGGCGGGGTCGTCGGGTGGTCCGGCGGAGTGGTCGGGTGCCCCGGCGGAGTGGTCGGGTGCCCCGGCGGGGTCGTCGGGTGCCCCGGAGGCGTGGTCGGGTGGTCCGGCGGGGTCGTCGGGTGGTCCGGCGGAGTGGTCGGGTGCCCCGGCGGAGTCGTCGGGTGCCCCGGAGGCGTGGTCGGGTGGTCCGGCGGAGTCGTCGGGTGGTCCGGCGGAGTGGTCGGGTGGTCCGGCGGAGTCGTCGGGTGGTCCGGCGGGGTCGTCGGGTGCTGCGGAGGGTTGCCGCCCTCGTCGTCGCCGTAACCGTCGGGCTCGTCGTCATCGTCGCCGTCGCCGTTGCCGGCGGACTGCACCGCCTGGTGGCAGACGTCGGCGACCGCCGCGGCCAGCGCGCCCAGCGCCGCGTGGTCACCGCAGACGTTGCCCGGGAGGGGGAGCCGCATGTGCTGCCCGGTTTCCGGGCCGGGCGAATCCCCCGTGGCGGCCACGGCGCTCAAGGCGAATCCGCCGGTGAGCGACAGGATGCCCGTCGCCGCGGCGGTGGTGAGGATTTTCCTGCTGATGATGGATCGCATACCGCTCTTCCTCTGGGACAGGAGAACCGGCGAGGATCCCCCCTCGCTCCGTCCGGCCCGTGTTCCACGCCGTCCGAGTGCGTGGGAATGGCGCGAGCGTAGGGACGTGGACCGGGTGGAGACCCGGGGCAACACGGCACACAATCCGAAAATCATTCAATCGGACGCCGAACGAGGGCAAAGGTGCGGCCCTGGCGATGACGCCAGGGCCGTTCACCACACACAGGTCTGACCGAGCGTCAGCCGCCCAGCGGGCTTGCGCCCAGCGGCAGACCACCGAGCAGCTTGGAGCCGCCCTCGCCGGCCTGGTTCAGCTGGCCCGCGGTGTCCGTGACGGTCTGGACGGGCGAGCCGTCCGTGGTGCTGCTGAGGGCGTCCGTCGTCAGCCCGCCGCTCGTGAGCGAACCGAGTCCACCGTCCAGGCTGGTGGGCACCATCGACTCTGCAGCCATCGCGGGCGCGGCGACGCCCAGGGCCATCACAGAACCGGCGACGGCCGCGGCAACCTTGGTGGGCTTCATGAAGAGGATCCTTCCATCGTTTTCAATTCGCTTGCCGTACAGGCCTCTTGACTGATTCCCGTACGTCGTTCCGCCTTGGGTAACGACAGGTTCGCCGCCCGGAAACTCCGGGAGCCGGCTTTTCTCGACACTGCACCCGAAGGAATGGACCCGGTGTGATTGCCCGATGGAATGCGCGGGGCGGCGCACGACGGCGCACGCGAACACGCCCGTGCCCGCCCAGGAGTTCCTGGGCGGGCACGGTCCGCGGGCGTGTCGCCCGGCGCCTGGCTAGCGCACCGGCAGCGGCGGCTTCACCGGCAGCGCGTCCGTGGAGACGGGCGGCTTGACGGGCAGCGCGTCCGTCGAAACGGGCGGCTCGACCGGCAGCGCGTCCGTCGACAGGGCCGGCAGGGTGGGCAGGCCGGCCAGGTCCGGGGCCGGCAGGCCGCTGCCGAGCACGGTCGCCACGGCGAGGTTCACCAGCGAGGTCAGGGTCGCGGTGACCTGCGAGACGACGCCGGTGGCACTGCCGGAGGTGACGGTGGCGAGCAGGTCGGCGACCGCCTTCTGGATCGAGGCCAGCGCGTCGCCGATCACGTCGGCGGGCGCGGCCGCCCGAGCCCCGGCCGCGACGGGCAGCCCTGCGGGCGTGGTCACGGCAGAGGTGACGGGCGACGTGGCGGGCACGGTCACCGCGTCCGTGACGGGCTTGGCCGCCGCATCGGTGACGGGCTTGGCGGCCGCATCAGTGACGGGCTTGGCCGCCGTATCAGTGGCGGGCTTGGCCGCCGTGTCCGTCGCGGGCGGCGTGACCGGGGTCTCCGCCGTCGGCGGCCTCACCGGGGTCTCCGCGACGGGCGGCGTGACCGGGGTCTCGGCCGCGGGGGTCTCGGGAAGCGGGGCCGGAGCGGCTTCCTTCGCCGCGGCGACGGCGGTGTCGATCTTCGCCTTGAGAGCTTCGGCGTCGGCCGCGGGGAGCTGGCCGTCGTCGGCCTTGAGGGCCTTGGTGAGCAGCTCCGTCACAGGGGCGGTCACACCGCCGAGGTCGCCCAGGGCCTTCGTCTGGGCGAGGAGCGCGGCCGCGTCGGGCAGGGGTGCCTGCGCGGTACGGCCGGTGGTGCGGGACGGGCGGAGTTCGTCGGCGACGGCGGGGCCCGCCATGCCGAGGGTGATGGCGGCGGATATCGCCAGGGCGGTGAAGCGGCGTGAAGCGTGGGGACGCATGCGTGTTCCTTTTTCTTATGCGTCGGACAACAGCTCTGCCACCGTGCCTGCGGATATAGCGCTGCGCAATCGGAGAACTACTGAGCGCCACGTCTCCGTTCGAGTGAATCCACCCTTCTGACCTGCCCCTCACAGGGGCGTGCGCCGTTGCACCGGGCGGCGCACGGGGGTGCGTCCGAACGAGTCACCACTCACTGGGCAGACGGCGAAGGCCGGCGCGCCGACCCTGACGGGCGGCGCGCCGGCCTCGGAAGGACCACGATCCGGCGTGCGAGATCAGGCGTTGACGCAGGTGTTGCCGAAGGTCGGGTTCAGCGCGCCGATGAACTGCACGGTGTTGCCGCAGACGTTGATCGGGACGTGGACCGGGACCTGCACGACGTTGCCGGACAGCACGCCGGGGGAGTGCACGGCCGCGCCGTGGGCGCCGGCGTCGGCGGCGGCGACACCGGCGGCACCGGCGACGGACGCGGCAGCACCGACGGACAGAGCGACAGCCTTGGCGATACGGGACATGGAGAGCGTCTCCTCGATCGATTTCCAACTCGGACGGCGCGGACGGTTTTGCCCGGCTGCTTCAACAACGCCGCCGGATTTCATCGGTTGCTCTCCCGAACGGGTGACGTTCAACCGATCTTTGGGCCATAGGAGGGTCATTCGAGTGACTGACCCCAGAAAGGCGCAACACGCTCAACGAGGAACGTGCCGTTTGGATACGGAAGTTAGCGTTTGTGAGCATCTAATGCTTACTATCGCCCGTCGCGGGGGTTATAACGTTTCCGAACGTTGCTTCCGGTCCCGTCGCGCGTTCATCCATTTCGCGCGGCCGACATCTCCCTCCCCTCCCCCGGTCTCCACGGGTCTTCCCTTCCTTCTCTCATCAAAGCGGAGAACCTGTATGCGGAATTCAGCGGTTCATGCCGTTCGTCGGGGTCTGTTGTGTGCCGTGTCGTGCGCGACGCTTTCCGCCGCGCTCCCGGCAGCTTCCGCCGTCACGCCCGCGACCGCGCCCCGGCCGGTCGCGCCCCAGCCGAAGGAGGCCGCCCGGCTCCCCTTCACGCCGCGGTACGAGGCGACCTTGCACGGTGGGGTCGTGCGGGCCGCCAATTCCTCGGCGACGGGCGCCACCGGCGCGGAGTCGGTCAACGACGGCGCCGCCATCGCGTACGTCGACGTCGACAGCGATCCCAACACCTACAACTCCAGCCGGGCCGAGCTGCGCGTTCCGGCCGGGGCCCGGGTCAGCTGGGCCCGCCTGTACTGGGGCGGCAACCTGCGCGTGGGCGAGCAGAAGCCGCCCGCGGACAACGGGCGGGTGCTGATCGCCGAGCCCGGCGGCCAGTACAAGGCGGTGCTCGCCGACAGCACGATCGGCCACCGCACCGCCGACGGCGCCGACGCCTTCCAGGCCTCGGCCGACGTCACCGAGCTGGTCCGTTCGGCCCAGCCGGGCCTGTGGACGGTCGCCCAGGTGAACGTCGCCATGGGCCGTTCGACGGTCGGCGGCTGGGGCGGCTGGACGCTGGTCGCGGCGTACGAGAAGGCCGACGAGCCGCTGCGCCGCCTCGCCGTGTGGGACGGGTTCGAGGCGCTCGGTCCGAAGAACCGGGAGGTCTCGGTCCCGCTCGCCCTGGGCGCGGACCGCATTCCGCAGGGTGCGGACGGCCGGCTCGGAATCGTCGGCTACGACGGCGACCGGGGGACTTCCGGGGATTACCTGGCGGTGGAGACCGCCCTGGCCAAGAGCGTCACGCGCAGCGTGGTCTCCGATTCCGCGAATTCCGCGGACGACGTGATGAACTCCAGCATCACGGAATCGGGAACAAGTCGGATGGAACGACTGCCCGCTCATCAGAACACCCTGGGGTACGACTCCGACGTCTTCGATCTGCGGGGGGCGCTGCGCCATGGGGCCGATCGTTTCCACATCCGCCTCGGGAGCCCGGAGGACGCCGTCTGGCTCGGCGCGCTCTTCCTCCAGGCCGACCTCGAACCGGGCCGCCGCGACCTGGCGGACGCCCACGACTGACCGGCCGGACGTGCTGCACGCGGTGCAGCCCGGTGACGGCGGGGTCGCCCGGGTCGTCACCGATCTGGTCCGCGGCCAGCTCGCCGCGGGCCTGCGGGTCGCCGTGGCCTGCCCGCCCGGCACCGAACTCGCCGCCGCCGTACGGGCGGAGGGCGCCGACGCGTACGACTGGCGGGCCGGGCGGGAACTCGGCCCGCGGCTGGCCGGGGAGACCCGTGAGCTCGCCCGGCTGCTCCGTACCGTGCGCCCCGCCCTGGTCCACGCGCACAGCGCCAAGGCGGGGCTGTGCGCCCGACTCGCCCTGCGGGGACGGGTTCCGACGGTGTACCAGCCGCACGCGTGGTCCTTCGAGGCGGTCGAGGGCACGACCGCGGCGCTCGCCCGGCGCTGGGAGCGCTGGGCGGCCCGCTGGACCGACCGCGTGCTGTGCGTCAGCGAGGCCGAGCGCCGCACCGGCGAGAGCGCCGGGGTGCGCGCCGCCTGGTCGGTGATCCACAACGGTGTGGACGCCACGCGCTTCACGCCCGAGGGCGGTCCGGCCGAGAGCGGTCCGGCCGCTCGGGTCCCGGGGCCCGCCGGCGCGACCGGCGGGCCGCTCGTCGTGTGCGTGGGCCGGCTGTGCCGGCAGAAGGGCCAGGACGTGCTGCTCGACGCCTGGCCCGCGGTGCTCGCCGCGGTGCCGGACGCGCGGCTCGTGCTCGTCGGCGACGGCCCGGACGCGGAGCGGCTGCGGGCCGCCGCCGGGCCGTGGCCCTCCGTGCGGTTCACCGGCGCCGTCGCCGACCCCGCGCCCTGGTACCGGGCCGCCGACCTGGTCGTCCTGCCGTCCCGCTGGGAGGGCATGGCCCTCGCGCCGCTGGAGGCCATGGCCAGCGGCCGGCCGGTGGTCGTCGGCGACGTGGACGGGGCGCGGGAGAGCCTGCCGCCCGGTCACGAGGCGCTGTGCCTGGTCCCGCCCGGGGACCCGGCCGCGCTCGCCGCCGCGCTCGGCCGCCTTCTGGGCGCGCCCGGGTTGCGGCACTCGCTGGGCCGGGAGGCCCGCGAGCACGTACTCAGCAGATTCGATGTGCGGCGCACCGGCGCGGCCGTCGCGGAGCTCTACCGCGAACTGGCCGGAGTGCGGTGCACGGAGCACAGAGAGCCGATCGCACAGTGACTACCGAAAGCACCAGCATTCCTCCTTCGTCGGGTCCCTGGCCCTCGGCCGGCCAGTACCCCGGTCTCACCTCCCTCGCGTCGCCGCGCGCGGGCTCCGACCGGCTCGCGCTGCCGGCCCGCCGGCCGGCCCGGACGCGGTTCGCCGCCGCGCCGCTGGTCACGGCCGACGTGCTCGCCGTCCTGCTCGCGACCGCCGTGCAGGCCTCGGCGCACCGACGCTGGGAGCTCGCCCTGCTGGTCGCCGGTCTCGTGGTGCTGCTCGACGGCCGGGCCGGGCTGCACCGGCCTTCGGCCGTGCCCGTCGGGGTCCTTGACGAGGTGCCGGCGCTCGCCGCCCGGGCCGGCGTGGCCTGGAGCGTGACGGCGGCCGCGGTCGCCGCGTACGCCCCGGCGCTCGCGATCGGACCGCTGCGGCTCGCCGCCGCGTACGCGACGCACGTCGTGGCCGTGGTCGTGCTGCGCGGGTTCGTGCACGGGCGCCGGCGGCGGGCGGCCCGGGCGCATCCGCGTTCGGCGCTCGTGGTGGGCGCGCCGGGCCCGGCGCGGCGGTTCGCCGCGGCGCTCGGCCAGCACCCCGAGTACGGGATCCGTCCGGTCGGGATCGTCGGTCCGCGGCCGGACGGTGAGCGGGGCCAGGGCGGCGAGCCCGGCCTGCCGGTGCTGACGACCGCCGAGGAGATCCACCGGGCGGTCATCCAGAACACGGTGCGCGACGCGGTGCTGCTCACCGAGGACGAGGGCCTGGTGACGCTGTTCCAGCAGTACGGCTGCACCACCTGGCGGGTCGGCGGCGAGCCGTCCGGCGAGCCGATGGCCGACCATCTGTGGGGGTACGGCTGCCGCCGTCTGGTGCCGCTCGGCGAGCGGCGCGGGCTCACCGCGAAGCGCGTTCTGGACGTGGCGCTCGCCGCGCCCGCGCTCGCGCTGGCGCTGCCGGTGCTGCTGCTGTGCGCGCTGGCGGTGCGGATCGCGGACGGCCCCGGGGTGCTGTTCCGGCAGGAGCGGGTGGGCCAGAACGGCCGTCTCTTCACGCTGCTGAAGTTCCGTACGCTCAAGCCGGCCGACGAGACGGAGTCGGCGACCCGGTGGAGCGTCGCCGACGACCACCGGATGAGCGCGGCCGGGCACTTCCTGCGGAAGACCTCGCTCGACGAGCTGCCGCAGCTGTGGAACGTGCTGCGCGGCGACATGAGCCTGGTCGGCCCGCGGCCCGAACGGCCTTACTTCGTCGCCCAGTTCAGCCGGGTGCACGCCGGGTACGCGGCCCGGCACCGGATGCCGGTGGGGCTCACCGGACTCGCCCAGGTGCACGGGCTGCGCGGCGACACCTCGATCGAGGACCGCTGTCGCTTCGACAACCACTACATCGACCACTGGTCGCTCTGGCAGGACGTGTGCATCCTGCTGCGCACGGCGGCCGGGCTCGTGCGACCGACGGGAAGCTGACGATGACCACGGCGACGGGAACGGCCGTGACGGTGCCGGCCGGCATCACCGGCCCGGGCGTACGGGACTGGGCGCGGCGCGCCGGGGCGCTGTCCCCGGTGCTCGCGGTGGTCGCGCTGCTGCTCGTGCCGGGCGGCGGCGGTGGCGCGCAGGGCGGGACGGGCGGATCCGGCACGGTCGCTGACGCCGCGTCGGGTCTGCTGGTGCTGATCTGCCTGGTCCGGGTGGTACGGAGCGGGGCCAGGCCGCTGAGCCGGGCGGCGGCCGTCGTGTTCGGCCTGCCCGTGTTCGGCGTCTGCCTGGCCGCGATCACCTCGCACGACCCGGGCGCCAGCCTGCCGGGCGTCGCCCGCTACCTGCAGATCTTCGTGCTCGTGCCCGCGGCCGTCCTCCTGACGATCCGCGACCGGCGTGACTTCGCCGTCGTCGCCTGGGCGCTGGTGGGCCTCGCGCTGCTCGAGGGCGGGGTGGGCGTGGTGCAGTACCTGACCGGCACCGGCGCCTCGTACCAGGGCGAGGACATCCGGGCGGTCGGCACCTTCGGCGCCACCGACGTCATGGGCATGGCCACCGTCGTCTCGTACGGCCTGGTCGTCGCCACCGGCCTGGCGCTGGGCGGCCGTGCGGGCCGGGCCCGCACGGCGGCCCTGGTCTGCGCGGGCCTCCTCTTCCTCCCGCTGGTGCTGTCCTTCAGCCGGGGCGCGTGGATCGCGACCGTCCTGACCTGCGGCATCCAGCTGGCCCTCTCGGGGCTGCGGCGGGCCGGACGGGTCGCGCTGGCCGCGGCGGCGCTCGGGGTCGTCCTGGTGGGCGGCTTCGGCATCGGCGGGGAGATGGTCAAGGAACGCGTCAGCAGCATCACCCAGGTCACGGCCGCGCCCGACCAGTCGGTCACGGACCGGTACACGATGTGGGCGGCCGCCGGCCGGATGTGGAGCGGCGAGCCGCTGACGGGCGTGGGCCTCAAGGGCTTCCCCGCGTACCGGGACTCCCACGCCTCGCTGGCGCTGTCCTCCGGCAGCGACACGGCGGGCGCGGGCGCGGGCTTCGCGCGCCAGCCGCTGCTCTCCCCGCACAACATGTACCTGCTGGTTCTCAGCGAGCAGGGCCTCATCGGCCTCCTGGCCCTCGCCGGCGGCTGGGTCGCCCTGCTGGTCGCGGCCCTGCGCCGGCTCCGTCTCGGCCCGGACTGCGCGCTGGTCGCGGCGGGCCTGCTGTCCTGGCAGCTCGTCGACTTCTTCTACGCGGACATCGGCGGCCCTTCGACGGTCCTGATGTCCGTCGTCTTCGGCCTGGCGGCCTGGTGGTCCCTGGCGGAGGTGCGCCGTGCGTGACCCCTGGGACACCTCCCAGGACGCCACGGACGCTCCGGGCGCGGCGAGCAGCGAGCACGAGCCCGCCGCGCGGCGCCGCGCCATGTCCGGCGAGGGACCGGCGCCGTACGGCTCCGGCGGCACCACGGACCCCGCGCCCGTCCGCGAGCCCGGCGCCCGGCCACCGGACGGGCGCGGGCCGCAGGGTCCCGCCGGCGTGGACCCGCAGACCC
>NZ_JBHXTJ010000020.1:0-141304 GCF_042677525.1 Streptomyces sp. NPDC127114
GCGCGGGTGCCCGGGGCGGGGGGGGTGGTGCCGCGGGGCCACGTGGGGGGGGGCCCGGGCGGCCCGGGCGGGGTCCCCGGGGCGGGGGGGTCCCCCCCCCCCGGGGTCAGCCGTCGCCTCATGCCGCGGTGGCCTGCGCCGCCAGACGGGCGAGCGTGGTGCGCATGCCGTGCCGGTTCACGGCGATCCGGCGCTCGGGGTTCGTCCCCGCGAACACCGTGCCCAGCAGGCTCGCCAGCCCGCCGCCACGGCCGGTGCGCAGGTCCTGCCAGGTCTCGGTGACCCGGGTGCCGCCTTCCTCGGTCTCGAAGCGGTAGCCCCAGCGCGCGATCGGCAGGCCGAAGACGCCCACGTCGAAGACGAACTCCTCGCCCGGGCGGGCCGTGGTGACCCGGCCGGTGGTGAACCACAGGAAGGGGCCGCGCCGGTTGAACCCGACGAACCGCGTGCCCGTGCGCACCGGCGGCCGGCGCACCCACACACCTCGGCACTCCGGGCTCCAGCGCCCCATGTTCCGCAGGTCGGACACCAGGCCGTACAAGGTCGCGCGGTCCGCGTCGACCCGTACCGACTCCTCGAGACTCCACCGTCGCACCGCGTCCGTCATGTGTCCGCTCCCCTCGGAATCCGCTCCACGTGTTACCCGCGGGTACGCTAGCGGACGGAGGGCCTGTGCGGGAGCGCCCGGGGACGTTACGGTGGACGGAAGATCGTTTCGGCCCGCCGGAAGGACACACACGCATGTCGGTACCCGCCGGCCTCCCCGAACCGGAGGTCCTCGTCCACACCGAGGGCCGCGCCGGTTTCCTCACCCTGAACCGGCCGCGCGCCCTCAACGCGCTCACGCACGCCATGGTGCGGCGCATCGACGAGGCGCTCACGGCCTGGGAGGACGACCCCGCCGTGACGACCGTGGTCATCCGGGGCGCGGGGGAGCGCGGGCTGTGCGCCGGCGGCGACATCCGGGCCATCCACGCCGACGCCCGCGCCGGCGGCACCGCGACCGAGGACTTCTGGCGCGACGAGTACCGGCTCAACGCCCGGATCGCCCGCTTCACCAAGCCCTACGTGGCGTTCATGGACGGCATCGTCATGGGCGGCGGCGTCGGCGTCTCCGGCCACGGTTCGGTCCGCGTCGTCACCGAGCGCTCCCGCGTCGCCATGCCCGAGACCGGCATCGGCTTCGTCCCCGACGTGGGCGGTACGTGGCTGCTCGGCCGCGCGCCCGGCGAACTCGGCACCCACCTCGCCCTCACCGGCACCGAAGCCGGCGCCGCCGACGCCCTGCTGACCGGCCTCGCCGACCACTTCGTGCCCACCGCCGACCTGCCCGCGCTCGCCGCCGAGCTCACCCGGCTCCCCGCGGCCGAGGCCGTCGCCCGGTTCGCCCGCCCGGCGCCGCCCGGCGCGCTCGCCGGACAGCGCGCCTGGATCGACGACTGCTACGGCGCCGACACGGTCGAGGAGATCGTGCGCCGGCTCACCGACTCGGGGATCCCGGAGGCCAAGGAGACCGCCACCGTCCTCCTCACCCGGTCGCCCACGGCCCTCAAGGCCACCCTCGCGGCGATCCGCCGCGCCCGGACGCTGGACTCCCTCGAAGCGGCGCTCGACACCGAGTTCCGCCTGTCCTGCGCGGCCCTGCGCTCGCCCGACCTGGTCGAGGGCATCCGCGCTCAGGTTGTCGACAAGGACCGCGACCCGCACTGGACGCCGCCGACCCTCCCCGAGGTGACCGAGGCAGCCACCGAGGCCTGGTTCGCCCCCCGGCCCGAAGGCGAGGAGCTGGGCCTCACCCCGCCCGGTGCCGAGAGCCGCTGACCGGAGCCCTCAGTCCTCCGCCTCCCCGTCCAGGGTGAACAGCCCGCCCTGCGGGTCACGGACCGACGCACAGCGCGCCCCCGTGGCGGTCCAGCCCTGGTCGGCCTCGGGGATCACGTCACCGCCGCGCTCCAGCACGGCCGCGGTCGCCCGCTCCAGGTCGGGCACCCGGAAGTGGACCAGCCAGCGCGGGCGCCGCTGCGGCAGCGCCGAGGCCGCCTCCACCGGGCCGCTGTTCAGCCGGGCCACCGCCTCGCCGTGGGTGCGCAGCACCACCTGCTCGTCCTCGTACGCCACCTCGAAGCGGTCCGCGTTGCCGTCGACCCACTGCAGGACGCCTCCGTAGAAGAGTGCGGCATCGAACGCGTTGCGCGTGTGCAGCTCCAGCCAGGCGGGCGCGTGGTGCTCGCCGAGCCGCCAGCGGGAGGAGATCCTGCCCTCCCACACCCCGAACGCCGCGCCCTCCAGATCGGTGGCGAGCGCCGCCCGCCCGCGCGGCGGGAAGGCCACCGGGCCCACGCCGACCGTGCCGCCGCGCTCCCGGATGCGGGCCACCGCCTCGTCGGCGTCGGAGACCGCGAAGTACGCCGTCCAGGCCACGGGCACGCCCATGCGGACGGCGACCTCGCCGATCCCGCCGACCGGCACCCCGTCCCGCTCGCCGACGGAGAAGCCCTGGCCCAGCGGCCCGCGCCGGAAGGTCCAGCCGAGCACCGCCCCGTAGAACTCCTCGGCGGCATCCAGGTCGCGCGCCGCCAGACTCAGCCAGCAGGGCGCTCCCGGCTCATCCGCGGTCAACGGCACTGGGCTCACCTCACTCGTGTTCGCCCCCCAGGGCCACCCTCACCCGGACGCACCGGCTCCGCCACTTCTCCGGCCGCCGGCCGGGCCGCCCGCACGCGGTGCCGCGCCGCTTCCCGTTACCTGACCGTCACCGTACCGATGAGTATGCGGTGGTCGGAGCAGGCCGCGACGCCCGTGCACGCCGTCGAGATCGCGAGCGAGTCCGCGCTGTACGGGCCGGCGAGGGCGCTCTCCCGGACGAAGATGTGGTCGATCTTCGCGTACCCGCCGCACGGCGGCGTCGCCCCCGGCGTGCCGTCGGCGGTCCACTCGCCGTAGCCGAGGCAGTTCCCGGCGTCGGCGTCGTCGAGCTCCCGGTACTCACCGGTGTTGTTCGCGTTGTACGCCGTGTCCACGCTGGGCGCGTAGTACGAGTTCAGCCGGCCGTAGTGCGGCTGGGCGTTGAAGTCGCCCGCGATCAGGGCCGTCTCGCCGGCGGCCGCGTACTCCTCCAGCTTCTGGTGCACGAAGTCCAGCTGCGCCACGTTGAACGACTGGCTGGTCGTGATGTGCGTCGTGCAGAACCGCGTCGCCGTCCCGTCGGTGAGCGGCGCGCACAGCATGTTGCGCTTCTCGGCCGTGCCGTCGTCCGGCAGGGCGAGGCGGGCGGCGCCGCCGAGCGGCCGCTTGCTGAAGATCGCGTTCCCGAACGCCTCGCCCCGGCACACCGCCGCGTTCCCCGCGGGGCGGCTCGGCTCGAAGCGCGCGAAGTTGGCTTCGTCCTGCGGCCAGCCCTTGGCCCGCAACTCGCTCACCAGGGCGCTGTACTGGCCCTGGCACAGCTCGTTGAACGCGGCGAAGTCGGCGCCCCGGTTGACGATCGACGCGGCGGCCTGGGTCACCAGGCCGTCGGTCGTGGAGCCGTCGTGGATCGTGTTCCCCGCCACGTTCCACTGCCACACCGTGTACGTGCGCGGCGCCGGCGTGTCGGCCTGCGCGGCCGTCGCCGGCAGCAGCACCGCGGCGAGCGCCCCCGTGAGCGCGAGCCGGAGGCCGCGTCGCATCTGTCCTCGCATGACGGAAATCCCCCTCCCTGACCGGCCCCATGTCGAGGCCGGGTGCCGCGACCGGGCGACACGGGAATGATCATAGAGGGGGGTGCTGACAGCGCCCGGTGACCGTCCGGCGCATGATGTGTGCATGCTGTTGACGTTCGAACCCGTCCTCGACCGGATCGCCGAGGAGATCGCCGACCTCACGGAACGCGGACGACCCGCCGACTACATCCCTGCACTCGCCTCCGGCGACCCCGGCAGTTTCGGCATGGCCGTCGCCGAGCTCGACGGCACGGTGTACGGCGTCGGCGACTGGCAGCGGCCCTTCTCCACCCAGTCCGTCACCAAGGTGTTCACGCTCGCCCTGGCCCTGGCCCGCAAGGGCGAGCCGCTGTGGGACCACGTGGGCCGCGAGCCTTCCGGCAACCCGTTCAACTCGCTCGTCCAGCTGGAGTACGAGAACGGCATCCCCCGCAACCCCTTCATCAACGCCGGTGCCCTCGTCGTCACCGACCAGCTCCACCGCATCACCGGCGACGCCTCCGGCGTCCTGCTCGACTTCCTGCGCGCCGAGAGCGGCAACCAGGACCTCGACTTCGACCGCGACGTCGCCGCGTCCGAGACCGCCCACGGCGACCGCAACGCCGCCCTCGCGCACTTCATGGCCTCGTACGACAACATCGCCAACCCCGTGCCCACCCTGCTCCGCGAGTACTTCCGCCAGTGCTCCGTCGAGGCGTCCTGCGCCGACCTCGCCCTCGCCACGGGTTTCCTCGCCCGCCACGGCATCCGCGCCGACGGCTCCCGGCTGCTCACCCGCAGCCAGGCCAAACAGGTCAACGCGGTGATGCTCACCTGCGGCACGTACGACGCCGCCGGCGACTTCGCCTACCGGGTCGGACTGCCCGGCAAGAGCGGGGTCGGCGGCGGCATCATCGCCGTCGTCCCGGGCCGCTGCACGCTGTGCGTGTGGAGCCCCGGCCTCGACGAGCGCGGGAACTCGGTCGCGGGCGTCACCGCCCTCGACCGGTTCACCACCATCACCGGCCTGTCCGTCTTCTGACCGGCCGGGTCGGCCGCCTCAGGCCGCGTCGAACACCAGGACGTACGCCCCGCGCCGCTCCTCGCCGTCCGGGAGGCGCCAGTCCGCGACCACATGGCCGCGCGAGCCCGTGGCCTTCGGGTCGAGCACCCGCGCCAGCCGCAGCAGCAGCGGCGCGTCCGCGCCCAGCCGCAGGTCCGTGCCGTACGCACCGTCCTCCACGATCGGCGCGGCCGACGCGTCGAACGCGCCGGTCCCGTCGAAGGACGCCTCGACGGTCGGGTCCGGCGTGTCCGACAGGCTCTGGGCCTGCGGCACCGCCCGGCCCGCGAGCAGGGCCGCCAACTCGGCGGCCAGGACCGGGTCGTGGGCGCCGTCGTAGATCCACCGGGTGCCGAGCACCCCGTGCTCCGACGTGCCGATCAGCGCGCCCTCGGCGCCCTCCAGCGGCGCCGCCCGGTACGTCATCGGCACCAGATAGGCGTGGACCTCCTCGCCCGAGGTGTCGGCGACCACCGCGAACTCGATGCCCACCTCGCCCTCCGGGTCGTCGAGCCGGAACCCGCCCGCCTTCTCCAGAGCGGGCACCGCGCCCTCGCCGCCCCGGTACCAGGGGCGGCTCGGCAGCCAGTCGGCCAGGAGCTCCAGCTTGGTCGGCGTCATCGTGGTCTTGTGGATCTCTGCCATCGCCTCGCACTTCCTCCGTCACGGTACGGTTCCCGGGCGCGCGGACCCGCCCTGGGAACCGTACCTCCACGGACGGACCGTCAGCCCTCCGCCCCCGGCGCGTGCAGCTCGCCCGACCTGGCGACCCGCGCGTACCACCGGGCACTCGACTTCGGCGTGCGCCGCAGCGTCGCGTAGTCCACGTGGACCGCGCCGAACCGCTTCGCATAGCCGTACGCCCACTCGAAGTTGTCGAGCAGCGACCAGAGGAAGTAGCCGTGCACCACCGCGCCGGCCTCCACCGCCCGGTGCAGCGCCTCCAGATGCGCGTGGACGTACGCGGCCCGCTCCGGGTCGTGCACCGAACCGTCCGCGCCGACCACGTCCTCGTACGCCGCGCCGTTCTCGCTCACCACCAGCGGAAGCCCCGGGTAGCGGGCCGAGATCCGGGTCAGCAGGTCCTCGAGACCCGACGGGTCGACCGGCCAGCCCATCGCCGTCCGGGCCCCGTCCGCCTGGTGGAAGGCGACGTCGTCCGCGCCCGGCCACGGCGAGAACTCACTGTTCCCGTGCCCGTCGTCCTGCGGCTTCGCCTCCCCGTCCGCGACCCGCGACACCACCGTCGGCGTGTAGTAGTTGATGCCCAGCCAGTCCAGCGGCTGCCCCGCCGTCGCCTCGTCACCGCCCCGTACAAAGCCCCAGTCCGTCAGGTGCGCGGTGTCCGCGAACAGCTCCTCCGGGTAGCGCCCGTCCAGCATCGGCCCCAGCCAGACCCCGTTGCCGACCGTGTCGATCCGCCGCGCCGCCTCCCGGTCCTCCGCGGACGGCGTCAGCGGGCGCACCTCGTGCAGGTTGAGCGAGACCGCCAGCTTCGCCCCGGCCGGCAGCGCCGACCGCAGCGCCTGCACCGCGAGCCCGTGCCCCAGGTTCAGGTGGTGGGCGGCGCGCAGCGCGGCCACCGGATCGGTACGGCCCGGGGCGTGGACCCCGGAGCCGTAGCCGAGGAAGGCGCTGCACCAGGGCTCGTTGAGCGTGGTCCAGCGGCTCACCCGGTCGCCCAGCGCCTCGGCGACCAGACCCGCGTAGGCGGCGAACCGCTCCGCCGTCGCCCGCTCCGGCCAGCCTCCCGCGTCCTCGAGCTCCTGCGGCAGGTCCCAGTGGTAGAGGGTGAGCGCCGGCTCGATCCCGGCCGCGAGCAGCTCGTCGACGAGCCGCCGGTAGAAGTCGAGTCCCTTCTGCACCGCCGGGCCACGCCCGGTCGGCTGGACCCGCGACCAGGACACCGAGAACCGGTAGGCGTTGAGCCCCAGTTCCGACATCAGCCGGACGTCCTCGCGGAACCGGTGGTAGTGGTCGACGGCGACGTCGCCGGTGTGCCCCTCGAAGACCTTCCCCGGCGTGTGCGAGAAGGTGTCCCAGATGGACGGTGTGCGGCCGTCCTCGGCCGCCGCCCCCTCGATCTGGTACGCGGCGGTGGCGGCGCCCCACAGGAAGTCGGACGGGAATCGGCGGACGGCGGTCAGCGGCCGGGTTTCGGACGCGGTCATAGGAGAGCGCTCCCAACGCAGAGACGGGTGACGGACGCACCACGGGCGTGCCGGGGCACGGCGGCGGTACGGAGAAGGAATCGGCGGACGGGCGTCAGCTCTTGACCGCGCCCGCGGTGATCCCGCCGACGATGTGCTTGCCGAGCAGCGCGAAGACCAGCAGCAGCGGCACCGTGGAGATCAGCGCGCCGGTGAGGACCACGGCCTGGTCCACGCTGTGGTTGCCCGCGCCGAGCCCGGCGAGGGCGACCTGGAGGGTCGGGCTGCCGTCGGGCGTGAGGGCGATGAACGGCCAGAAGAAGTCGTTCCAGGCCTGGACGAAGACCAGCATCCCCAGGACGGCCATCGCCGGGCGCGCGACCGGGAAGACCACGTGCCAGACGATCCGCAGCGAGTGGGCCCCGTCCATCCGGGCCGCCTCCACCAGCTCCACGGGCAGCGCCTCGATGAGGAACTGGCGCATGAAGAACACGCCGAAGGCGGCCACCAGGGACGGCAGCACCACGGACTGGAGCTGGTCGACCCAGCCCAGATCGGTGATGATCCGGTACAGCGGGATCACGCTCAGCTGCGGCGGGATGGTCATCGTCGCGACCACCAGGGTCAGCAGGGCGCCGCGGCCCTTGAACGGCAGCTTGGCGAAGGCGAAGCCGGCCAGGGTCGAGAAGAGCACCGTGGACAGGGCGACGAGGGAGGCCACCACGGTCGTGTTGACCAGCGCCTCGCCCATGTCGACCTGGTTCCAGGCGAAGGACAGGTTGTCGAAGAGGCGCGGCCCTGGCAGCAGCGGCGCGGGCGCCGTGACCACGCGCTCGCCGGTGTGCGAGGCGGCCACGAGGTTCCAGTACAGCGGGAAGAGCGAGACCAGCGCGGCGAGGCCGAGCAGGACGTAGGTCAGCGGCCCGGCGTGGTGCTGCCGGCCGGCGGTCTGCCGGAAACGAGTGCGCACGGGATCAGGCCCCCAGCTTCTTGCGGTTCGCGCGGGCGATCAGCGACTGCGCGCCGCCGACGAGGAGCAGGAGCAGCAGCATCACCCAGGCGATGGCGGAGGCCTGGCCGAGGGCGCCGGTGACCCAGCCCTTCTCGTACATCAGCAGGCTGAGCGTCTGGAACTGGTTGCCGCTGCCGCCGGAGATGCCGACGCTGCCGCCGTAGAGCATCGGCTCGCCGAAGAGCTGGGTGGCGCCGATGGTCGAGACGATGACGGTGAACAGGATCGTCGGACGGATGGAGGGGATCGTCACGCTGAGGAACTGGCGCCAGCGCGAGGCCCCGTCGAGGGCGGCCGCCTCGTACAGGTCCTGCGGCACGGCCTGCATCGCGGCCAGGTAGATGAGCGCGTTGTAGCCGGTCCACCGCCAGGTCACGATCACCGAGATGGCGATCTGCGCGGGCCACTTGGACGACTCCCAGTCGACCGGGTCGAAACCGACCAGGCCGAGGGCCGAGTTGATCAGGCCGTAGTCGGTGTTGAACAGCTGGGCGAAGACCAGGGTCGCCGCCGCGATCGAGGTCGCGTACGGGGCGAGGACGGCGACCCGGAAGAACCCCCGGCCGCGGAGCCTGTAGTTGAGCAGATGCGCCAGGCCGAGCGCCATGAGCAGCTGCGGCACGGTGGAGATCACACCGATGGTGAAGGTGTTGGCGAGCGCGTTCCAGAAGAACTCGCTGTCGGCGAGGCCGGTGTAGTTCTCCAGGCCCCGCCATTCCGGCTCGCCGCCGAGCTCCACCCGGTTGAGCGAGAGCCAGCCCGTGTAGAGCAGCGGGAAGAGTCCGAAGGCGGCGAAGGTGAGGAAGAAGGGGGCGACGAAGGCGTACGGCGTCGCCTTCAGGTCCCAGCGGTAGAGCCGGCGGCGTAGGGCGGACCTGCCGCCGTCCGGGCGGCGGGCGCCGGGGCGCCGGGAGCGGGCGGGCGGTGCGTCGGGCGGCGGGGAGCCGCCGTTCCTCGCCCGTACGGAGGTGGCCACGGGGGCGTCCTTCCAAGTCGGTGCGTACGGGTCGGGCGTGGGGGTGGGTCGGGCGCGCGGTGCGCGGGAGCGGTGCGCTGGGGCGGGGGCCCGGCCAGGTCCGCGGTCGGGCCCCCGCCGCCTCCCGCTACTGGTCGATCTTGTCGTCGACCAGCTTCCTGACGTTCTCCCAGGCCTTCGCCGGGTCGGTGCCGCGCTGCTCGATGTCGAGGATGCCGTTGTCGGTGAGGAAGGTCTTCACCTGGCCGTCCCAGCGGCTGATCGGCGCGGGCTTGATCTGGGCCGCCGCGGCCGCGTAGATCTGGCCGACCGGGGTGTCTCCGAAGTACGGCAGCTTGGCGTCGACGACGGCGGCGGAGGAGAGCGTGTCCTTGGTGGACGGGATGTTGCCGTTGACCGCGAACACCTTGGCGTGCTGGGCCGGGGCGGTCAGCCACGCGGCCAGCTCCGCGGCCTCCTTGGCGTGCTTGCCGGACTTCGGCACGGCCAGGAAGGAGCCGCCCCAGTTGCCCGCGACGGGCGGCGCGGCGATGTCCCACTTGCCCTGGTTGGCGCTGCCTGCCTGGTCCTTGATGATGCCGGTCATCCAGCTGGGGCAGGCGACGGTGGCGAACTTCGCGTTCTTGAAGGCGGCGTTCCAGGTGCCCTTCTCGTCGAACTGCCGCAGCTTGGCGGTGATGCCGCTCTGTGCGGCCGAGACGGCGGTGTCCCAGGCCTTCTTGACGCCCGGGCTGGTCTCCCAGGCGAGTTCGCCCTGGGAGTTCGCGTACTGCTCGGGGTCGCTGTTGACGACGGCGTTGAACAGGCCGCTCGCGGAGTCGTGGAAGAAGGTGCCGGAGGGCGCGTTCTTCTGGTAGGTCTTGCCGGTCTCCAGGAACTTCACCCAGTCGCCGGCCCACAGCCGGCCGACCTCGGTGCGGTCGGTGGGCAGCTTGGCCTTGGCGAAGAGCTCCTTGTTGTAGCAGATGGCCATGGGGCCGATGTCGGTGCCGAGGCCGATCACCTTGCCGTCCGCGGTGGTGGCCTGCTTGACCTTCCAGTCGAGGAAGGCGCTGACGTCGGCGCCGCCGGTCTTGGAGAGGTCCACCCACTTGTCGGCCATGGCGGGGCCGGTGGCCTCGGCGATGTAGCCGACCTCGACGGCCTGGATGTCGGCGAGGCCGCTGTTGCGGGAGAGGCGCAGCTTGAGGGTGTCCCAGTACTTCTGGCCGTCGGCGACGTTCGACTCGACGATCTTGATGTTGGGGTGGGTCTTCTCGTACTCGGCGTAGAGCTTGGCTCCGGTCTTGTTGTCGTAGCCGAAGGAACCGAAGGTTCCGACCCGCAGCGTGATCGTGCCGCCGTCGGCGGAGTCCCCGTCGTCACCGCCGTCGCCGCAGCCGGTGAGCAGGGCCGTGCCGGCGGTCAGGGCCGCGACCGCCGCGAGCGCGGTTCGGCGGGCGCGGCCGGGGGCCGGTCTGCTGCTGGTAGTGCGCATGCCACTCTCCTCGTCCAAAAGGTGGTGCCTGCTCGTGCCAGGTATGGGAGCGCTCCCACGTCGTTGTTGCCGGAAGGTTCCTGCTTTCCGGGGGGAGGTGTCAAGACATGAACGCGAATTCGCCCGACCCTGGGAAGCGAGTAGCATGGGAGCGCTCCCATAGATCGGATGTCGAAGGGGAGGGCTCACCGGCGCCGTACGGTGCCGCTCGGGACGGAGGCGGGGGCGGTGGCCTATCTTGACCTGATCGCCGCACGGTACGGGGCGATGCCGCACGAGGGGAGTACGAGGGCGTGAGCGGACGGCACAGTGGCAGGCCCACGCTGGAACAGGTCGCGGCCCGGGCGGGGGTCGGCCGGGGCACCGTGTCCCGCGTCATCAACGGCTCGCCCCGGGTGAGCGAACAGGCCCGCGAGGCCGTCGAACGGGCCATCGAGGAACTCGGCTACGTACCCAACCAGGCGGCCCGCACCCTCGCCGGCAGCCGCACCGACGCCGTGGCCCTCGTCATCCCCGAGACCGAGGCGCGCCTCTTCGCCGAGCCGTACTTCCTCGACATCATCCGCGGGATCAGCGCCGAGCTCGGCGCTTCCGACAAACAACTGCTGCTCACCCTGGTCCGCAGCGAGCGGGAGCGCGAGCGCTTCGGGCAGTACCTCGCCGCCCAGCGCGTGGACGGCGTGTTGCTCGCCTCCGTGCACGCCGACGACCCGCTGCCCGAACGGGTCCGCGAACTCGGCCTCCCTGTCGTCCTCAACGGCCGGCGCACCGCCGACGAGCCCGCCGCCTACGTCGACTCCGACAACGCGGGCGCCGGCCGCGCCGCCGTCGCCCACCTCGCCGGACGCGGTCGTCGCCGCATCGCGACCATCACCGGCCCCCTCGACATGTACGTGGCCCGGGCCCGCCTCGACGGCTACCGCGAGGGCGTCGCCGCTGCCGGCCTCGAAGCCGACGAACTCCTCGTCGCCACCGGCGACTTCACCGAGGAGGGCGGCCGGCGCGCCATGCGCGAGCTGCTCGACCGCGCCCCGGACCTGGACGCGGTCTTCGCGGCCTCCGACGTCATGGCCGCCGGCGCCCGCGGCGTCCTGCGCGAGACCGGCCGCCGCGTGCCGGACGACGTCGCCCTGGTCGGCGTCGACGACTCCGCCGTCGCCCGCCTGATGGACCCGCCGCTCACCAGCGTCCGCCAGCCCATCGAGGAGATGGGCCGCACGATGGCCCGCATGCTGCTGCGGGAGCTGGCCGGGGAGGCGACGGCGGCCGAGGAGGGCGCGCACCAGGTGCTGCCGACGGAGCTGGTGGTGCGGGACTCGTCCTGAGCGCGTCCCGGCCCACGCCGGTGGGCGGGCCGGGACCCGACGGTTCCGGCCCGCCCGAGGGGTGGGTGGGTCAGGGGTGCGTCACAGCGCCGGATAGGCGTTCTTCATGAGCTCCTGGAACTGGGCCGAGAACCACTTGCCCGAGAGCGGGGCGTTCGGCAGGGCGCCCGACATGTTGTTGTTGTTCCGGGGGTTGCCCGTGTACGTCGGGTCGCACATCCGGTCGAAGCCCTTGCCCTCGTCGTTCGGGATCTCCGAGCTGGCGCCGTCGGACTCGCCCGGGGGCTTCATCCAGACGTACGCGTCGATGCCCGGCTGCGGAGCGGCCTTCGGGCGTTCACCGAGGCCCGCGCCCGCCTGGTTGCACCAGTTGCCGGTGTTCAGCCGGCGGTCGTAACGGCCGCCGTCGATGTACGTGTTGACGTCGGTCTTCGCGCCGGGCCCGGCCGGCCGGGCGGTGCCGCCCCAGCCGTTGCGGGAGGTGTCGATCAGCATGCCGATCTTGGAGTCGAAGCCGATCGAGACCAGCTTGTCGCGCATCGCCTGGGCGTAGGAGAGCTCGTCGGTGTAGCGGTTCCAGTCCAGCCACTTGGACTGGCGGACCGAGACACCGTTGACGGAGTCGTTGATGGAGAAGTGGTCCTCTTTCAGGGCGCTGTAGTTCGCCGTGTTGACGATGAAGCCGGTCACGTTGGCGACGGTCGAGCCCTCGGCCGTCGCCGCCGTCTTGAACAGCTCGGCGGAGGGGCCGAAGTTGTCGTCCCAGCCCAGCCAGCCGTGGTGGCCGGCGTCCAGGTAGTTGTAGACGTTCGGGATCGCGCCCAGCTTGTTCAGGGCGTAGCCGACGCCCTTGATGTAGTTGCCGTTGGCCTTCATCACGTCGCAGTTCGCGGTCGCCGTCGGGCGGCCGCTCACGTTGGTGACCAGGTTGGGCAGCGAGTCGAGCTCGATCGTGTTGACGATCCGCAGCCCCGCGTACTTCGGGTCGGACTGGATCGCCGCGATCGGGTCGATGTACTGGGCCTTGTACTTGTCGATCTCCGTCGGGCCGAGTTCGCCGTTGGAGGAGAGGGCCGCGCAGTCCCGGCCGGGCAGGTTGTAGATGACGAACTGGACGACCAGCTCGCCGTCGCCCTTCTGCCGCAGCGCCTCGTCGAGGTGCGCCCGCACGCCCATGGCGCCGTTCGCGCCGTTGATGGCGGCGATCCGGTCCACCCACACGCCGGTGGGCTGGTTCGACACCCGGGTGCCGCCCGGCTCGGCCGCCGCGTGCGCGGACCACTCCGGGTTCACGTACACCCGTGCACCGACGTACGGGTTGTCGGCCTTGGTGCCGGCCGGCGGCGGAGTGGTGGGCGGTGTCGTCGGGGGAGTGGTCGGCGGGGTGGTCGGCGGGGTGGTGGGCGGCACCGAGCCGGTGCAGGTCACGCCGTTGAGCGTGAAGGTCGCGGGGACGGCGTTGGTGCCGCTGTAGGTGGCGTTGAAGCCGAAGGACGTCGAACCGCCGGTGGCGAGGCTTCCGTTGTACGACAGGTTCTTCGCGGTGACGGCGGCGCCGGACTGGGCGATGTCGGCGTTCCAGCCCTGCGAGACCTTCTGGTCACCGCCGTAGGTCCAGCCCAGGTTCCAGGCGTTCACGGGGTCGCCGAGGTTGGTGACGGTGACGTTCGCGGTGAAGCCGGTGTTCCACTGGTTGGCGATCTGGTAGTCGACCTTGCAGCCCGCGGCGGCGGCGCCGGCGGTGGCGGTGCTCAGGGCGGTGGCCGTGGCGCCGGTGGCGGCGATCAGGCCGAGGGCCGCGAGCAGGGCGGTACGGCTGGTTGTGCGGCTCATGGGGGTGGGTGCCCTTTCAGTTTCCGTTCAGGGAGCGCAGGCGGTCGCGCAACCCGATGCCGAATGCGGTGGGAGTGCCGTCGTACGAACTGATCAGCGCGGGCCCGGAGTTGCAGTTCCAGGTGTTCCAGGTCCAGCCCAGGTACGACAGGCCGCGGTCGTCGAACCACTTCATGACGCGGTCGATGAACGCGTGTGCGCAGGTGTTCTCGCCGATCTCGCCCGCCACCAGGGGGACCTGGTCGGCGACCGGGGCGAGGGTGGAGTTCCAGCACGTCTCGTCGGCGCAGGTGTTGAAGTTGTAGACGTGCCAGGCGGCGGCCAGATTGCCCGCCGGGTCGGTGGGGCGGTGCCGGAGCCACTGGCTCAGGTCGTTGGAGTACGCGATGCCGGGCACCAGGACGAGGTTCCTCGCCCCCGTGGCGCGGACCGCGTCCACCAGGTCCTGCATGCCGGCGACCTCGTAGCCGATGCCCGGGCAGCTGCCGCCGTCGCGCCAGCAGGACCAGGCCTGGGCGGCGGTGGAGGTCGCCCGGTCGGGATAGGGCTCGTTGAACAGGTCGAAGACGACCCGTCTGTCGTTCTTGAAGGTGTCCGCGACCGAGGTCCAGAACGCCGGGGTGTACCGGGCGTTCGGCATCGGCTTCTGGCAGGACGCGTGGACGTCGCCGCAGCCCGCGGAGTTGCCCGTGTACTGCCCGTACGACCAGTGCAGCTCGACCACCGGGGTCATGCCGTGCGCGAGGACCCTGGCGACCAGGTCCTTGACGGCGTTCACGTAGTTCGCGCCCCGGTACTCGGGCTTGATGTGGTCGAGACCCAGCCAGCACTCCTCGTTGAGCGGGATGCGGACGGCGTTCGCCTTCCAGTCGGCGACGGCCCTGACCGCGGCGTCGTCGACCGGGCCGTCCCAGATGCCGTGGCCCTGCACGCACATGAACTCGCCGCCGGAGCGGTTCACGCCGAGCAGGCGGCGGACGGCGCCGTTCTGGTCGGTGAGGCGGTTGCCGGTGACGCCGAGTTCGGGCGCGCCGGTGACCGGGGTCGGAGGGGTCGTCGGGGGAGTGGTCGGAGGTGTGGTCGGGCCGGTGGGGGTCGGGGTCGGGGTCGGGGTGGGGGTGGTCGGGGTGGGCGTCGGGGTCGGGATTCCGGCCGTGTCGCAGGGGGCGCCGTTCAGCGTGAAGGCCGACGGGGCCGGGTTGGTGCCCGTCCAGGAGGCGATGAAGCCGGTCGTCACTTTCGCGCCGGTGCCGAGCGCGCCGTTCCAGCTCTCGTTCACGACGGTCACGGACGTCGCGGACTGGGACCACGTGCCGCCCCAGCCCTGGCTCACGGCCTGGCCGGCCGGGAAGTCGAAGCCGAGGCGCCAACCGCTCAGCGCGGTGCTGTTGTTGGTGATGCTGACGGCACCCTGGAAACCGCCGGTCCACTGGCCGACGATCGCGTACTCCACGGTGCAGGCGGGTGCGGACGCGGCTCCCGAGGCCGTACCCGTGACGGCGAGAGCGGTGCTCGCCGCCGTGAGCGCCGCTCCCGCGAGCAGCGCCGTCAGACGTGGGGGATGTCGCATGAGCGAGTCCTCGCAGCGAGGGCACACCGGGGCGGGTGTGCCGACGGGATGGATTCGCTCCCACTGGTCGGGCAGACCGTAGCGGCAACGGGCGCCAAGGAAAAGAGGAGTTGAGCAAAATTCCGCGTGCGGTGCCTTCGACTCTTCGGCTGTCTTGACGGCGTCTCGTCAGGTCTGCACAGTGGGAGCGCTCCCACTGGTTCAGAGCTTGACCACTCGCCCTCGCACCACACCCGCTCGCACCACACCCCACCTCCGAGCCGCGAGGAGAACCACCGCATGCCACCACGCGCCCGCAGGCCGCACGGACCACGCCGTCCGAGCCGGCCCCTCACCGCACTGGCCTCCGTACTCGCCCTGCCCGCCGCGCTGCTCGCCGTCGGACCACCACCCGCCCAGGCCGCCGCCGTGCAGTGCAGCGTCGACTACAAGACCAACGACTGGGGCTCGGGCTTCACCGCGGAACTCACCCTCACCAACCGCGCCACGACCGCACTCGACGGCTGGACCCTCAGCTACGCCTACAGCGGCGACCAGAAGCTGAGCAACGGCTGGAACGGCACCTGGACCCAGTCCGGGAAGACCGTCACGGTCACCAACGCCTCCTGGAACGGCACCGTGGCCGCCGGCGCCGCCGTCACGACCGGCGCCCAGTTCGCGTACACCGGCACCAACACGGCGCCGACCTCCTTCAGCGTCAACGGCACGCCCTGCACCGGTGCCCACCAGCCGCCGGTCACCGTCCTGACCAGTCCGGCGCCCGGCGCCGTCTACACCCAGGGCGACCCGGTCCCGCTCGCCGCCACCGCGGCCGCCGCCGACGGCGCCACCATCGGCAAGGTCGAGTTCTACAGCGACACGACCCTGCTCGGCACCGACACCACCGCGCCCTTCACGCTCGGCGTCACCGCCCTGCCCGCCGGCACCCACTCCCTCTACGCCAAGGCCTACGACTCCCTCGGCGCCACCGGCGAGTCCGCCCCGGTCGGCATCACCGTCGCCGCCGGACCCGCGCTCGTCGCGACCCCCGCCCAGCTCTCCGTACGCCAGGGCGCGACCGGCACCTTCGACCTGAAGCTCTCCACCCAGCCCAGCGCGAACGTCACCGTGAGCGTCGCCCGCACCTCGGGCGTCACCGGCCTCACGGCGAGCCCGGCCACGCTCACCTTCACCCCGGCGAACTGGAACACGGCCCAGAAGGTGACCGTCGCCGCCGCGCAGACCGGCACCGGCACCGCCGTGTTCACCGCCACCGCGCCCGGCCACACCAAGGCCGAGGTCACCGTCGCCCAGCTGGCCGCGAGCTCCACGTACGAGGCCCGCTTCCTCGACCTGTACGGGAAGATCACCAACCCCGCCAACGGCTACTTCTCACCCGAGGGAATCCCGTACCACTCCGTCGAGACCCTGATCGTCGAGGCCCCCGACCACGGGCACGAGACGACCTCGGAGGCGTACAGCTACCTCGTCTGGCTCCAGGCGATGTACGGGAAGGTCACCGGCGACTGGTCCAAGTTCAACGGCGCGTGGGACACCCTCGAGAAGTACATGATCCCCACCCACGCCGACCAGCCCACCAACTCCTCCTACACGCCCGGCAAGCCCGCCACCTACGCGCCCGAGTGGGACCTGCCGTCCCAGTACCCGGCGAGGCTCGACCCGGCCGTCACCGCCGGATCGGACCCGCTGGCCGCCGAGCTGAAGAGCGCGTACGGCACCGACGACGTCTACGGCATGCACTGGATCCAGGACGTCGACAACGTCTACGGCTTCGGCAACGAGCCCGGGAAGTGCTCCACCGGCCCGACGGCCACCGGACCCTCGTACGTCAACACCTTCCAGCGCGGCCCGCAGGAGTCCGTCTGGGAGACCGTCACCCACCCCACCTGCGACCGCTTCGCCTACGGCGGGACGAACGGCTTCCTCGACCTGTTCACCGGCGACAACTCCTATGCCAGGCAGTGGAAGTTCACCAACGCGCCGGACGCCGACGCCCGCGCCGTGCAGGCCGTGTACTGGGCCGACCTCTGGGCCAAGCAGCAGGGCAAGGGCGCGCAGGTCGCCACCACCGTCGGCAAGGCCGCCAAGATGGGCGACTACCTGCGCTACGCGATGTTCGACAAGTACTTCAAGAAGGCCGGCGACTGCGTCGGACCGACCGCCTGCCCGGCGGGCAGCGGCAAGAACAGCTCCCACTACCTGATGTCCTGGTACTACGCCTGGGGCGGCGCCACCGACACCTCCGCCGGCTGGGCCTGGCGGATCGGCTCCAGCCACGCCCACGGCGGCTACCAGAACCCGCTCGCCGCGTACGCGCTGAGCGCCTACGCCCCGCTGAAGCCCAAGTCGGCGACAGGCGCGGCGGACTGGGCGACCAGCCTCACCCGGCAGCTGGAGTTCTATCGCTGGCTCCAGTCCGACGAGGGCGCCATCGCGGGCGGCGCCACCAACAGCTGGCAGGGCCGCTACGCCACCCCGCCGGCCGGCACCCCGACCTTCCACGGCCTCTACTACGACGAGAAGCCCGTCTACCACGACCCGCCGTCCAACCAGTGGTTCGGCTTCCAGGCCTGGTCGATGGAACGCGTCGCCGAGTACTACCAGCAGACCGGGGACGCCCAGGCGAAGACCGTCCTCGACAAGTGGGTCTCGTGGGCGCTCTCCAAGACCACGATCAACCCCGACGGCACCTACCGGATCCCCGCCACCCTCCAGTGGAGCGGCGCACCCGACACCTGGAACGCGGCGAGCCCCGGCGCCAACAAGGGCCTCCACGTCACCGTCGCCGACTACACCGACGACGTCGGCGTCGCCGCCGCCTACGCCAAGACCCTGACCTACTACGCGGCCAAGTCCGGCCACGCCGAGGCGAAGCGGGTCGCCAAGGCCCTGCTCGACGGCATGTGGACCCACCACCAGGACCCCCTGGGCATCGCCGTCCCGGAGACCCGCGCCGACTACAACCGCTTCGACGACCCGGTGTACGTCCCGAGCGGCTGGACCGGCACCATGCCGAACGGCGACGCCGTGAACTCCTCGTCCACGTTCACCTCGATCCGCTCCTTCTACAAGAACGACCCGGCCTGGCCGAAGATCGAGGCCTATCTGGCGGGCGGCGCCGCGCCCGTCTTCACCTACCACCGGTTCTGGGCCCAGGCGGACATCGCCCTGGCCATGGGCTCGTACGCGGAACTGCTCGAATAATCCGCCGCCCCGCGAGGAGCATCCGCTCCGCGTACGATCGGGCCGGGCCGGCCCCCGGGAAGGGGGCCCGCCCGGCCGCACCACGTGTTCTTCGGCCGGCGAGCGGCGGGGAGGGACGGTGACGGGCGAGGGTTCCGACGGCCGTACGGCGGGAGGCGCCGGGGCGTGGAGTGACGACGCGGCGGAGTTCCGGGCCTTCTTCGAACGCCACTACGGCGAACTCGCCCGTCTCGCCCACGCGATGAGCGGCGACGCGGAGGCAGCCGACGATCTCGCCGCCGACGCCATGGCCGCCCTCTGGCACCGCTGGGACCGGGTACGCGGCGCCGACCGGCCCCTCGCCTACGCCCGCGGCGTCGTCGTCCACCTCGTCCGCAGCCGCATCCGCGGCGCCGTGCGCGAACGCCGCCGGATCGCGCTCTTCTGGGACCGGCGATCCGAGCGGGCCGAGGACCCGGACGTGCCGGCCGTCCTCGACGTGCGCAGCGCACTGCGCGCCCTGCCCTTCCGCAAGCGCGCCTGCGTCGTGCTGCGCCACGCCTTCGACCTCTCGGAGCGGGACACCGCGCTCGCCCTCGGGATCTCGGTGGGCACCGTCAAGAGCCAGACCTCGAAGGGCATGGCCGAACTCCAGCGAGCCCTGGGGCCACGGGCGGCCGCCGGGCCCGCGGTGCGCCGGTCCTGACGGACGGGCACGAGCGGGACCGGAGCCGGTGCCGCCGCGTCGGGGTCAGGAAGGCAGGTTGGGGTCGGGCTCGGTGGGGTTGTCCACGTAGAAGGGGTCCTTGCCCATCTCGTGGTTCACGATGGCCCGGCGGACGTTCTTGACGAAGCCGTTCCAGTACAGGTCCGCCTTGGGGCTGTCGGCGCTCGTCACACCGGCCGAGCTCCTGCGCGAGGCGCCGGTCGAGAAGTCGCCGAACATCGCCGCGCGCAGCGGCGTGGATATCTCCAGCTGGGCGCCGGCGCCGGTGCGCGTGCGGTTGACGATGTTGCGGGTGTCGTCACCGTTGATGGGATCGCCGGGGGCCGCGACGACCACGGTGACGGCCAGGTTGGTCGTGAAACCGGACGCGGTGAAGGCCTCGTACAGATTGCGCTTGAGCCGCTCGTCGCGCCCGCCGATGATGATCTTCTTCTCGAGGTCGGCGGAGAAGCCGTGGAGGGAGACGGCGTACAGGTTGCTGCTGCAGACGGCGACGGCGGCCGGGTCGTTGCAGTGGGTCGAGGTGACGTGCTGCGTCGACGAGCTCGCCAGGGCCTCGAACATCCAGAAGTCGCGCTGCGGCTCGCCCGGCTCCGCCGCGGCCGCCGGGTCGGTGTCGTAGTCGAACGGCTTGTAGCCGGCGACGGCCATGCAGAGCTCGCTGGTGCCCGCCTCGATGCCGCCGCCGTGCGGCGCGAGGATCGCCGTGCTGTTGAGGGGGACGCTCGCGTAGCGGCCGTTGTCCGTCACCGCGCCGCCGCCGATGCGGAACCGGCGCATCCAGTCGATGCCCTCCCTGTCCGCCTTGACGGTGTACAGCTTCATGTTGGAGCTGTGCGTGTCGGCCGCGGCGGCGGGCGTGGCGCCGTTGCCGACGACGGCGTTGAGCGTGGGGAGGCCGGCGGCCACGGCCGCCATGGAGGCGAGGACGGTGCGTCTGCTGGTGTGGGTCATGGAAGTGATCTTGCATGACGCGCCCCGTTCCTCACCAGGGGGTATCCCGGCACGTCACGGCCCCCTTACCGGAAGCCGTCGGTCCGCGTCGGACCGGCTCGGCACGGGCCCCTCGTCCTGCGCGCCGGCGACGAGCACGCGCGGAAATGCGGATGCCCTCGTCCCGCCGCGCCTTCTACCCTGCCGCCATGGACAGCGGACCCGCCCTTCTGAACGTCGTCGACGTGGAGGCCACCTGCTGGGACGGGCAGCCCCCGGCCGGCGCGGTGAGCGAGATCATCGAGATCGGTCTCACCGTCGTCGACCTCGCCACCCGCCGCCGCGTCTCCCGGCACGGGATCCTGGTGCGGCCGGCCCGCTCGGAGGTGAGCGCCTTCTGCACCGAGCTGACCGGGCTGACGCCCGCCCAGGTCGCCGGAGGCGTCGGCTTCGCCGAGGCCTGCCGGATCCTCGCCGACGAGCACGACGCCCGGCGGCGCCCCTGGGCGAGCTGGGGCGACTACGACCGCAGGCAGTTCGACCGGCAGTGCCGGGCCGCCGGGACGCCGTACCCGTTCGGCCGCCCGGCCGAGCGCGGTCACACCAACGCCAAGGCGGTGTTCACCGAGGCGTACGGGCTGCGCAGGCGACCCGGGATGGCGGGCGCCCTGAGGATCGCCGGCCTCCCGCTGGAGGGCCGTCACCACCGGGGCGAGGACGACGCCTGGAACATCGCCGCCCTCGTCCTCGACCTGGTGGACCGGCAGGCCTGGCCGCCCGCGGACCCGTCATGGGGTCCGCTCCCTGAGGGTGTCTAGCGGCCGGCCCGGCGCTTGTTCCAGACGTCGAAGCCGACCGCCGCGAGCAGCACCAGACCCTTGATGACCTGCTGGTAGTCGGTGCCGATGCCGACCAGGGACATGCCGTTGTTGAGGACGCCCAGGACGAGGCCGCCGATCACGGCGCCCGTCACCCGGCCGATGCCGCCGCTCATCGACGCGCCGCCGATGAACGCCGCGGCGATCGCCTCCAGTTCGAAGTTCAGACCGGCCTGCGGCGTGCCCGCGTTGAGCCGCGCCGCGTAGACGCAGCCCGCGAGTGCGGCGAGCACGCCCATGTTCACGAAGACCAGGAACGTGACCCGCCGGTCCTTCACCCCGGAGAGCATGGCCGCGGCCTTGTTCCCGCCGAGCGCGTAGACGTGGCGCCCGATCACCGCGTTGCGCATGACGTACCCGAGCGCCACGAGCAGCGCGCACATGACGAGCATGACCACGGGCACGCCGTGGAAGCTGGCGAGGGTGAGCGTGAACGCGACGACGGCCGCCGTCATCGCGGTGCACTTGAGCACCCACAGGCCGGTGGGCAGCGGCTCCGAGTCGTACTCCGCGCGGCGTCGGCGGTCGCGCACCTCGCGTACGAGGAGCAGCGCGACGGCGACGAGACCGAGCAGCAGTGTCGGGTTGTGGTACTGCGTGTAGGGGCCCATCTCGGGCAGGAAGCCCTTGGCGATGTTCTGGAAGCCGTCGGGGAACGGCGCCAGCGAGCGGCCCTCCAGGAAGATCTGGGTGAGTCCGCGGAAGAGCAGCATTCCGGCCAGCGTCACGATGAACGACGGGATGCCGAGATACGCGACGAAGTAGCCCTGCCAGGCGCCGGCCGCCGCACCCACCAGCAGGGAGAGCGCCAGGGCCAGGACCCAGGGCATGTCGTGCCGGACCATCATGACCGCGGCCAGGGCGCCGACGAACGCGGCGAGCGAGCCGACGGACAGGTCGATGTGACCGGCGACGATCACGATCATCATGCCCATGGCAAGAATGAGGATGTAGCTGTTCTGCTGAATCAGGTTGGAGACGTTGTTCGGCAGCAGCAGCGTCCCGTCGGTCCAGATCTGGAAGAGCACGACGAGGAAGGCGAGCGCGACGAGCATGCCGTACTGGCGCATGTTCGCCCGCACTCCCGCGAGCAGCAGCGCGCCCGAGGACGGGCGGTCCGGCCGGCCGGCGAGTGCGGCGTCCGGTGCGGAAGGGGTCGTGGTGGTCATGTCGGAGCCTCAGCTTCCGCTCGTGGTAGGGGTCGGGGGCGCGGTCCTGGCCGGGGGCGGGCTCGGGTCGCTCGGGGTCATGTGGCGCATCAGGGACTCCTGGGTGGCGTCGGCACGGGCGACCTCGGCGGTGAGCCGTCCCTCGGCCATCGTGTAGATCCGGTCGCACATCCCGAGGAGCTCCGGCAGTTCCGAGGAGATCAGGAGCACGCCCCGCCCCTCGGCCGCGAGCCGGTCGATCACCGTGTAGATCTCGTACTTGGCGCCGACGTCGACGCCCCGGGTCGGCTCGTCGAGGATCAGCACCCGCGGATCGGCGTGGATCCACCGGCCGAGGACGACCTTCTGCTGGTTGCCGCCCGACAGCCGGCCCACCTCCTCCAGGACGGTGGGCGTCCTGATGTTCAGGCCGGCGCGGTAGTCCTCGGCCACCCGCCGCTCCTGGTGCTCGTCGACCACACCGCGCCGCACCATCCGGCGCAGCGACGCCAGGGAGATGTTGCGGTGGACGGTGTCGACGAGGTTCAGCCCGTACCGCTTGCGGTCCTCGGTGACGTAGGCGAGGCCCGCCGCGATCGCGTCCGGGACGCTCGCGAGGCTCGTCTCCCGTCCGTCGACGGCCACCGAGCCGGCCACGTGATGCCCGTAGGAGCGCCCGAAGAGCGACATCGCGAGCTCCGTCCGGCCCGCTCCCATCAGTCCCGCGATGCCCACGATCTCGCCCTTGCCCACGGTCAGGGAGACGTCGTCGACGACGGTGCGCCGCCGGTCCGCGGGGTGGCGGACCGTCCAGCCGCGCACGCGCAGCGCCTCGCGGCCGGCGTCCTCGCCGTCGTAGGCGGTCCGCTCGGGGAAGCGCCGGTCGAGGGCCCGCCCCACCATGCCCTGGATGATGCGGTCCTCGGAGACGTCGGGCTCGGCGTCCGGCGTGGCGCGGACGGTCAGCGTCTCGACCGTGCGCCCGTCGCGGAGCACGGTCACGGTGTCGGCGACGCGCCGGATCTCGCCGAGCTTGTGGGAGATCAGCACGCAGGCGATGCCCTGGTCGCGCAGTTCCAGGACGAGTCCGAGCAGGGCCGCGCTGTCGGCGTCGTTGAGCGCGGCCGTCGGCTCGTCCAGGATGAGCAGCCTCACCTCCTTGGCGAGCGCCTTCGCGATCTCCACCAACTGCTGGCCGCCGACGCCCAGTTCCGACACGGGCGTGCGCGGGTGCTCGCGCAGTCCGACGCGCCGCATCAGCCGGGCCGCCTCCCGCAGGGTCGCCGGCCAGTCGACGACTCCGCGCCGGGAGCGCTCGTTCCCGAGGAAGATGTTCTCCGCGATCGACAGGTGCGGGACGAGCGCCAGCTCCTGATGGATGATCACGATGCCGTGGCGCTCGCCGTCCCGGATGTCCCGCAGGGCGAGGGGCTTGCCGTCGAAGCGGATCTCGCCCTCGTACGAACCGTGCGGGTGGACGCCGCTGAGCACCTTCATCAGCGTCGACTTGCCCGCGCCGTTCTCCCCGCACAGCGCGTGGATCTCGGAAGGCCGTACGGTCAGCCGTACGTCGCTGAGCGCGGTGACGCCCGGAAAGGTCTTGGTGATGCCGTGCATCTCGAGCACGGCCGGCCCGCTCACGAGAGCTGTCCTGCCGTGAAGTACCCCTCGCTCACGAGGAGTCGCGTGTTGGACTTGTCGATGCTGACCGGGTCGAGGAGGTACGCGGGTACGGTCTTCTTCCCGTTGTCGTAGTCCTTGACGTTGTTGACCTCGGGCTTGCGGCCGTTGAGGACCGCGTCGCCCATCGCCACGGCCCGGGCGGCGAGCTTCCGGGTGTCCTTGAACACGGTCTGGGTCTGCTCCCCGCGCATGATGGACTTCACCGAAGCGAGCTCGGCGTCCTGTCCCGTGACCACGGGCAGTGGATGGCCCGCCGTGCCGTAACCGGCGCTGCGCAGCGCGGAGATGATCCCGATCGAGATCCCGTCGTACGGCGAGAGGACCGCGTCGATGCTCTCCTCGCCGTAGTTCTTGCTGATGAGGTCGTCCATCCGCTTCTGCGCGGTGCCGCCGTCCCAGCGCAGCGTCGTCGCCTGGTTCATCCTGGTCTGCCCGCTGCGGACCACGAGCTGCCCGCTGTCGAGGTACGGCTGGAGCACCTTCATGGCGCCGTTCCAGAAGTAGCGGGTGTTGTTGTCGTCCGGGGAACCCGCGAACAGCTCGATGTCGTACGGCTTCCCGCCGGTCCTGCCGGGCGCGCCGAGCCTGAGGCGGTCGACGATGTACTGCGCCTGGAGCTCGCCGACCCTCTCGTTGTCGAAGGAGGCGTAGTAGTCGACGTTCCCGGTGCCCATGATGAGCCGGTCGTACGAGATCACGGGGATGCCCGCGTCGTGGGCCCGCTGGAGGACCTCGGTGAGCGCCGAGCCGTCGATCGCGGCGATCACCAGGAGCCGGCGGCCCTTGGTGATCATGTTCTCGATCTGGGCGATCTGGTTCTCGACCTTGTCGTCGCCGTACTGGAGATCGGTCTCGTAGCCGGCCTTCTGGAACTGCTTCGCCATGTTCTCGCCGTCGGCGATCCAGCGCTCGGACGCCTTCGTCGGCATGGCGAGCCCGATCGTGCCGCCCTTGCCCTTGTCGGGCTGGTAGCGGCTGCCGCCGCGGGCCTCCTGGCCGCATCCGGCGACGAGGGTGGTGAGCAGTGCGGCCGCCGCGGCGGCGCGCAGGGTGCGGGTGCGCATGGATCAGTTCCCTTCGGTCGCGGGGAAACGGCGGAGCTCGCCGGGCAGCCGGGAGCCGAGCGGGGACATGCCGGCGGCGGCGCCGTGCCGGGCCAGCAGATCGAGGACGAGACGCCCGCGCCGCACGCGCTCCCGCGCCGTGGCGAGGGTGTGCTCGCGCAGATGGGCGCCGTAGGGGTAGATCCCGGCCGAGCGGCTCAGACCGAACTTCAGGTAGAGCGGCGCTCCGCGGCGGATGAGCTCGGCGGTCTCGTACATGCGGACGTAGCCGCCGAGGTCGTCCGGCGCCTCCACATAGAGGTCCATGGGCGCGCGGCTGACCCGGCGGATCTCCGTCAGATGGGCGAGGGTCAGGTCGGAGGGCACGTTGAGCGAGTCGGCGCCGAGCCGCTCGTACACCGCGTACGAGGCGGGGTTGACCGGGCCGATCAGCGCGGACACCTTGAACGTGGTGTCGGCGGGCAGGGCGCCGGCCGCGCGCAGCCGGTGCAGGGTCCACAACACGCCCTCGTCGGCGACGAGCAGACAGCGGACCCCGAGCTCTGTGGCGCGCACGGCGTCCTCGACGCACCCCGCGAGCGCGTCGTGGCCGCGGGCCCTCAGACCCGCCCCGCCGGAGTCGGTCCGCGTCGCGGCGCCGATGTCCCAGGAACCGCGCGGCCCGGTGAACAGGCAGAGCTCGACGCCGCGTTCGGCGCAGGCGTCGGCCATCTCGGCGATCTCGGCGTCGGTGAGCATCCACACGCCGCTGCCCTGGCTGATGCGGTGCACGGGCACGTCGAGCCGGGTGCTCTCCTTCAGGACCTCGGCGAGCGCCTCGGGGCCCTCGACGGACGGGATCTCCGTCCGCCAGGTCCCGCCGTCGGGAAAGCTGTGCGGGGAGGCGTCGGCGGGCTCGGGGGCGGGCACGGGATGGCCGATCCGCGCCAGCGCGGCGGCGCCGGGGCGTCGGGGTGGTGCGGGCAGAGCGGTCACGGAAGTCCTCTGTCTCTCTGTTCGATATCTCGGACCTCGTTCGCGAACGAGGGTGTGGGCCGGTGAGAGGGTGCGCCCGGAGAGGGCGCACCCCGGACGCGGTGCGCCCCGTCAGGGACGCAGCAGCACCTTGCCGGTCCCCGGATCGCCACCGCCCACCAGGGCGAGGGCCTCCGCGAACCCTTCCAGCGGGAACTCGTGGCTGATCAGCGGCGCCGGATCGATCAGACCGAGGCCGAACGCGCGCACCGCCTCCGACCAGTCGGCCGAGGAGGCCCCGAAGACGCTGCGCACCTCCAGCTGACTGAGCGAGAGGTGGACGGGATCGATGCCGACCGCCCCCGGCGTGAACATCCCCGTGAGCACGACCCGGCCGCCCCTGCGGGCGAGCAGGCACGAGGACGCCGCCGTGGTCGGCGCGCCCGCCGTCTCCACCACCAGGTCGAAGCGGCCGTGGGCGGAGTGCTCCGCCTCCTTCGGGGTCAGCAGCTCGCCCGCCCCGTACCGCAGCGCCTGTTCGCCCCGTGCGGCCCGCGGCTCGACCACGGCCAGCACGGCGGGCGAGGACGCGGCGAGCAGCTGTACGGCGAGCAGGCCGAGGGTGCCGGCGCCGACCACCGCGACCCGCATCCCGGGGCGCGGCCGCCCGGCCCGTACCGCCGCCGCGACCACCGCCGCCGGTTCCAGCAGCGCGGCGGCACGCAGATCGGCCCCGTCGGGCAGGAGGTGGAGCAGCCGCGCGGGCACGACCACGTGGTCGGCGAAGGCGCCGGGCTCGGTGAACCCGGTCTCCGCGTAGCCGCCGGTGCACAGGCTGGTCTCGCCGCACCGGCACCGCTCGCAGCCGCCGCAGCTGCGGAAGCCCTCCGCGACGGCCTTGCGGCCGATCAGGGCGGGGTCGCCGCCGGTGCCCACGGCCTCGACGGTGCCCGACCACTCGTGGCCGGGCACCACCGGGTAGCGGACGTAGCCGCGGTCACGGTGGCCGTCGTACAGCTCGCGGTCGCTCAGGCAGATCCCGGCGGCGGCCACCCTCAGCCGCACCTCACCCGGCCCCGGCTCGGGCAACTCG
Organism: Streptomyces sp. NPDC127114; assembly: GCF_042677525.1. Lineage (NCBI taxonomy): Bacteria > Bacillati > Actinomycetota > Actinomycetes > Kitasatosporales > Streptomycetaceae > Streptomyces > Streptomyces sp. NPDC127114. The sequence goes on from NZ_JBHXTJ010000020.1 coordinate 26,750, forward strand.
CGCTCGACGAGCCGGTGTTCACCGGGTGCGGAGACGAGCACCGCCCGGCTCACGGGCCCCGCCGAGGTGCTCACTTGGGGGCCCTCCGCTCCCAGCCTTCGGCCCACAGGTCGAACCGGGCCCGCTGCTGCGGGAACTCGGCGGCGGCGTCCACGTCGAGCTCGACGCCGAGCCCGGGCGCGTGCGAGATCTCGAAGCAGCCCGTCTCCGGATCCACGCGGGGCGCCCCGCGCACGATCCCGGTGATCTCGGCGTCCGCGAAGTCGTTGAAGTGCTCCAGGATCTTGAAGTTCGGTGTGCAGGCGGCGAGTTGGAGCGATGCGGCGGTCAGCACCGAGCCGCCGACGTTGTGCGGGGCCACCATCACGTAGTGGGTCTCCGCCGTGGCGGCGAGCTTGCGGGTCTCCAGGATGCCGCCGATGTGCCCGAGGTCCGGCTGGATGACGTCCGCAGCCTGGGACTCGAACAGCTCGCGGAACTCGATCCGGTCGTGGATCCGCTCCCCGGTCGCGATCGGCAGGTCCACCTTGTCGGCGACCTTCTTCAGCGCCTTGAGGTTCTCCGGCGGCACCGGCTCCTCCAGCCAGGCCGGACGGAACGGGGCCAGCTCGTGCGCGAGCCGTACCGCCGTCGCGGGGGAGAAGCGCCCGTGCATCTCCAGCATCAGCTCGGTGTCCGGACCGATCGCGTCGCGGACCGCCTCGATGAGGGACACCGCGTACCGCGAGCGCTCGGCGTCCAGTTCGAGGTGGCCGTTGCCGAACGGGTCGATCTTCAGGGCCCGGTAGCCGCGCGCGACGACCTCCTGGGCCGCCTTGTGGTAGGCCTCCGGGGTGCGCTCGGTGGTGTACCAGCCGTTCGCGTACGCCTTGACGCGGTCCGTCACACTGCCGCCGAGCAGCTGCCACACCGGCACGCCCAGCGCCTTGCCCTTGATGTCCCAGCAGGCCATCTCCACCACGGCGATGCCCGACATCACGATCTCGCCCGCACGGCCGTAGTCGCCGTACTTCATCCGGCGGACCAGGTCCTCGACCGCGAACGGGTCGGAACCGGCGATGTGGTTGGCCTCCGCCTCGCGCAGATAGCCGAGGAGCGCGTCGGTGTGACCGAGCATGCGGGTCTCGCCGACGCCGGTCAGGCCCTCGTCGGTATGGACCAGGACGTAGGTGAGGTTCCGCCAGGGGGTTCCGACGACATGAGTGGTGATGCCCGTGATGCGCACGGCAGCTACTCTCCCAGGGTGATGTTCGAGATTTCGTCACACGTTCGAAATGGTGGCGTGACCGTATGCAGCTCTCCCCGGGGTGTCAATGGTTCGCGCGACCGTTGCCCGGTGAACCCTGGTCCGGCTAGCCTCAGTTCGTCATACCGGCCAATGGTCGGGATATCGAACGAACAGAGGGGGCGGGTGACGGTCATGGGACGTCTCGTACCTGCGGTGACCAGAGCTTTCGACATTCTCGAGCTCTTTCTGCACAGCGACGACACACTGTCCGCGCCCGAGATCACCCGGCGACTCGGGCTGCCGCGCACCACCACCCACGAACTGCTCACCACCCTGGCGGCCCGCCACTACCTCACCTCGGTCCCCGGGCAGCCGGGCCGCTACCGCCTCGGCGTCCGCACCCACCAGCTCGGCAGCCGCTACGCCGAACAGCTCGACCTCGCCGCCGAGGGGCGGCAGGTCGCCCACGAGATCGCCCAGACCTGCGACGAGACCGTCCACGTCGCCGTCCTGGAGGACCTGGACGTCATCTACATCGCCAAGGTCGACTCCACCCACGCCGTCCGCATGGTCTCCGCCGCCGGCCGGCGCCTGCCCGCCCACTGCACCTCCGTCGGCAAGATGCTGCTCGCCTCCCTGCCCGAGGCCGAGTTCGACGCGCGCGTCGACGGACGCGAGCTCGCCGCCATGACCCCGCGCAGCATCACCGACCCCGAGGCGCTGCGCGCCGAACTGGCCAGGATCCGCGCCCGCGGCGCCGCCACCGAACACCGCGAGTCCAACCCCGACGTCTCCTGCGTCGCCGCCCCCGTACGCGACGGCTCCGGGCAGGTCGTCGCCGCCCTGTCGATCTCCGTGCCCGTCATCCGCTGGAGCGAGGAGCGTGAGACCGAACTCGCCGAGCTCGCCGCCAAGGGCGCCGCCGACCTCTCCGTACGCCTCGGCCACCGCGGCGGGACGCGATGACCGTCGAGGTCGCCGTACGGGCGGACGACACCCTCGGCGAGGGCCCCACCTGGGACGCGGCGGGCTCGCGGCTCGTCTGGGTCGACATCCTCGGCGCACGCGTCCACGTCCACGACCCGGCCACCGGCAGCCACGACGTCACGCCCGTGGACCAGCACGTCGGCGCCGCGAAACCCCGCGCCGGCGGCGGACTCGTCGTCAACCTCAGGGACGGCGTCGGCCGCTACGACCCCGACGGCACCTTCTCCTGGCTGCACCACGACCCCGTGCCCGGACGCCGCGGCAACGACGCGGCCGTCGCCCCCGACGGCAGCCTGTGGGCCGGAAGCATGCGCTACGACGAGGCGGAAGGCGGCGGCAGCCTTCTCCGGATCGCCCCCGACGGCAGCGCCACGCCGCTCCTCGACCGGGTGACCGTCAGCAACGGCATCGGCTGGAGCCCCGCCGACCCCGGCCTCGCCTACTACGTCGACAGTCCCACCCGCCGCATCGACGCCCTCCGCGTCGAGGACGGCCGCGTCGTCGACCGCCGCCCCTTCGCGACCGTCGGACCCGGCGCGGGCATCCCCGACGGACTCACCGTGGACGCCGAGGGCTGCGTCTGGATCGCCCTGTGGGACGGCGGCAGCCTCCACCGGTACACGCCGGCCGGCGCACTGGAGCGGGTCGTCCCGCTGCCCGTGCGCCGGCCGACCGCCTGCGCCTTCGGCGGCCCGGGCCTGCGTGACCTGTACGTCACGACCGCCCGCACCGGTCTCGCCGACCCGGAACCGCTCGCCGGGTCCCTGCTCGTCCTGCCGGACATGGGGCAGGGACTGCCCGCGACGCCGTTCGCCGGCTGAACGCCCCCGTCGCGTCGATCGGTTCACCGTCGAGCCGATCGTCGTCGGCCCCGGCTCGGAAGGCGCTTGCGGCCTTGTGTCGCCTGGGCCGACTCAGCAGGAAGGTACGCGCGCCCGGCCGCGCGCCGCCGCCCCCGGCGGCGGACCGAACTCGAGCCGCACCGAGTCGTTGCGGGGGAGCACCAGGGCGACTCCGTCGGCCGGCGTCCAGCGCGTCGGGACCAGGACGTACTGGTTCCCCGACTGGAGGATCAGCGTGAGGCCGTCGTAGCGGTAGCCGTAGGCGGCGTCGTCGTCCTTGCCGCCCTTGGCGTCCTTGCACCGGGTCTCGCTGACACCGGGACCGCTGATGCTGAGGCTGTGCTCGCTGTAGACGATCGTCGTCGGGTAGTGCGGCAGCCCGGCCGTGAAGCGCTGGGCCCGCACCGTGCCGACGGACGCGGCGTAGTCGTTGGCGGCCCAGACGAGCCCCAGCATGACGAGCGTGAACACCACGGCCCACTCGGCGAGCACGGCCCACTCGGGGCGGGCGGGGGACGGCGGAGCGGGTTCTGGTGCGGGGTCGGGCGCGGGTGCCGTGGGACGGTCGCCGGGGGCGGCAGCGGTCGCGGGGGCGGGAGGCGCATCGGCCCCCTCGGCCGCCGAGGTGTTCGGCGCGGCGTCAGTCCCGTCGCCGTCGCCGTCGCCGTTACCGTCACCGTCGCCCTGGTCGTCGCCGTCGTCGGCGGGGGAAGGAGCGGGTTCCGGCTCCCGAGCGGCAGGCGGCTGCGGGGCAGGCGCCTCGGCGGCGTTCCGCCGCGCCAGATGCCGGGCGTACGCCAGCAGGGCCACCCCGGCGGAGAGGCTGAGCGGGGCCAGCGTGAGCACGCGGGACAGGAAGGTCACCTGGAACGTCGACCAGAGGCCGCCGGCCAGCAGGAGGAACCCGATCGCGGCGAGGGCGGCGGTGGCGCGGCGCCGCGCCACCGGCCCCATGAGGGGGCCGAGCCTGCGACGCCCGAGGTCGTACCCCCAGAAGACGGCCACGCCGAGCGTCGCGGCCACGGTCAGCGGCACCCACAGGGCGTCCAGGCTGCGCATGAGGTAGTCCGCCGTACTGAAGCCGAGGACGGTGGAGTTCACCCTGAAGTACGCGAAGAACCAGTACGCGTGGAAGTAGCCGAAGTAGTAGAGCAGGCCGGTGACGAGGCCCGTGGGCGCGGCGACCGCGCCGAGGAACGTGGCGAGGCGACCGGGGCCGGCGGCGCCTTCGTTCACGAGGAAGTCGCGGTGTCGGTGCCGGTCGGCTCCGTGGCGTCCGTCGGTTCCGCCGGGTCCGTCGGTTCGGCCGGGTCCGTCGACTCCGTGGTGCGGCCGGGGTCCGTGGTCCGGCCGGAGTCCGTGGGCTCGGGCTCATCCGTCGTCTCGTCGTCGCACACGCCGACTACGTACACCGTGGTGTCCTGCCCACGCCGCACCGTCGTTCCCGGCCTGGGCTCCAGGTGGTCGAATCCACACGGTCCTGCGGTCTCACGGCCGTCCGGCGTGCGGTTGACGCGCACGAGACGCACGCACACGGTGTGGTCAGGGCACTCCTCCTTGAACCGCTCCCGGAGAGCGGTCCAGTTGATGCGCCCCTCCTCCGAGGCGTCGTCGTGCAGACGGTCGGTCCTGCTCCACTCCGGAATCTTCAGCGGCCCCGGCCTGCCCCCGCCGTCCTTCCCGCCGCTGCCCCCTCCGGAACCACCGCCCTTGCCGGGCCCCGGCACTCCGCCGCCCTCGACGCCGCCGCTGGGGCCGGCGCCCTCGTCGCTGCCCGTGTCGTTGCAGGCCACCGCGGCCGACAGACACAGGAGCAGAGCAACACCCCAGCGGACAGCACCAGTTGGAAGCCGCATGTCGCGTCTCCGATCCCTCGGAAGAAGGCCAGACCCTCGGAGAATGGCACAAGCGGCGACGCAGCGTAAGGGAATTTCGCCGGAGCGTCAGCGACGCACGCCGAGCAGGTGCTCCAGGGCCAGCTGGTCCAGCCGCTCGAAGGCCATCGAGCGCTCCGCCGCCGCCGTGGCGTCGAAGTCCTCGTACGCGGCGCGGTCGGCCAGCAGGCCCGTGAGCCCGTCCTGCGCCGTCGGCGCGGCCAGTTCGTCGAGACGGGAGGCGGCGAGGGCCGCGGTCACCTCGGGATCGGCCCGGAAGGCCGCGGCGCGCTCCTTGAGGATCAGGTAGTTGCGCATGCAGTTCTTCGCCGACTCCCACACCCCGTCGAAGCCGTCGGTGCGCACGGGCTTGAAGTCGAAGTGCCGCGGCCCCGCGTAACCGGCCGTCTCCAGCAGGTCGACGAGCCAGAACGCCTGGCGCAGGTCGCCCGCGCCGAACCGGAAGTCCTGGTCGTACTTGATGCCGGACTGGCCGTTGAGGTCGATGTGGAAGAGCTTGCCCGCCCACAGGGCCTGCGCGATGCCGTGCGGGAAGTTGAGCCCCGCCATCTGCTCGTGTCCGGTCTCCGGGTTGACGCCCACGAGCTCCGGCCGCTCCAGGCGCTCGATGAACGCGAGCGCGTGCCCGATCGTGGGCAGCAGGATGTCGCCGCGCGGCTCGTTCGGCTTCGGCTCGATCGCGAAGCGCAGCTCGTAGCCCTGCTCGGTGACGTACTGACCGAGCAGGTCGAAGGCCTCCTTCATCCGGTCGAGCGCGAGCCGCACGTCCTTCGCGGCACCCGACTCCGCACCCTCGCGGCCGCCCCAGGCCACGTACACCGAGGCGCCGAGCTCGACCGCGAGGTCGATGTTGCGGATCGTCTTGCGCAGCGCGAAGCGGCGCACGTCGCGGTCGTTGGCCGTGAACGCGCCGTCCTTGAAGACGGGATGGGTGAAGAGATTGGTGGTGGCCATCGGGACCTTCAGACCCGTGCGGTCGAGTGCGGCACGGAAGCGCTTGACCGCCGTCTCGCGCTCGGTTTCCTCCGCTCCGAACGGAATCAGGTCGTCGTCGTGGAAGGTCACGCCGTACGCGCCGAGGGCGGCGAGCCGTTCCACGGACTCGACCGGGTCGAGCGCGGGCCGGGTGGCGTCCCCGAACGGGTCACGGCCCTGCCAGCCGACGGTCCACAGGCCGAAGGTGAAGCGGTCGTCGGGGGTGGGGAGGAGGTTCTGCGGCATGTCCGGCTCCTTCACGAGGCTGGCCGCCAGATTTGTTTTCTGAGATAACTAATACCGTCGAGACAGTCCGGGCGCCAGTGCCCGCGCGGGGAAAGTGAGGTCAGCCCATGCCGGAGCGTCCGGTGGTCGTCGGCGTCGACAGCTCCACCCAGTCCACCAAGGCCGCAGTCGTGGACGCGGAGCACGGCACCCTGCTCGCCGTCGGCCGCGCGCCCCACACCGTCACCGGCGAGGGCGGCGCGCGCGAGACCGATCCCGAGGAGTGGTGGTCCGCGCTCGCGAAGGCCGTCGCCGACGGCCTCGCCCAGGCCGCCGTGCCGCCCGCCGCCGTCACCGGCATCGCCGTGGCCGGCCAGCAGCACGGCCTGGTCACGCTCGACTCCGCGGGCCGCCCCCTGCGGCCCGCCTTGCTCTGGAACGACACGCGTTCCGCGCCGCAGGCCGCCGCCCTCACCGACACGCTCGGTGGCCCCGGCGCCTGGCTCGCCCGCACCGGATCCGTCCCCGTCGCCTCCATGACCGCCGCCAAGTGGCAGTGGCTGCGCGAGGCCGAACCGGCCGTCGCCGCCCGCACCGCCGCCGTCCGGCTCCCGCACGACTTCCTCACCGAACGGCTCTGCGGCGCGGCCGTGACCGACCCCGGCGACGCCTCCGGCACCTGCTGGTACGACACCGGGCGCGCCGCCTACGACCCCGGCCTCCTCGACCTCCTCGGGCTCGACCCCGCCCTGCTCCCGAACATCGCGCCCACCGCCGCCACCCGCGCGGGCACCCTGACCCGCGCGGCCGCCGACGCCCTCGGCCTGCCGCCGGGTGTCGCCGTCGCCGCCGGCACAGGCGACAACATGGCCGCCGCCGTCGGCCTCGGGCTAGGGGGCGCCACCGGTGGCGGCGGCCTCCTCGACCACCCGGTCGTCAGCCTCGGGACCTCGGGCACGGTCTTCGCGGCCACCCGCACCCGGCCCGCGAGCCCCGGAATCGCCGGTTTCGCCGCCGCCGACGGCGGCTACCTGCCGCTCGGCTGCACCCTCAACTGCACGCTGGCCGTCGACCGGATCGCCGGCCTCCTCGGACTCGACCGCGAGGCCGCCGAACCCGGCGACGGCCTCGTCCTCCTGCCGTACCTCGACGGCGAACGCACTCCCGACCTGCCGCTCGCCTCCGGACTCCTCACCGGCCTGCGGCACACCACGACGCCCGGCGCACTGCTGGGCGCCGCCTACGAGGGCGCCGTCTTCACCGTGCTCCGCGCGCTCGACGAACTCCTCGCCGCCTGTGGGCTCGATCCGGCCGACCCGGCCGTACGGAACCGCCCGCTGCGTCTCGTCGGCGGCGGCGCCCGCGGCCGGGCCTGGACCGAGACCGTGCGACGGCTCTCCGGCCGGCCGCTCGTGGTCCCGGACGCGACCGAACTCGTCGCCCTCGGCGCCGCCGCGCTCGCCGCGGCCGCGGTCACGGGCGCCGACCCGGTCGCGCTCGCGACGGCCTGGGGCGCGGGCACGGGCCGCGAGATCGCCCCCGTCGAGCGCGACGAGGCGACCTGGCAGCGCATCGCCGACGTCCTGGACCGCGCGACCCCCACCCTGCTGACCTGACCGAGCGCCCGACCCCGGCCGGCGCACCCAGCCGGGCTCACCCGTCGTAGACCAGCCCGTCCCGGCCGGGGCCGGGCGCCCGGCCCCCGCAGGCTCGGGGCGTCCGACCCGCCATTCCTGCCCTTCCCCCTGACCTAGCGCCCCGCGCGGAGAATCGTCAGTGCACCAACGGTTTTCGTTCCACGCCGTTGACACCCGACCGCTCCGCGCGGACACTCATGCCACCTAGCCGGTGAAATGAATTTCACCAGGCGAACAATCTTGGTGAGCAAGAGCCGACGACCGAGCCGCGTCCCCAGGGAACCCCATGACGAAACGTCCCGCTCCGCCCCGCCCCCACACTCTCCGCTCCGTCCTGCCCGTCCTCGCCCTCTGCTGGGTCGCGGTCTTCTTCGACGGCATGGACGTCACCATCTACGGCGCCGTGATGCCGCACATGCTCGACGACCCCGGCCTCGGCCTCACGCCCGCGAGCGCCGGCACCATCGGCAGCTGGACCACGTTCGGCATGCTGATCGGCGCACTGACGGCCGGGACCCTCACCGACTGGCTCGGCCGCCGACCGATGCTCGTCGCCAGCATCGTCCTCTTCTCCGCGGGCTCCGCCGTCTGCGCCCTCGCCGGGGACCTCGTCCTCTTCGGCGCCGGGCGCTTCGTGTCGGGCCTGGGCCTCGGCGGCCTCATGCCGCTCTGCCTGGCCATGGTCCTGGAGTTCGCCCCGCCCCGGCGCGCCGCCCTGATGACCGGTCTGCTCATGACCTCGTACCACGTGGGCGGCATGGCGGCCACCGGTCTCGGACTCGTCCTCGCGCCCGCCGCCGGCTGGCGCTGGGTGTTCTGGGCGGGCGTCCTGCCCGCCGTCGTCGCCGTACCGCTGCTGCTCGCCCTGCTGCCCGAATCACCCGGCGTGCTGCTCGCCCGCGGTCAGCGGGAGCGGGCCCACGCCGTCGCCGACCGCTACGGCCTCGCCCGGCCCGCCCCGGTCGCCGCGCCGGCCGCCGGCGCCCAGGGCCGCGTCGCCGCCGTGCGGGCGCTCTTCCGCGCCGAGTCCCGCTGGGTGACCCCGCTTCTGTGGGTGGCGTCCTTCTGCGGGCTCCTCCTCGTCTACGGCGTCGCCACGTGGCTGCCGACGATGATGCGCGCCTCCGGCTACGGCCTGGACTCCTCCGTCGCCTTCCTCATGGTCATCAACGCGGGCGGCATCGTCGGCCTGCTGTTCTCCGGGCGGCTCGCCGACCGCTACGGCCCGCTGCGGATCGCCGCGATCTGGTTCGTCCTCACCGCGGTGGGCGCGCTGCTGCTCAAGGCCCACCTTCCGCTCGGCGTCACCTACGTCGTCGTCGCGGTCACCGGCGTCTGGCTGTTCAGCGCCCAGGTGATGGTCTACGCGGCGACCGGCGGCGTCTACCGGGGCGCCGAGCGCGCGGCTGGTCTCGGCATGGTCACCGGCGTGGGCCGGACCGGCGCGGTCGTGGGGCCCTGGCTGGTCGGCGCGCTCGCCGCGGCGGGCAACCAGGGCTGGGGCTTCACGACCTTCGCCGTCGCCGGGATCGTCGGCTCGGTCGCCGTCGCCCTGGTCCCGCTCGCCGCGCGCATCGGCCGCCCGGCCGCGCCCGTCGGCGCGCCGCCGGCCGCCACGGCGGCCGCGGGGGAGTGAGTCACGGTGCGGGGAGGGGCTCCGCCGGGTTGCGGAGCTCCTCCGCGGCGTCCGACACCCGCCGGATCAGCGACAGGAAGAGGGCCTGCTCCTCGGCGGAGAGCGGGGCCAGGAAGATCTGGTTCATCCGCGCCGTACGCACCGTCAGTTTCCGGTGCACGCGGGTGCCTTCGGGGGTGAGGTGCAGCAGGAAGCGGCGCCCGTCCGCGGGGTCGCGCACCTTGTCGAGCAGCCCCCGGCGGATCAGCCGGCCGACCACCTCGGCGATCGTCGAACGGTCGAGGGCCACCCGCTCGCCCACCGTCCGCTGGTCGAGACCGGGTTCCGCCGTCAGCGCGTTGAGGACGCCGAACTGGGGGGAGGTGATCTCCTCCGAGACCATCGTCGTCCACAGCAGGTGGTGCGCCTGCTGCAGTCGCCGGGCCAGATGCCCGGGATGCGTGGCCAGATCCACCGCGGCCATGAGCGCCTCCTCCTGCGCAGCCGTCGTCTTTCGTCGGCGCACGGAACGATACCCGTTGACGCCCCGGCGAGGGCCTGCCAGCATGACCCACAGATAGTCAGTGCACTGATTAATATCGAGAGAAACGAAGGGCCATCCCATGGACAAGGTGGTCGCCACCGCCGCGGAGGCGGTGGCGGACGTCCCGGACGGAGCGTCGCTCGCGGTGGGCGGCTTCGGCCTCAGCGGCGTACCGAACACCCTCATCCAGGCCGTCCACGAGCGCGGCGTCGGCGGCCTCCGCGTCGTCTCGAACAACTGCGGAGCCATGGACACCGGGCTCGCCGTGCTCCTCGCCGCCGGCCGCATCGCCCGCGTCACCGGCTCGTACATCGGCGCGAACAAGGAGTTCGCCCGCCAGTACCTCGCCGGTGAACTGGAGGTCGAGCTCATCCCGCAGGGCACCCTCGCCGAACGCCTGCGCGCCGGCGGCTGCGGCATCCCCGCCTTCTACACGCCCGCGGGCGTCGGCACCCTCGTCGCCGACGGCGGGCTGCCCTGGCGCTACGACGGCCAGGGCGGCGTCGCCCTCGCCTCCCCGCCCAAGGAGGTGCGCGACTTCGACGGCGTCCCGCACGTCCTCGAGCACGCCATCCGCACCGACTACGCCCTCGTCCGCGCCGCCAAGGGCGACCGTCACGGCAACCTCGTCTTCCACGCCTCCGCCCGCAACTTCAACCCGCTGGCCGCCATGGCCGGCCGGATCACCGTCGCGGAGGTCGAGGAGCTCGTGGAGCCCGGGGCCATCGACCCCGACCACGTGCACCTGCCCGGCATCTTCGTCCGGCGCGTCGTCGCCCTCAGCCCCGAGCAGGCCGCCGACAAGGCCATAGAGAAGAGGACCACACGATGAGCCGGACCCGTGAGGAGATGGCCGCCCGCGCCGCCCTCGAACTCCGCGACGGGCAGTACGTCAACCTCGGCATCGGCCTGCCCACGCTCATCCCCGACCACCTCCCCGAAGGCGTCGAGGTCGTCCTCCAGTCCGAGAACGGCATCCTCGGCACCGGCCCCTACCCGACCGACGACGAGGTCGACCCCGACCTCATCAACGCCGGCAAGGAGACCGTCACCGTCCTCCCCGGCGCCTCCTACTTCGACTCCGCCCTGTCGTTCGGCATGATCCGCGGCGGCCACATCGACGTCGCCGTACTGGGCGCCATGCAGGTCTCCGCCCGCGGCGACCTCGCCAACTGGGCCGTCCCCGGCCGTCTGGTCACCGGCATCGGCGGCGCCATGGACCTCGTCCACGGCGCCCGCACCGTCATCGTCGTCATGACCCACACCGCGAAGGACGGCACCCCCAAGATCGTCGAGGAGTGCGACCTGCCGCTCACCGGCCGCGCCTGCGTCCAACGCGTCATCACCGACCTCGCCGTCCTCGACGTCACGCGCGACGGACTCGTCCTCGTCGAGACGGCGCCGGGCGTGACGGCCGAGGAAGTCGTCGCACGGACCGCGGCGCCCCTGCTCGGACCGGAGCTCCGGGCCGTCCCCGTGCCGGACCCGGCAGCGGCGCGCCCCCGCCGCCGTCCGCCCCTTCCCGACCCGCTGGAGCTCTCGTGAACGACCTCACGCAGGACCACATCGACACCGAGATAGCAGCTCTTCAGAGCGCCTACGACACCGCTCTGGCCGCCGGCGCCCCGGCCCGCCACCACCCGGCCCGCGACTACGCCCCCTACCGCAGCTCCCTGCTCCGGCACCCCCGCCTGCCGCTGGTCGCCGTCGGAGGCGACCCCGAGGCCGTCGAACTCGCCGGGCCGGTCTTCGGCGTCACCGACGTCACCGAGCACGACAACGACCTCACCCGGATGCACGCCGGCGAGCCCCTCGGCGAGCGGATCACCGTCTCCGGCCGGCTCCTCGACCGGGAGGGCCGGCCGGTACGGGGACAGCTGATCGAGATCTGGCAGGCCAACGCCTCCGGGCGGTACGCCCACCTCCGGGACCAGCACCCGGCCCCCCTGGACCCCCATTTCACCGGCGTCGGACGCACCCTGACGGACGATCAGGGCCGCTACACCTTCACCACGATCAGACCCGGCGCCTACCCCTGGCGCAACCACGCCAACGCCTGGCGCCCGGCCCACATCCACTTCTCCGTCTTCGGTACGGCGTTCACCCAGCGGCTCGTCACCCAGATGTACTTCCCCGGCGACCCGCTCCTCGCCCACGACCCCATCATCCGCTCCGTCACCGACCAGGCCGCCCGCGACCGGCTCGTCGCCCGCTACGAACACGGCCTGTCCGAACCGGAGTTCTCCCTCGGCTACGCCTGGGACATCGTCCTCGACGGGCCGTCCGCCACCTGGATCGAGGAAGGACGCTGACCGCCGTGGAATCCACGCCGGCGCCGCCCGCGCCCCTGCCGCCCACGCCCTCCCACACCGTCGGACCCTTCTACGGGTACGCGCTGCCGTTCCCCGGCGGCGAGCGCATCGCGCCCGACGGGCACCCCGAGCGCATCACCCTCCACGGATACGTCCTCGACGGCGCGGGCGAACCCGTACCCGACGCCCTCCTCGAGTTCTGGCAGGCCGCCCCCGACGGCTCCCTCGCCGGCGCGCCCGGCTCCCTGCGCAGGGATCCCGTCACCGGCGGGTACCTCGGCCGCGACGGCACCGGGTTCACGGGCTTCGGCCGCGTGGCCACCGACGCCGACGGACACTACGCGCTGCACACCCTGCCGCCCGGAAACCCCGGCCGACCGCACATCAGCGTCTGCGTGTTCGCCCGCGGACTGCTGCACCACCTCTACACCCGCGCCTACCTCGGCGACGGGCCCGACCCGCTGCTCGACCGGCTCCCGGCCGACCGGCGCGCCACCCTGATCGCGGCCGAGGAGCCGCACCGCACCCACCGCTTCGACATCCGGCTCCAGGGCGAGTGCGAGACGGTGTTCCTGGAGTTCCCGTGACCGACCTCGACACGGGCCTCCTCGATCCGGTACGGGCGGGCTCGCCCGCCGAGGCAGCCACCGGCGACACGGCCTTCCTCCAGGCCCTCCTGGACGCGGAGGCCGCGCTCACCCGCGCCCAGGCCGCCACCGGCACCGCCCCGGCGGAGGCGGCCCGGGCCGTCACCGAGGCGGCCGATCCGGCCCGCTTCGACCTCCGGTCGATCGCGCTGCGGGCGCGCGCCGGGGGCAACCCGGTCATCCCGCTGGTCGCTGACCTGACCGAGGCGGCGGGGGAGTGGGGGCCGTACGTGCACCGGGGGGCCACCAGCCAGGACGTGCTCGACACCGCCGCCATGCTGGTCGCCGTCCGCACCCTCGGCCTCGTCCTCGACGACCTCGCCCGGACGGAACGGGCCCTCGGCTCCCTCGCCGCCGCGCACCGGGACACCGCGATGCCCGGCCGCACCCTCACCCAGCACGCCGTTCCCACCACCTTCGGCCTGAAGGCGGCCGGCTGGCGCTCGCTCGTCCTGGACGCGCGGGACCGGATCGTGACCGTACGGGACGGCCTGCCCGCCCAACTCGGCGGTGCGGCCGGGACCTTGGCCGCCTTCGCCGACCACGCGGCCGGTGCCGGTGCCGACCCTGACGCCGGCGCGGAGCACGCGACCGCCCTCCCCGCCGCGTACGCGCGTGAACTCGGGCTAGCCGTCCCGCTCCTGCCCTGGCACGTCCTCCGCACCCCCGTCGCCGACCTCGCGGGCGCCCTCGCCCTCACGGCCGGAGCACTCGGCAAGATCGCCGTCGACGTCCTCGTCCTCTCCCGTACCGAGATCGCCGAGGTCGCGGAAGGGGCGGGCGGCGGGTCCTCCGCCATGCCGCACAAGGCGAACCCGGTGCGCGCCACCCTCGTCGCCGCCGCCGCGCGGCGCACCCCGCACCTCGCCGCGAGCCTCTACGCCTGCCTGGCCGCCGAGGACGAACGGCCCGCCGGTGCCTGGCACGCCGAGTGGGAACCGCTGCGCGAACTGCTGCGGCTCGTCGGCGGCGCGGCCCACCACACGGCCGGCCTCGTCGAAGGACTCCGCGTCGATCCCGCCGTCATGCGGGCCCACCTGGACGCCGCCGGCGGGCTGCTCGTCGCCGAACGGCTATCCGTGGCGCTCACGCCACTGCTCGGCCGGACCCGCGCCAGGGCGCTGCTCGCCGAACTCGCCGCCCGCAGCCGGGCCGACGGCCGCCCGCTCGCCGAACTCCTCGCCGAGCAGCCGGAACTGGCCGGCGCGGACCTCACCGACCTGACCGACCCGACCCTCGCCACCGGCTGCGCCGGAACCCTCACCGACCAGGCCCTGGAGCGACGTTGAGCCCACGCATCCCGCACCATCTCGTCGAGGGGCCGGTCACCGCGCCGGCCCTGGTCCTCGGACCCTCGCTCGGCACGTCGACGGCCCTGTGGGACGCCGTGGCCCCGGAGCTGTCGATCACCCATCGGGTCATCCGGTGGGACCTGCCCGGGCACGGCGGTTCGCCCGCCGGTCTCCTCCGGCCCGGGGCGACCGTGGCCGACCTGGCCCGACTGGTCGTCGACCTCGCCGACACCCTGGGCCTCGACCGCTTCTCGTACGCGGGGGTCTCGCTCGGCGGTGCCGTCGGACTCCATCTCGCGGTGCACCACCCGGAGCGGGTCGACCGCCTCGCGGTCCTGTGTTCCTCCGCGCACTTCGGCGGCGCGGCGCCCTGGGAGCAGCGGGCGGCCACCGTACGACGCGAAGGACTGGCGAAGCTCGCCGACACGGCCGACGCCCGCTGGTTCACCCCGGGGTTCAGCGTGCCGCGTCTGGTGGCCGACCACCGGGCCGCCGACCCGGAGGCGTACGCGGCCTGCTGCGACGCACTGGCCGCCTTCGACCTGCGGGACCGGCTCGCCGGCATCACCGCGCCCACGCTGCTCGTCGCGGGCCGCGAGGACCCCGCGACCCCGCCCGCCCACCTCCGGGAGATCGCCGACGCCGTCCCCGGGGCGGCCCTGACCGAGCTCCCCGGCGCCTCCCATCTCGCCCCCGCCGAACAGCCGGAGGCCGTGACCGCCGTCCTGCGCGCGCACTTCGCGGGTACGTCCGCGCGCGGCGGGATGAACGTGCGCCGCCAGGTCCTCGGCGACGCCCATGTGGACCGGGCACAGGCCCGGCAGACCCCGCTCACCGCCCGCTTCCAGGACTTCATCTCCCGCTACGCCTGGGGCGAGATCTGGACCGACCCCACCCTGTCCCGGCGCGAACGCAGCCTGGTCACCCTCACCGCCCTCGTCGCCCACGGCCACCACGACGAACTCGCGATGCACCTGCGGGCCGCCCGCCGCAACGGCCTGTCCGACGACGAGATCGCCGCGGCCCTGCTCCAGACGGCGGTCTACTGCGGTGTCCCGGCGGCCAACGCCGCCTTCGCCGTGGCCCAGCGGGTCCTGGGAGAGGAGGAGGACCCGGGTCTGCCGGGCCGGCCGGGGACGGACACCCCCTGAGGGCGGCGGCGCGGTGAGCGGCCCCGCGGAACCGGCAGCTCAGGACAGCGGCGCCGGCTTCTCCGGGGCCAGCGAGTTGCCCGCGGGGATGCGGCCGCAGTCGGACGGCGCCGGTCGGCCGGCGAACCGGTCGTCGAGCCAGCTCAGCGCGGTAGGTGCCCAGACGACGGGGGCGCCGAAGTGGCTGAGCAGGTCGTACTGGTCGTAGGAGACGGCGGAGTTGCCGGTGGCGCAGTACTGACGGGCGAGCGCCCGCACGTCTCCCGCGACCATGACGCCGTCGCCCGTACCGATGCCCGGCGGACTGGTGAAGGTCCCCTCCAGGACGCCGGCGTTGCCCTGGGCGATGAGGCCGGGGACGGTCGGGGTGGCGGCCGAGCCGAGGTTCACCTTGTTGACGGCCGCGACGAACTCCGGCACGGAGTTCGGGTCGGCGTACTCGGGCTTCGCCATCTTCTTCCAGGTCAGGCCGGGGTAGCGGCCGAGGGCGTCGGCGATGGAGGCGTGCTCCAGCTTCGCGTACACCTCCAGGCCGTAGCTGCTCATGTACTTCTTGAGGTCGATCTCGTAGGACCGTGCGACGCCGATGATCGCCATCGGGATGACGCCGGACCAGGTGAGCGAGCCGTCCACGTACTTCAGGTTGTGGGCCGGCGCCACCAGCAGCCCGCCCTCGGCGAAGCCGACCAGTCTGCTGTTGACGTCGGGGGCGTACCGGGGGGCCAGCGCGGCGGCCCAGCCGGTCGCGATCGCACCGCCCGAGTAGCCCATGAGACCGAAGCGCGTCCCGGAGCCCAGTCCCGTGTGCGGGGACCGCGTCGCGGCCCGGATCGAGTCCAGGGTGTTCGTTCCGTACTCGGGCCCGGCGGCGAAGTCGGCCCGCTGCCCCTCGGTGTCCGGGATGACGACGTCGTAGCCCTTCACCAGCAGCGGGGCGATGAAGAGGGCCTCGGCGTTCGGGATGAGACCGCCCAGGCTCACGTTCCCGGCGATGGCGCGGGAGGGGCCGTCCTCGGGGTCGAGGGAGTCGTAGAACGACTGGTACGACACCGCCTTCGATCCGTCGCCGACGAGACTGCGCACGACGGTGGTCACGTTGGCGGACGGGCGGCCCTGGGCGTCGGTGGTGCGGTACAGCAGCTGGATCGCCGTCACCGGCGTGGGGATGCCGACCACGTGGTACCGCAGCGTCCGTGTCTTGAGCACGCTGCCCGGCGCGTAGGCGGACAGAGGCGTGCTGCCGTCGTACGTGTAGAACGCGTCGGCCGACGTCGTCGCGGTCGTCGCCGTCGCCGCGGGGGCCTCGGAGTCCGCGGCGACGGCCGCCGGCGCGGAGGTGAGGGACGCGGCGACGACGACGGCCACGGCGATCGAACGAACGGGCTTGGACATGGCTCCCTCGATTCCCGGCAGGGGGGATGGATGGGCGGGCTCGGTGTGTTACCAACGAGTAGCAGCTGCTCGCAGACCATCATGGACGGCCTGCGGGACCGCGTCTCCGGTGCGTACGACAGAGATTCGCGAGGTGGATTGTGACCGCGTCCAACGGGGGGAACGGCGGCTCGGTGCCGCAGATCGGGGGCATGCCCGTGCACAGCCGGCTGCTGTCGGCCGCGGGGGCCCTGGAGTCCGCGGTGCTGCTCCGGCTCGTCGAGCAGGTGCCGGCTTACGGCACGCTGCCCTCGGAGCAGTTGCGCGGCGAGATCGTCAGGCAGGTGGCACGCGGCATCGTGGCCTTCGCCGAAATGCTGCGCACCGGCGAGCCGTTGGGCGAGGACGAGCAGGCCGCGATCCGGGAGTCGGCGGCACGGCGCGCCGACGAGGGCGTGCCGATCGAGTCCGTCGTCGGCGCCTACCACGTCGGCGCCGAGGAGTGCGCCGCCCAGGTCCTCTCGACCGCCGACCCCGTGGACCACGCCGACGTGCTGCACGTCCAGCGCCGCCTGTTCGGCTTCCTGCGGCAGGTGAGCTGCGCGGTCGCCGCGGGCTACGTGCAGGAGCGGCAGTCGGCGCTCGGCGACGAACAGGTCGCCCTGCAGTCCCTGCTGTCCCGTCTCCTCGAAGGCGGCAGCCCGCAGGCCGCGGCCGACCGCGCCGGCATCCACCTGCCGCCCTGCTACCTCGTGCTGAGCCTCGCCATGGGTCCCCACCCGGACGAGCTGCTGCCCGGCGTGAACCGGCCGGTCGTGGTGCGCCGCAAGCTCCGGCGCCTGCGCAACGAGCTGCAACGCCACACCGCCGGCGTCCCGTTGTCCGTGCTCTCCGGCGACGGCGGACTGGTGCTCGTCCCGTACGAGAAGCCGGCCGCCGACTTCGGAGCGGCGGACCGCGACCGGCTCGCACGGCTGGTCACGCAGTTCGGCCGGATGACCGGCGCCGATTTGCTCGTGGCGGCGGCCGTCGCCGCGCCGGAGGATGTCGCGGACGCGGCCAGGCTCGCCGGTGAGATACGGGAGGTGGCCGAGGCGTCGGGCCGCCCGCCCGGCCTCTACCTGCTCGACGACGTGCTGCTCGAGTACCAGCTGAGCCGTCCCGGCCCCGCCAGGGACCGGCTCGCCGCCCTGCTCGGCCCCCTGGACGAGCGCCCCGAACTGCTCGGCACCCTGCGCACGTTCCTCGCCTGCGGCCTCGACCGGCGGCAGGCGGCCGCCCGGCTCCAGGTCCATCGGAACACCGTGGACTACCGCCTGCGCAAGGCGGCGGACCTCACCGGCCTCGACGCAGCCCGGGGCGGGGACCTGCTGACGCTGCACGCCGCGCTCGCGGCCCAGGACGCCCTGCGGCGGGGCGAATCCGCCGCTGCCCGCCCTGCCGGGGCGGGAGTGACGGGCTGACGGACCGGGCACGGCCGGAGGGCTCGCTCTCCGGGGCTGCCAACTCCGGGGCTGCCAACTCCGGGGCTGCCAAGGTCTGCCAGGGTCTGCCCGCCGGCCTCCCGGCCGGGTCGGCCTTGTCTGCCGACCACCCTCAGGGGGTGGGTCGCCGATCGTGCCGGGGCCGCCGCGCCCTGATCGGGCCTGACCGACGGAACACCCCCTATGGCCCGTACGGCGGATCATGGCCGGGCCCGCGCCCTGATCGGCCCTGATCCGAAGGGACGGCCTAGTACGCCGGAACCCGCGCGAAGCGCTCCGTGACGTGCAGGTCCGCCTCGATGCCGGTGATCGCGGCGGCCAGTTCGGGGAGGACCTCGCGCACGCACTCCTCGGCGGACCTGCGGCTGGCGTGGAGGGCCACGTTGACGGCGGCGACGACCCGGCCCGCGCGGTCGCGGACCGGCATCGCGATCGACCGCAGCCCCTCCTCCAGCTCCTCGTCGACCAGCGCGAACCCGTCGCGCCCCACCCGGTCGAGGAGGGCGTCGAGCTCGGCGCGGTCCGTCACCGTGCGCGGGGTGAGGGCACGCGGCTCGGAGGCGTCGAGACGGGCCGTGCGCTCCCCGGCCGGCAGGTCGGCGAGCAGGACGCGGCCCATGGAGGTCGCGTACGCCGGGAAGCGCGTCCCGATGGTGATGTGGACGTTCATGATGCGGCTGGTCTCGACCCGGCCGGTGTACTGCACCTCGCCGCCGACCAGCACGGCCAGCGAGGTGGACTCGCGGACCCGCTCGGCCAGGTCGGCGAGGTGCGGCTGGGCGATCCGGGTGAGCGTGGTCCGGGACAGCGGCGCGAAGCCCAGGGCGAGGACCCGGGGCGTGAGCCGGAACTCCCGGCCGTCCACCGCCACGCAGCCGAGGTGTTCCAGGGTGATCAGCGCCCGCCGTGCCGTGGCCCGGGCCAGACCCGTCGCCTCGGCGACCGCCGTCAGCGGCAGCGCCGCGCGGCCCTCACCGAAGGCCGTGAGCACCGTGAGCCCGCGCGCCAGCGACTCCACGAACTCCCGGCCCAGTTCCTGCTTCGACGCGCCGGTCCACGCGGCGAGCCCGCTGGGCGCGGCCGGAGCCGTCGCCGTCGCCGGCGCCTCCCGCAGTACGCGTTCCATCTCGGCGGCCGCGGCGCGCAGCCGGGGCAGCAGCGCCTCGCGCAGCGAGGCCGCGTCGTGCCGGCTGGTGTGGCTCACGGCGCTCAGCGCGCACGCGATCCGCCCGTCGACGCCGCGCACCGGCACGGCGAGCGCGACGAGTCCGGCCTCGACCAGCTGGTCGTCCGCGGCCCAGCCGCACGCCCCTGCCGCGGCGGCCCGCTCCTCGAAGTCCACGGCGCCCGCCGCGCGCGACGGCGCGGCGGGAAAGCCCCGGCCCTGCGGATCGGCGGCCCGCCGCTCGCGCCACGCCGCCCATGCGGCCGCGTCCCACTCGGAGGCGAACAGCGCGCCCGGCGCCGTGCGTTCGGCGGGCAGCAGGTCGCCGATGCGGAAGCTCACCGACATCGCACGCCGCCGGGTCGCCTGGTGCACGAAGCGGATCCCGTCGCCGTCCGGGACGGCGAGCGACACCGACTCGTCCAGCTCGTCGGCGAGGGCGTCCGCCCGTACGCCCAGCAGGTCGGGCAGCCGTACGGAGGCCAGGTAGGCGTTGCCGAGCTCCAGGAGCCGGGGTGCGAGCAGCACGTCGCGCCCCTCGATCCGCACGTACCCCATGCGGGCCAGCGTCCCGGTGACCCGGTCCACCGTCGACCGGGCGAGCCCGGTGGCGCGCTCCAGTTCGCCGACCGGCATCCGGCCGCCGGCGTCGGTGAGCCGGCGGAGCACGCCGACCCCGCGCAGCAGAGGTGTCACCGCCTCCGGCGGCGCCTCGGTGGTCGTGTCTTCGGTGGATGGCATCGGCTCTCCGTCGTGGATCTTCGGTCCACCGTAGTGAACACGGCGCGGGCAGGGCGCGGCAGCCCGTTGACAGGGCGACCCGCCCGCGACCAGACTCCCAGCATAGTGAAGTTGTCTTCACTATGCGAACAAGCGGGCAGGTGACCTGAACGGACCCGCACGCACACCTGACGTCCGACGCGACGAGGAGACCCCATGCACACCACCGTCGGCATCATCGGCGGAGGCCCCTCCGGCCTGCTCCTGGCCCGCCTCCTGCACCGGGCGGGCATCGACAGCGTGGTCCTGGAGAGCCGCGACCGGGCCTACGTCGAACGGCGCCAGCGGGCCGGCATCCTCGAACAGGCCACCGTCGACGCCCTCCGCGCCGCCGGCGCGGGCGCCCGCCTCGACGCCGAGGGACTCCCGCACGACGGCATCGAGCTGCGCCACGCCGGACGCGCCACCCGGCTCGACTTCCCCGCCCTCACCGGCGGCCGGCGCGTCTGGGTCTACGCCCAGACCGAGGTCGTCAAGGACCTGGTCGCCCTCCAGCTCGCCGAGGGCGGCCCGCTGCACTTCGAGGCCGAGGTCACCGCCGTCGAGGGCGCCGACACCGACCGCCCCCTCGTCCGCTACACCCACGAGGGCCGCGAGCGGACACTCACCTGCGACTACGTCGTCGGCTGCGACGGCTACCACGGCGTCACCCGGCACGCCGTCCCCGAGACCGAGCGGCGCACCTTCGAGCGCACCTACCCCTACTCCTGGCTCGGCATCCTGGCCGAGGCCCCGCCGGTGTACGACGAGCTGATCTACGCCCACTCCGAGCGCGGCTTCGCCCTCGCCAGCATGCGCTCACCGTCCGTCAGCCGCCTCTACCTCCAGGTCCCGAACGGCACCGACCCGGCCGACTGGCCCGACGAGCGCGTCTGGGACGAACTCGACGCCCGCCTCTCCCTGACCGCCGACCCCGGCTGGCGTCTCACCCGCGGCACCGTCACCCAGAAGTCCGTCCTGCCCATGCGCAGCTCCGTCACCGAGCCCATGCGCCACGGCCGGGTCTTCCTCGCCGGGGACGCGGCGCACATCGTGCCGCCGACCGGGGCGAAGGGCCTCAACCTGGCCGCCGCCGACGTCATCGTCCTCGCCCGGGCCTTCGCCCACCACGCGAAGACCGGCTCGACCGAGCTCCTCGACGCCTACTCCGACACCTGCCTGCGCCGGGTCTGGCGGGCCGAGCACTTCTCGTACTTCATGACCACCACCCTGCACACCGACCCGGCCCAGTCGCCCTTCGACACCAGGCTGCAGCAGTCCCAGCTCGACCGGATCGCCGGCTCCCCGCACGCCGCCGCCGAACTCGCCGAGAACTACACCGGTCTCCCGCTCGACGTCTGACGCGCCGGTCCGGCGCTCGACGCCCGAAGCGCCAGACCGTAGGCGGTGAGCAGCCAGGCCGCGGCGGCGATCCCCAGCAGCACCCGCCCCAGCGGGGCCGCCCACCCGGTCCCCGCCGCGGTCGCCACGGACAGGCAGGCGACGGCCGTCATCCCCATGGGGAAGACCGTCGCCCAGCGGCGCACGTCGTACCCCGGACGGGGCCGAGCCGCCTCGGCCGCCAGCAGCACCACGTACCAGAGCAGCGACAGCACGAGCAGGACCAGGGTGACCGTCCGCAGCACGTCGCCCGAGCCGCCCGTCCACACCCCGGTCGCCAGCAGTTTCGCCCCGCCGAGCGCCGAGACGGACAGCGCCCCGCCCGCCACCCACTGGTCACCCGCTCCGGTGACGACCTGCCGGAAGTCGAACCGGACGAGCGCATCCACGTAGAGGACCAGCCCGAGCGCGAACAGCACCAGACCCGCCCACGCGAAACCGTCGCCGTAGCGCGGAGCGAGCGCGCCCGACAGCACGACGAGTCCCTCGGTCGCCACGCAGATCAGGAACGCCCCTCCCGGCATCCGATGCCCCAGATGCCGGAGCACCACCGGGAGCAGCACGACCCACGCGACGGCGGCGATCCCCAGCAGCACGAGGCCCGCCGGACCCCACCCCAGGAGCGAGCACCGCACCCCGAGCACGCTCGTCGCCGCGACGGCGGTCAGCGCGGGCGGAGTGTCCGCCCGCGCCTCCCAGCCGCGCCGGTCGCTCAGGAACAGGGCCGCGACATCACCGGCGAGCACCAGCCACAGCACCCAGGCGAGACCGAACGCCACCAGCGACACGGCCTCCAGCCCGACGAGATGCAGGCCGACGGAGAGGATCCCCGTCGCCATGACGGCCGCGCCGGTGGCCGGCGGCAGCACGGCCCACCAGGGGGCGGCTCGATCGTCCATGCCCCCATCCCAGCGCCGGGCCCGCGGCCCCGCCACCGGAGGGCCGGCCCTGCCCGAGCAGGCCGACCGCCGGAGGGTCGGCCTGCCCGGACCGGTCAGGCCACCGGAGCGTCAGCGGTGCCCGAGCAGGCCGGCCGCCGGGACGAGCTTGTTGTCGTAGTCGAACAGCGCCTGGTTCTCCCAGCCGTTGCCCGAGGCGGGATCGGCCGGATCCCAGCCGTTCCCGGAGACCGCCGTCCACGTCGGCTCCCAGTACACGACCCCGAGCCCCCGCCCGCCCGGCACGGCCTCGACCACGCTCATGACGTCCCGCAGCCACGCCGACTGCCCCGCGCTGCTCGCCGCGTAGCCGGACACGAGCTCGGCAGTGGTGTCGACGATGTTCTCGTGCGAGTCCTTGCTGTCCAGGCGGAACGGGTACGCCGTCTCCACGACGAGCACCTTCTTTCCGTACCGAGCGGAAATATCGTCCAGATTGGTCTGGAGAGCCGACAGCGGGCCGTGCCAGTAGCCGTAGAACGACAGCGCGATCACGTCGAAGGACACGCCCTGGGCCGTGGCGTCGTCGAACCACGTCCGGTAGAGCGCGTTGTCACCGCCGTGCGCCAGGTGCAGCGCCACCTGCGTCGCCGAGGACACCGCCTTCGCGGCCGACGCACCCGACTTCAGCAGCCCGGCGAGCTGCGACCAGTGGGACGTCGACCCCTCGGGCCACAGCATCCCCGTGTCGATCTCGTTGCCGATCTGCACCATGTCGGCCGTGGTGCCCTGTGCCTTCAGGGCGTTGAGCACGTCGTACGTGTGGTTGTAGACGTCCGTCCTCAGCTGCGTGTACGAGTGCCCCGACCAGGCGGCGGGCTTGGTCTGGGCGCCGGGGTCGGCCCAGACGTCGGAGTAGTGGAAGTCGACGAGCAGCTTCATGCCCCGGTCCTTGATCCGCTTGGCCATGGTGAGGACCCGGGCCTTGTCGTTGTAGCCGTCGGCCGGGTTCACCCACACCTTCAGGCGCGCGTAGTTGGCGCCCGAGGACTTCAGGATCGCGAGGGCGTCCCCGTTGGTGCCGGCGCTCGTGCGGTAGGTCCCGCCGAGGTCCTCGCTCTTCTTCAGCGAGGACACGTCGACGCCCTTGACCGGCAGCCCGGCCGTGCCCCGGGTCAGGGTCAGGTCGTCCACGTTGATCCAGTTGCCCGCGGCGGCGTCGGAGTTCACGCTCACCGTGCACGCGCCGCCGCTCACCACCACCGGGGTGACGATCCGTATCCACGCACCGTTCGGCGTGGGCGGCAGCGCGGTCCGCTGCTCGGCGGAGCCGCAGTTCCGCAGCGCGAGGTACGCCGCGTTCTGGCCGCCGCTGGAGCGCACCCACGCGCTGAGCGTGTAGCTGCCGTCGGTGAGCCCGGTCAGGTACTGGTACGTCTCCACCTTGTACGCGGAGGACGACCAGTGCGCGAGCCGGTAGCCCCCGCTGTGGCCGCCCGCCTCGGTGTACGAGGCGGAGTTCTGCCCCGCGGCCGAGTACGTCGACCAGCCGGCGGGCGCAGCGGTGCCCGTTCCGTCGGCCTCGAAGCCGGCGTTGGTGAGCGCGCTCGCGGCCCGCGCCTCCTGGGCGGGCAGCGGCGCGAGCAGCAGGGCGCCGAGCGCGGCGGTCACGGCGGCCGCCCGCAGGGTCGTGCGTGGTACGGCGTGCATCGTCGAGTCCCTTCGACGTTGAAGGATGGGGATGGACGTGCGGTGGTACGGCTCACCCGGGGGCGGCGCGGTGGTGCGGCCGCCCCCGGGGAGAACAGGGGGAGGAGGGAGGCGGTGCCGGGGGGGCAACGGGCCGGGCCGGGCGTCGTGGACCAGGCTGGCGGCCTAGGCCGTTTCTTTCGGATCAGGGCCGGATAGGCCGCGGCGGCTGGTGCGGTGCATCGCAAGGCGCCGGAGCGTCGCGATAGCGGAGCTATCGGGGCGTTTCGGCAACGCGGCGAGGTGCCGTGCCAGGCGTCGCGGACCCGGCCAAGATCCGGAAGAGACGGCCTAGCCGTCCAGGCGGACGACCCGGACCGCGCCGGCCGGCACGGCGACGTGACCGTCGACCGGCGTGCCGGACAGGAGCTCGGTGCCCGGGCCCTCCAGCGGCACCTTGGCGTCCTCGGCGGAGTGGTTGAGCGCGAAGAGGAAGCGGCCCTCCTCGCCGGCGCGGCGGACGACCTCCACGTCCCGCGGCAGCGGCCGCGTCGCGACACCGGCGTCTTCGCAGGCCGCGCCCAGGATGTGGTCGAGGGCCGCCGCGTCCGGACGGGTGGAGACGTACCAGGCGGTGCCGCGCCCCAGACGGTGCCGGGTCACCGCGGGTCCGCCCGCGGCGGGGCCGTCGGCGTACGTCCACACCGTCTCGGCGCCGCGCGGCACGACGAACTCGGTCCACACGTCGCCCGACAGCGACGCACCGCCCGGCCCGGTGAGCGCCACGCGCTCCCCGGCGAGCAGCGGCGACCACTCCTCCACGGCGACGCCGAGCACGTCCCGGAGGACGCCCGGGTAGCCGCCCTCGTGGACGGCGTCGTGCTCGTCGACGATGCCGGAGAAGCAGGAGACGACGAGGGTGCCGCCGTTCTCGACGTACTCGCGCAGGTTCCGCCCGGCGGCCTCGGTCGCGAGGTAGAGCGCGGGCACGACGACCAGCGGATAGGCGGACAGGTCGGACTCGGGGTGGGCGAAGTCGACGGTCAGGTGCCGGTCGTAGAGCGCCTCGTAGTAGCTGTCGGCCCGCTCCCGCGCGTCGAGGTCCTCGCTCGGCCGCCACTCGAGGGACTGCGCCCACCAGGACTGCCAGTCCCACAGCATCGCCACGTCGGGCACGGTGCGGGTGCCGCGCACGGCTTCAAGGGCCTCCAGGTCGGCGCCGAGCCGGACCACCTCACGCCACACGCGGGTGTCGGTTCCGCCGTGCGGGAGCATCGCGGAGTGGAACTTCTCGGCGCCGCGCCGCGACTGCCGCCACTGGAAGAACATCGCGCCCTCGGAGCCGCGGGCGACGTGCCCGAGGGAGTTGCGGGCCATCTCGCCGGGGTGCTTGGCGCGGTTGCGGGGCTGCCAGTTGACGCCGCTGGTGGAGTGTTCGAGCAGCAGCCAGGGCGCGCCGCCCGCGACCGACCGCGTGAGGTCGGCGGCCATGGCGAGGTTGACGTGGGTGCGGCGGCCGTCGGTGATGAGGTAGTGGTCGTTGGTGACGAGGTCCACCTCGCGGCCCCAGGCCCAGTAGTCGAGGCTGTCGCACTGGCTGAGCGCCGTCATGAAGTTGGTGGTGACGGGGATGCCGGGGGAGAGCCGGTGGAGAATGTTCCGCTCGGAGCGGAAGTTCTCCCGGATCGTGGCGTCGGCGAAGCGCCGGTAGTCCAGCTGCTGGGCCGGGTTGCCGACGGTCGGGGTGAGCCGGGGCGGGTCGATCTGCTCGTACGAGGTGTAGACCTGCCCCCAGAACGCGGTGCCCCACGCCTCGTTGACGGCGTCGACCGATCCGTACCTCTCCGCGAGCCAGCGCCGGAACCCGGCCGCGCAGGTCTCGCAGTAGCAGGCGCTGACGGGCACGCCGTACTCGTTGTGGACGTGCCAGAGGGCGAGCGCCGGGTGGTCGGCGTAGCGGGCGGCGAGCGCGGTGGTGATGCGGGCGGCCGCCTCCCGGTAGGCGGGGGAGCTGTGGCAGATCGCCCCGCGCGAACCGTAGGAGTGGCGCACGCCCTCGCGGGTGACCGGCAGGGCCTCCGGGTGGGCCCGGTAGAACCACGCGGGCGGCACCACGGTGGGCGTGCCCAGGTCGACCCGGACCCCGTTGTCGTGGAGGAGGCCGAGGATGCGGTCCAGCCACGCGAAGTCGTAGCGGCCCGGCTCGGGCTCGAGGAGCGCCCAGGAGAAGATGCCGACGCTGACCATGGTCACGCCGGCCTCGCGCATCAGCCGCACGTCCTCGTGCCAGACGCTCTCCGGCCACTGTTCGGGGTTGTAGTCCCCGCCGAAAGCGAGCCGGTGCAGGCCCTTGGGGGCGGTCGGCGGCATGCGTGTCTCCTGGAACGTCGGGATCTGAACCTACATCGTCTGAGCGGACCCTCTGTGAACGTGCACACAGCGGGTCTCGGTGGCGCAACGCAACATAACCGCACACGATCAACCATTGACAAGTGTCCGGAACGTTTCTCTACTGTGAACGCTCACAGATGCATGGCCGGCCTTCCCGCCCTCCGCGGAAGGCCCCTTTCGGTCAGGGAGAAGCACCCCATGCCCCACGCGCTGCGCCGCCGCGTTCTCGCCGCCACCGCCGTCACGACCGCCGTCGTCCTCGGCGCCACCACCCTCACCGCCTGCGGCTCAGGCTCCGGCGACGAGGACGAGGCCGCGTCCGGCCCCGTCTCGCTCACCTACTGGTCCTGGGCGCCCAACATGGAGAAGGTGGCCGCGATCTGGAACGCCGAGCACCCGGACATCAAGGTCACGGTGCAGAAGCAGGCATCCGGCGACGACCTGGTCACCAAGATCATCACGGCCGCCAAGGCCCACCAGGCCCCCGACCTCGTCCAGGCCGAGTTCCAGGCCCTCCCGACCCTCGTCAGCAACGACGCCCTGGCCGACATATCCAAGGAGGTCTCCGGCGCCAAGGACAAGTTCGCCCCCGGCCTCTGGCAGCAGACCACCCTCGGCTCCGACGCCGTCTACGCGGTCCCGCAGGACTCCGGTCCGCTGATGTTCTTCTACCGGACCGACCTCTTCGAGAAGTACGGCCTCACGGTCCCCACCACCTGGGACGAGTTCGCCGCCACCGCCAGGGCGCTCAAGGCCAAGGCCCCGGAGAAGTCCCTCACCACCTTCTCCGCCAACGACGCCGGTCTCTTCGCCGGCCTCGCGCAGCAGGCCGGCGCCACGTGGTGGACCACCGAGGGCCAGAAGTGGAAGGTCGGCATCGACGACGCCGCCACCAGGAAGGTCGCCGACTTCTGGGCCGGGCTCGTCAAGGACGGCGCCATCGACAACCAGCCCATGTACACGCCCGCCTGGAACAAGGCCCTCAACACCGGCGAGCAGATCGCCTGGGTCAGCGCCGTCTGGGCCCCCGGCACCCTCACCACCGCCGCCCCCGACACCAAGGGGAAGTGGGCCATGGCCCCGCTGCCCCAGTGGGACACCGCCAAGCCCTCCACCGGCAGCTGGGGCGGCTCCACCACCGCCGTCACCACCGACTCGAAGCACAAGGCCGCCGCGGCCGAGTTCGCCACCTGGCTGAACACCGACCCCGAGGCCCTGACCGCACTGGTCAAGGAGGCCGGCATCTACCCGGCCGCCTCCGCCGCCCAGAGCGGCCCCGCGCTCGCCAACCCGCCGGAGTTCTTCGCGAACCAGCCCGACTTCTTCACCCGGGCCGCCGAGATCGCCAGGACCACCGCCCCCGCCGCCTGGGGCCCCAACGTCAACGTGGCCTACAGCGCCTTCAAGGACGAGTTCGGCAAGGCCGCCAAGGCCAGGTCCGGCTTCGACAAGGCCCTCACCTCCATGCAGGACCTGACGGTCGCCGACCTGAAGAAGCAGGGCTTCGAGGTCGCCCGGTGAGCAAGCCCCACCAGGGCGCACACGGGTCGTACGGGGCCGGGGCGGCCCCGTACGCCCACCCGTCGCCTACGACCACCCGCAGACGAGCGCGCAGCGCCCCCTACCTCTTCGTCCTCCCGGCCGCGCTCCTCTTCGCCCTCTTCTTCGCGCTGCCCATCGGCTACGCGATCTGGCTCAGCCTCCACAAGGCCGAGGTCAAGGGCCTCGGACTCGGCAAGGGCGCCAAGCAGGAGGTCTGGGCCGGCCTCGGCAACTACACCGCCGCCCTCACCGACCCCGAACTCCTCCACAGCGCCGCGCGCGTCCTCGGCTACGGCCTCGTCGTGGTCCCCGTCATGCTCGGCCTCGCCCTGTTCTTCGCGCTCCTGCTCGACTCCGAGCGCGTCCGCGCCCGCTCCTTCGGACGGCTCGCGATCTTCCTCCCGTACGCCGTGCCCGGAGTGATCGCCGCCCTGCTGTGGGGCTTCCTCTACCTCCCCGCCGTCAGCCCCTTCCACTACCTCCTGCGCGCCGTCGGCCTTCCCGAGCCCGACCTGATGGACGGCGGCCTGCTCTACGGGTCCATGGCGAACATCGCCGTCTGGGGCGGCACCGGCTTCAACATGATCGTCATCTACACGGCGCTGCGCTCCCTGCCCGCCGAGGTCTTCGAGGCGGCCCGGCTGGACGGCTGTTCCGAGCTGCAGATCGCCCTGCGCATCAAGATCCCGATGGTGGCGCCCTCCCTCGTCCTCACCTTCTTCTTCTCGGTGATCGCGACCCTCCAGGTCTTCAACGAGCCCATGACGCTGAGGCCGCTCACCAACGGCATCCCCTCCTCCTGGAGCCCCCTCATGAAGGTGTTCAGCGACGCCTTCACCGGCGGGAACATCTACGCCGCCTCGGCCACCGCCGTGATCCTCGCCGTCGTCACGTTCCTGCTGTCCTTCGCCCTCCTGCGGGCCTCGAACCGCCGCACCACCCAAGGAGCACCCCGATGAGCGGGCTCACCGCCCCCACGGCGTCGCGCAAGGCGGCCCCGGCCGCCGGCACCACCCCCGGCACCTCCCAGGGTCCCCCACGCCCCCGCCGCACCGCCCTGCTGCCGACCGCCGCCCTCGTCCTCGGCGCGCTCTACTGCCTGCTGCCCGTGGCCTGGGTCCTGGTCGCCGCCACCAAGTCGGGCTCCGACCTCTTCTCCACCTTCACCTTCCTGCCCGGCGACGGCCTCGGCGACAACCTCGCCGACCTCCATGCGTACCGCGACGGCATCTACTGGCGCTGGATGGGCAACTCCGTCCTCTACGCGGGCCTCGGTGCCCTCCTGTCGACGGCCGTGTCCGCCCTCGCCGGCTACGCCCTCGCCGTCCACCGCTTCCGCGGCCGCGAGCTCTTCTTCAACGTGATCCTCACGGGCGTCCTGATGCCGCCCGTCATCCTCGCCATCCCGCAGTACCTCCTGATGGCCGAGGCCGACCTGACGGACACGTACCTCTCCGTCCTGCTGCCGCTGATCCTCTCCCCGTACGGCGTCTACCTCGGCCGCGTCTACGCCGAGGCGGCCATCCCCATGGAACTCGTCGAGGCCGCCCGCATGGACGGCGCCGGCGAAGCGCGGATCTTCCTGCGGATCGCCGTACCGATGATGTTCCCCGGCCTCGTCACGATCTTCCTGTTCCAGTTCGTGGCCATCTGGAACAACTTCCTGCTGCCGTACATCATGCTCGGCGACGACGAGAAGTTCCCCATGACCGTGGGCCTGTTCACCCTGCTCATGCAGGGCGCCAGCCAACCCGCCCTCTACACCCTGGTGATCACCGGAGCGCTCCTCGCGGTCGTCCCGCTCATCGCGCTCTTCCTGGTCATCCAGCGCTTCTGGAGCCTCGATCTGCTCTCCGGCGCCGTAAAGTCCTGACGCACAGGGGAACGAGGAGAAACGCACACCATGAGCCCAGCAGCGAGCAGGCGGCGCCCCGCGACCATCCACGACGTGGCACGCGAGGCCGGCGTCTCGCGCGGCACCGTCTCCCGCGTCCTCAACGGAGGCCACTACGTCAGCCCCGCGGCCAAGGCCGCCGTCGACGCGGCGATCCGCAGGACCGGATACGTCGTCAACCGGCACGCCCGCTCGCTGATCACCGGCAAGTCGGACTCGGTGGCCTTCCTGCTCACCGAACCCCAGGAACGGTTCTTCGAGGACCCCAACTTCAACGTCCTGCTGCGCGGCTGCACCCAGGCGCTCGCCGCCCGCGACATCCCCCTGCTGCTGATGATCGCGGGCACCGAGGACGAACGCCGCCGCAATCTCCGCTACATCGAGGCCGGCCACGTCGACGGCGTCCTCCTGGTCTCCAGCCACTCCGGCGACCCGCTCGTCGACCACCTCAACACCGCCGGCGTCCCCGTCGTCGCCTGCGGCAAACCGCTCGGCCAGACCGCCAAGATCGGTTACGTCGCCGCCGACGACCGCGACGGAGCCCGCGACATGGTGCGCCACCTCTACGGGACCGGGCGCCGCCGGATCGCCACCGTCACCGGCCCGCTCGACACCCCCGGCGGCGTCGAGCGCCTCGCCGGCTACCGCGAGACCCTCGCCGAGTGCGGACTTCCCTACGACGAGGCCCTCGTCGCCACCGGCGACTACAGCCGCGCCGGCGCAGAGGCGGCCGCCCGGCAGCTCCTCGACCGTGCCCCGGACCTCGACGCCGTCTTCGTCGCCTCCGACCTGATGGCCCTGGCCGTCCTCGACACCCTGGACCGGGCCGGCCGGCGCGTGCCGGACGACGTCGCCGTCGGCGGCTTCGACGACTCCCCGGCCGCCCTCTCCTCCCGCCCCGCGCTCACCACGATCCGCCAGCCCTGGGACCGCATCAGCGCCGAGATGGTCCGCACCCTCCTCGCCCGGATAGCGGGCGAGGAACCGGCGACGGTGATCCTGCCGACCGAGCTGGTACGCCGCGACTCCGCCTGAGGCACCGGAAACGCGGGGCCGCCGGTGCACCGGACACACCGTCCGCCGGGCACGGCGCCGGCGTACACACCGCTCGCCGGGCAGGGCGCCGGCGTACACACCGCTCGCCGGGCACGGCGTCCGCCGGGCAGGGCGCCGGCGTATACACCGCCCGCCGGACACACCGCCCACCGGGCACGGCGCCGCCGGACACACCGTCCGCCGGGCACAGCGTCGTCGGCCCGAGCCGCCGGATGACCTCGCTCCGGTCTCAGGAAGCCAGCCCCTCAGCCTCGGCGGCGCGGCTTCCCGGAGCCACCGGAGCGCGAGCTCTTTGGCGCGCCGCCGCCGGCCCTGCGCGAGCCGCCGCCGGCGGCCTGCCGCTTCTGGCCGGCCTTCTGGCCCTGCTTCTGCCCCTGCTTCTGACCTTGCCGGGGCTGCTGACTCTGCTGCCGGCTCTTCGGCTTCCCGGCCCGGTCGGCCTTCGCTTCCTGCGACGACTTCTCGTCGGGTCTCCGCCCGCGCGAACTGTTCACGGTCCGCCCGCGCACGATCCCGATGAAGTCCTCCACCAGATCGGTGGTGGCCTCCTCCGGCCAGGACAGCGCGACCTGCGACTGCGGCGTGTCCGTGATCGTCCGGTAGGTCAGGTCCCTGCGGTGGTGGAGGCGGGCCAGCGACTGCGGCACGATCAGCAGCCCGATCCCGGCCGCCACCAGTTCGATCGCGTCCGCCGTCGTCGCGGGCCGCTCGAACGCGGGCTGCCCCGGCGGGCGCTCCCAGTCCAGGCTGTCGTCGAGCGGATGCAGCACGATCTCGTCCGCGATGTCGTCGACGGTCACCTCGTCGGCGGCCGCCACCACGTGGTCCTTGGGGCACACGACCACGGTGGTCTCGGTGTACAGGGGGATGGCGCTGAACACCGTACGGTCCACGGGCAGGCGCAGCAGGGCGGCGTCGGCGCCGTGCTCCCGCAGCGTCGCCTCCGCGTCCGCCGCCGTCACCTGGGTCAGTACGAGCGGAACGTCGGGCTGCCGCTCGTTCCAGATCCGCACCCACTTGCCGGGCGTCACGCCGGGCACGTACGCCAGCCGGAACGACGGCGACGGCGCCGTCACGGGCGCCGAACCGAGGTCGGGGGCGGGATCCGTAGCGGCCGCGGGGTCGTGGTCGGGGGCGGGGGAGAGGGGTGCGTCCGAGCCTGTCACCAGGCCAGATTACCGGTCGTGGTCGGCGACCGCGTGCCCGCCCGATATTCTTGTCACCATGACGCAGCACCAGAACGCCCAGTCCATGAAGCCCGCCACCGCGGCGAAGAAGCTGGGCGTCTACCTCGACGCCACCCCCGCCGATTTCCGCGAGGGTTCCGTCTCCCGCGCCGAACTGAACGCCCTCCAGACCGACCCGCCGGAGTGGCTGCGCGAGCTGCGCCGCAACGGCCCGCACCCGCGCCCCGTCGTGGCGGCCAAGCTGGGCGTCTCCATCTCCGGCCTCGCCCGCGGCGGCGTCACCGACGCCCTCACCACCGAGCAGATCGAGGCGCTGAAGGCCGAGAACCCGGAGTGGCTCCAGAAGGAGCGCGCCACCCAGGCCGACGTCCGCAAGGAGAACGTCCGCATCAAGGAGATGCGAGCGGAGAAGGCGGCCCGCGCGGCCGAGCGCGAGCGCGACTGATCCTGCGCGGTACGGTCCCGAGCCGGCCACCGGCCTGAATTCGCGTGCGGCCGCTCCGCCCCCAGTGGTGCAATCACCGGATGCGGAATGAGGCCGAGACCGACACCAAGACCGAGATCGGGGCCGAGACCCGGGCTGAGGCCGAGGCCGCGACCCGGATCGACCACCAGACCGGGCCGACGACGACGGTCGACCGTGGTCGTTTCGGCGACGCGGTCACGCCCTGGGAGGACCCCGACTGGCGCGGGACCGCTCTGGGCTGGGCGGAGCGAGGGCTTGCCCGGCACGGCCTGCGGGAGACCGGGCCCCGCGAGGTGCGGGTCCGGCCCTGGTCGATCCTCGTCCGCTTCCGCACCGGCCCGGCCGACCGTGACGCCTTCTGGTTCAAGGCGAGCGCCCCGGCCGCCGGTTTCGAGGCCGCTCTCGGCGGTGCGCTCGCCGACTGGGTTCCCGAACACGTCATGGCGCCGCTCGCGGTCGACGCGGAGCGCGGCTGGTGCCTCCTGCCGGACGGCGGCCCGCTCCTTCGCGGCGTGCTCGACCGCGGCGACGCGGACCTGGGGGACTGGCTCACGGCAGTCGGGCAGTACGCGCGGATGCAGCGCGCCCTCACCCCGTACGCCGACCGCATGACGGAACTCGGCGTGCCCAGCGCCCGTACCCGGCACCTGCCGGAGATCTTCGACGGCCTCGTCGGGACCAACCCGACCTTCGCGCCAGAGACCCGGGACTCCCTGCGCGCCCGGCGTCCGCTCCTGCTCCAGTGGTGCGAGGAACTCGACGCGATCGGCGTCCCCGACTCGCTCGACCACTGCGACCTGCACGACGGCCAGGTCCTCGCCCCCGGCGCGGGCCGCTTCACCTTCTTCGACTGGGGCGACGCGGCCGTCGCGCATCCCTTCGCCAGTCTCCTCGTGCCCGCGCGGGACGTCCGCGAACGGTACGGCCCCGAGACCGTGACCGCCGTCCGGGACGCGTACCTGGAGCCGTGGACCGACCTGGGCGTGCCGCTCCCGGAACTGCGCCGCGCCGCGACCCTCGCCGTGAGGCTCGCCGCGCTGTCGCGCGCCGTTTCATGGTTCCGCCTCTTTCCCGGCACACCGGCCGCGGACTGCCACGAGGCGAGCGCGTACTGGGTCGAGGAACTGTTCGCCGCACCTGACCTCCTCTGACCTCATCCGGTTTTCCCGTGCTGCCGGTTGCCCTGCCCTGCGATATCCGATGGCGGACGAGGGCAGAGCCCGCGAGGATGCGCGCATGGACGCAGTCAAGAACACCGACGAAGCAAGAGTGACCCGCTGGACGCCGTCGGTCGTCGAACCCGACATGTGGGTCGACCCGGACGACGACCCGCGCGAGACCGAGGACGAGATCGTCGGCGAACGCGGCACGCTGGCCGACGGTCTGCGCTACTTCCGGCTCACGTTCGAGATGAAGTGCGCGGGCCTGGACGCGGAGCAGATGGCCCGGCGCTCGGTGCCGCCGTCCACGATGTCCCTGCTCGGTCTGCTGCGTCACCTGGCCGAGGACGAGCGGCACCTTCGCCGGATGGCCGGCGAGGACCTGCCACGGATCTACCGCACCGCCGAGGACCGGGACGCCGACTGGAACGGTGCGGTCGCCGACCCGGAGGTCGTGGCGGAGGCGTGGAGCCGGTGGCGCGCCGAATGCGAGCTGACCGACCGGTTCCTCGCCGGCTTCGGCGACCTCGGCGCCCGGCCCGCCGGGGACGCGCAGCTCCGCGACATCGTGGTGGCCCAGATCGCGGAGTACGCGCGGCACTGCGGCCACGCGGACCTGCTGAGGGAACGGATCGACGGCCGCGTGGGTCAGTGACCCCGGCCTCTGCCCTCCCGCCCTCCTGGCACTACCGGTGCCAGTTCCGGTCGAGATGGGCGACCAGTTCGGCCTCCTTGCGCAGCAGCGCCTCCCGCCGCTCGGCGGGAAGGCCCGCAAGGCGGTCGACGAGCACCCGCCTGCGCGGGACGAACACCACGTTCGCGGCGAAGAGGCGGCAGGCGGGGCACCACGCGAAGCCGATGCACCGCTCGTACGAGCCGGACTCGGGCGGGTGCTGCCGGTACTGGTACGCGCGGATCGACGTTCCACAGTCGGCGCAGGCTCGCCGGTCGCCGTCGAGAACGCCCTCCAAGGGGCCTTTGATCCAACGGTACTTGTCCTGTGGGCGTCGGTTCAGGCGCATGCGGATCATCCTGCACCAGGGCCCGGCCGCCCGCCGAGCCCTGCCGGTACGGACTCCCGCAGCGCGCGGGCCAGTGCCGCGACCGCCGGGTGCGGCCCCGCGCCGCTGCGGAAGGCGATCCGGGTCCGGCGGATCACCGGGAGCGCGGTGAGGCACACCCCGGGCGGCGGGTCCGTCGCGCCCAACTGCGGGACCACCGCGACGCCTTGACCGGCGGCGACGAAGGCCAGGACGGTCGCGAACTCGTCCACCTGGTGCCGGACCCGCGGCACGAACCCGGCGGCCCTGCAGACCTGTTCGGTCACCGCACGGCAGAGGGTGTCGGGCCCCGGCATGATCCAGGGTGCGTCCTGCCAGCGCGCGAGCCCGTCGAGCCCGTCGAGCCGCGCACTCTGCGGGTCGAGACCGCCCGGCAGGTCCGGCCGGACGCCCGGGTCCCGTGCGTCGGGGCCTGCGGCGGCCGACGCCAGGTACATCTCCTCCTCGCACAGTTCCTCGGCCGCGAGCCCCGGCTCCAGGGGTGAGGGCACCAGGTCGTAGTCGTGGATCAGCGCCACGTCCAGGTCGCCCGCGCGCAGGGCATGGGCCACCGCCGCCGGGTCGGTCTCGGAGACCATCGGTTCGAGCGCCGGATGCCGGACCGCGAGGCGTACGAGCGCCTCCGGCACGATCGCACGGCTCGCCGTGGGGAAGGCGCCGATCCGCAGCGGGCCGGCCGGACCGTGCCGTGCCTCGGCGAGTTCGGCCGCCGCCTGCTCCAGGCGTTCGAGCACCGCTTCCGCGTGCCGCACCAGGTTCTCGGCGGCGGGAGTCAGTCGTACGCCGCGCCCCGAGCGTTCGAGGAGGGCCACGCCGGCCTCCCGCTCCAGCGTCGCGAGCTGCTGCGAGACCGCCGAGGGAGTGAAGGTCAGGGCCTCGGCGACGGCGGCGATGGTGCCGCGCAGGGCCAGTTCGCGCAGCAGGCGCAGTCGTCGTACGTCGAGCATCAGTACAGCTTACGGTTCGCATCGGAAACGCGAACTGGACCTGTGGGTTTACTGGCGCCAGTCTCGAAGGCATGGCACAGGACTTCACTCCGCACGGCATCTACGTTCCCCTCGTCACCCCGTTCGGCCCCGACGGACGGCCCGACCTCGTCGCCCTGGAGGCCCTCGCGGACTCCGCGCTCGACGGCGGCGCCGCCGGACTCGTCGCGCTCGGCACCACCGGAGAGGTCGGCGCGCTCGATCCGGAGGAGCGCGAGGCCGTCGTCGACACCTGCGCGCGGGTCTGCCGGCGACACGGCGCGCCGCTCGTCGTCGGCGCGGGCAGCGGCGCCACCGCGCAGGCCGCACGGGAACTCGCGGGCCTGAACCGATGGCCCGAGGTGCGCGCCGCGCTGGTGATCGTCCCGGCCTTCGTCCGGCCTTCGCCGGACGGCGTGGTCGCCCACTTCACGGCCCTCGCCGCAGCAAGCGCCGTTCCGCTGATCGTCTATCACATCCCGTACCGCACGGGCCGGCCGCTCGACGCCGCCACCCTGCGGGCGCTCGCCGCCGTCCCCGGAGTGATCGGAGTCAAGTACGCCGTCGGCGGCGTCGACCAGGACACCGTCGCCCTCCTCGGCGACCTGCCCGACGGCTTCGCCGTGCTGGCCGGTGACGACGTCTTCACCTCGCCGCTGCTCGCCCTCGGTGCCGCGGGCGGCATCCTCGCCTCCGCGCACCTGGCCACCGACCGTTTTGCGGCGCTCGTCGAGGCCTGGAACGGCGGTGACGTCGCACGGGCCCGGACCCTCGGCCACCGGCTGGCCCGGCTCTCCGCGCTGCTCTTCGCCGAGCCCAACCCGGCCGTCGTCAAGGGCGTCCTGCACGCCCAGGGCCGCATCCCGACCCCTGACGTGCGCCTGCCGCTGCTCCCGGCCTCCGAGCAGTCGGTGACGGCTGCCCTGAAGGAACTCGACACCCTGACCGCGGCGGAGGCGACCGGCTGACCGACGGGGCCGCAGGTGATCCGGAATCGGATCGGAACCGGAACCGTGCCATGGACACACCGCGTCCCCATGGCCGAACGACGGTCGCCCGTCCCTCCGTTACTCCATCCCTCCGTTTCCCCGTCCCTCCGTCCCTCGGCCCGGGCCCACGCCCGGACCGGAAGGAGCGCCATGGCCACGCACGGCACGACCCCGCCATCCGGCCGCCGTCAGGGAGGCTGCCTCCCGACCCTGGTGATCCTCGCGGTGATCCTCGGTCTGGCCTACGGCGCCTCGAAGGTCTTCGACGACACCGGCTCGTCCTCCTCGTCGTCCTCCTCCTCGTCCTCCGCGGGCGAGAAGGCCTCCTCCTGGAACGTCGGGGACTGCGGCGGCCCCGACCCCGAGGACGCGCCCGACGGCTACCGGGCCCTGGACTGCGACGACTCGGGCGCCACGTTCAAGGCCCTGGAGGTGAAGGAGGCCAGCATCCTCCCGGACGCCATCCAGTGCCCGGCGGGCACCGACCTGATCATCCAGGTCAAGATCTCCTTCGGTTCCGGCGGCGCCAAGAACGGCGGCATCCCCAGCAAGACCGTCTGCGGCCGCAACCTCTCGGGCGACCATCCCGGTGACGCGGGCGCCGGAGGCGGCCAGCTCGTCAAGGGCGACTGCGTCACGGACACGGCCCAGGAGGTCCCGTGCGCGTCCGCGACGGGCAGCGGCTTCAGGGTGCTCGATCTCGTGAAGGACGAGAAACAGTGCCCCTCCGGCACGACCGAGCCGATGCGGCTGACCCTGGCCATCGGCAGGCCGTACGACGTGATCTGCACGACCAAGGCCTGACAGACCCCGCAGCACGACCGCCCAGGCCGCGCCTACGCCCCGTCCGGCGCGTCGGGGCTGACGGTGGTCAGGAGGTGGGCGACCAGGGGGTTGCGGTCGTGGTTGCGCCAGGCGACGGCGACGCGTGTGCGGGCGGTGGCGGGGGTGATGCGGCGGAAGGCGACGTTCCTGAGGCGGAGGCGGCGGATGCTCGCCGGGGCCAGGGAGACACCGAGACCGGTCTCCACGAGCGCGCACACGGTCTGCCACTCCACCGCCCGCTGGGCGATCCGCGGTGTGAAGCCGGCGGCGGCACAGAGGCCGGTGATCTTGTCGTGCAGCTGCGGTCCGACGTCGTGGGGCGGCAGTACGAAGGGGGAGTCCGCCAACTGCTCCAGCCGCACGGCCCGTTGGGCGGCCAGGGGATGGGCGGCCGGCAGCACCGCGACGAAGGGCTCGGTGAGTACGGTCCTGAAGCCGAGGTCCTCCTCCGTCGCGGGAGGCTCACGCAGCAGGCCGATGTCGATGGTCTTGTCGTGCAGGGCGGCGATCTGCGGCGCGGTGGTCATCTCGCGGATGTCGAGGTCGGCGTCGGGGAACCGTTCCCGGAAGGTGCGGAGAAGGCCGGGCAGGACCGTCAGCGCGACGGAGGCGGAGAAGCCGATCCGCAGCCGTCCCGCCCGGCCGCTGCCCACGGCCCGGGCCGCCGCCAGGCCGTCCACGAGCTCGCCCAGCACCCGCCGCGCGGCCGGCAGCAGTTCGCGGCCGGCGGGGGTGAGCGTGACGCGGCCCGGTTCGCGGCGGAACAACGCATGGCCGACCTTGTCCTCCAGACGGCGGATCTGCTGGCTCAGCGGGGGCTGCGCGATGCCCAGGCGGGCGGCCGCGTGGCCGAAGTGCAGTTCGTCGGCGAGCACGACGAAGGCGTGCAGCTGCGGGAGAGGGATGTCGGGGCGCTCCATACGCCCAGGGATATCAGTCCATCCACTTGTGTGTATTAGACGTATCGGTGCAGGCCGCCTAGCGTTCGGCGCATGACAGAGAGACGTGCGATCCTCAGCGGCTCGACCTTCGAGGAGCAGATCGGCTACGCCCGCGCCGTGGTGGACGGCGACTGGGTACACGTGTCCGGGACGACCGGTTTCGACTACACCACCATGACGATCTCCGACGACGTGGTGGAGCAGGCCGAGCAGTGCCTGCGCAACATCGGGGCCGCCCTGGCCGAGGCGGAATGCACCTTCGCCGACGTGGTGCGGGTGCGCTACCTCCTGCCCGACCGCGAGGACTTCGAGCCCTGCTGGCCCGTCCTGCGCCGCTGTTTCGGCGACGTGCGGCCGGCCGCCACGATGCTGATGTGCGGTCTCTCCGACCCCCGCATGAAGATCGAGATCGAGGTGTACGCGCGGCGGGCCGCCGCGTCACGACCCGCCTGATCCGCTCCGCCCCCACCGGCGGTTCCGTGCCGTGACCGACCGCCGGGCCGAGCGGGTTCTCCCAGCTCCCGCGCACGGTGGCCGGAATGTCCCGACCGTTCTCGTTGATCCCGGACAATGGCGTGCCGTCAGATCAACAATGGGTAACGGAAAGGGATATGCCGGGCAGAACCCTTTCCTCCGCTCCGCTCTCCTGGGATCTTGCGTCCACCCCACACAACACAGGGCCCGGTCGGCGCCACCCGCGCCTCCGGGTCATCGGAGGACGCATTGTTTTCCCACATATCGAGTCGGCTGAGACTCCCGGTCGCGATCGCCGTCGTCGTCGGCGCCACCGTGGCCGTCGCCGCCCCCGCCCAGGCCGACGGCCGGGCCGTGAACGGCATCGAGCCGCAGGGCACCGCCCAGGCCGACGGGCGGGCCGCCACCGGCGCCCGCACCCAGGCCACCACCGGCGCGAAGGCCGCCGAGTCTTCCCGGACCTCCGCCGCCTCGGCGGCCGGCACGGCAGCCTGGGCCGCCGGCACCCGCGCGTACCTCGTCATCACGACGCCCGGTGACACCACCGCCGTACGCACGGCCGTCGCCTCCAACGGCGGCACCGTCTTCGCCTCGTACGACGCCATCGGCGTCATCGTCGCGCACTCCACCTCCGCCTCCTTCGCCGCCACGATGCGCGGCGTCACCGGCGTCCAGCAGGTCGGCGCGACCCGTACCTCCGACGTGCCCGCCGACGCGTACAACCCGGCGCTGCCCGCCAACCCCTCGCAGGCGACCACGACGCTGACCGAGTCCAACCGCTGGGACATGACCCAGATCAAGGCCGACCAGGCCTGGGCCGTCACCACCGGCTCCGCCACCGTCAAGGTCGGCGTCCTGGACACCGGCGTCGACGACCAGCACCAGGACATCGCGCCGAACTTCAACGCCGCCGACTCCGTCTCCTGCGCCTACGGCAAGGCGGACACCCGCGCCGGCGCCTGGCGTGACGTCGGCACCCACGGCACGCACGTCGCCGGCACCGTCGCCGCGGCCAAGAACGGCAAGGGCGTCATCGGCGTCGCTCCCGGCGTGAAGATCTCCTCCGTGCGCATCGCCGAGCCCACCAGCAGCCTGTTCTTCGCGGAGAACACCATCTGCGGCTTCATGTGGGCGGGTGACCACGGCTTCAAGGTCACCAACAACAGCTACTACACGGACCCGTGGCAGTTCAACTGCCCGGACAACGTCGACCAGGCCGCCATCATCGAGGGCGTGCGCCGCGCCCAGGCCTACGCCGAGTCGAAGGGCTCGCTCCAGGTCGCCGCGGCCGGCAACTCCAACTACGACCTGGCCAACAAGACGACCGACAGCGAGTCCCCCAACGACTCCACGCCGGTCACCCGCACCATCACCAACGCCTGCATCGACATCCCGACCGAGCTCCCGGGCGTCGTGACGGTCTCCGCGCAGGCCAGCGGCGGCGCGAAGGCCTCGTACTCCAACTTCGGCAACGGCGTCATCGACATCACCGCCCCCGGCGGCGACGGCGCGACCGGCGTCTACTCGACGCTGCCCGGCGGCAAGTACGGCTCCATGAGCGGCACGTCGATGGCCTCGCCGCACGTGACCGGCGTGGCCGCGCTCATCGCGAGCACCAACCCGACGTTCACCCCGGCGGACATCCGTAACGCCCTCGCCACCCAGGCCACCGACAAGGCCTGCCCGTCCGACAGCCGTTGCACCGGCACCACGACGAAGAACGGCTTCTTCGGCGAGGGTCAGGCCGACGCCCTGAAGGCGGTCAGCGGTACGACCCAGCCGCCCACCGGCCCGTACTTCGAGAACCTCACCGACGTCGCCATCACGGACAACGCGACCGTCGAGAGCGCCATCACCGTCACCGGCGTGACCGGCAACGCCCCGGCGACCCTCAAGGTCGGCGTCGACATCAAGCACACCTACCGCGGCGACCTCGTGCTCTCGCTCGTCGCGCCGGACGGCACGGTGTACCCGCTGGAGGACTTCGCCAACAGCGACAGCACGGACAACGTGCTGAAGACCTACACGGTCAACGCCTCCGCCGAGACGGCCAACGGGACGTGGAAGCTGCGCGTCCAGGACATCGCGAGCCAGGACACGGGCCGCATCGACGCCTGGAACCTCACCTTCTGATCCCCTCCGCTCACAGCGGCGCCGAGCCCCCGGGAGAAACCTCCCGGGGGCTCGTTCGCGCCGGAACGCGGTCGGTGACCGTCCACGAGGGCCTCAGGCGCGCAGCGCCCGCAGCAGGGTCCGGGCGCCGACGGCGGGGAGGGCGACGGAGACGCACACGAGGACCAGCAGCTCCATCGGGCCCAGCCTGCCGCCGACGAGCAGCACGGAGCCGGCGAGGACCGCGAGGGGCACGGCCGCCGAAGTGGCCGTGCCCACCAGCTTGTGACGGGTCGACCAGGACGGCGATCCCCAGAGCAGCACCAGACCGGCGAGCAGGACCACGCCGCCCAGCGGTGGGCTGAGGAGGAAGACCAGGCCGGCCGAGGCGAGCAGGGCGACGGTCAGCCGGGAGCGGGCGGGGCGCGCCGGCTCGGCGGACGTGACCGGCACGGCGGAGGTGACGGATGCGGCGGTCACGGCCGGGTACGGCTCCTCGGCGAGCGCTGAGGCCGCGACGGTGCGCGGCTCGCCCAGTTCGGCGAGGACCTCGCGGAGCCGTTCCTCGGTGCCGGCGCCGCTGACCTCGATGTGCTCGCGCAGGTCCGCCAGCAGTTCGGCGCGGCGCTCGGCGGGCAGTTCGGCCGTCTCGCGGGCCACGGCGTCGAGGTAGGCGACGACGCTCGGGTGGTCGGTCGTGTTCATGCGGGTTCCCCCTGAGAGTCGTTCTGAGAAGCGGTAGTGGTCCGTGGGGCCGTGGTGGCCGGTGGGGCGGCGGTTTTCGGGGAGTCGTCCAGGAAGTGGTCGACCGCGTCCCGGAAGAGCGGCCAGGCCCGTGTGAACTCGGCGAGTGCCGCACGCCCGACGGCGGTGAGCGTGTAGTAGCGGCGGGGCGGACCGCTCGGTGACTCGCGCAGTTCTGTGTCGACGAGCCCCTCGCGGCGCAGCCGCGAGAGCAGCGGATAGATCGTGCCCTGGCTGGTGGTCATCACGCTGACCGCCGACAGCTCGCCGAGCAGCTCCACTCCGTACCTCGGCCCGTCCCTGAGCAGCGCAAGAACGCAGTGCTCCAGTACGCCCTTGCGGAGCTGGCTGGGGACCTTGCCCCCCACCTCGTTCATTGCTTCACCAGGAACCATGTAATGCAAGATAGCTCGCCCGTGGGCCCCACGACAAGGAGAAACCCGGTGGGGCGCAGCGGGACCGGACCGGTAGGGTGCGCGCTCTCACATGCAGAGCAACAAGGGGCGGGAAACGAGGGATGGGGATGAGAAGCGGGATTCCGCAGGGGGTCACGGAGGCGGT
Organism: Streptomyces sp. NPDC127114; assembly: GCF_042677525.1. Taxonomy (NCBI): domain Bacteria; kingdom Bacillati; phylum Actinomycetota; class Actinomycetes; order Kitasatosporales; family Streptomycetaceae; genus Streptomyces; species Streptomyces sp. NPDC127114. Next base: position 69,215 of record NZ_JBHXTJ010000020.1, read on the forward strand.
CGACCTGGTCGCCGGCGACACGGCCGACATCGACCCGGCCGATGGCGACACGGCCGACATCGACCCGGCCGATGGCGACGCGGCCGACGTCGACCCGGCCGCGCCGGAAGCCGGGCAAGGGTGGGGGACCGAGGCCTGCCCCGCGTGCGGCGAACCCGTCCCCGCCGATCCGCGCTTCGTCACCTGGTGCGCCGCCTGCGACTGGAACGTCGACCCGGCCGACGGTGATCCCCGTCCCGATCCGGAACCCGACCGCGTCGAGCGGCTGCGGCGGGCCATGGCACAGCGGTACGGCGAGCAGCTCTTCGCCGACCTCGCGCAGGAGCCGGCGTCCGGTTCCGGCGCGCCGCCCCGGCCGGGCGCCGCCGGCGTGCTGGCGACGGTCCTGGCCCTGGCCGTCCACGCGCTCACGCTCGTCGTCGCGGTCCTGGGCCTGTGGTTCCTGATCGCGGGCTGGGGCGAAGGCGCCCAGCCCGTCATCGGTGTGCTGCTGCTCGCGCTCGCCGTCCTCCTGCGCCCCCGGTTCGGCCGCCTCGACAAGCACGAGGCAGAACTGCCCCTGCTCGAACGGGCCGACGCACCCCGGCTCTTCGCTCTCCTCGACGACATCGCCGCGGCGGTGGGGACCAGGGGCGTCGACGTCGTGGCGCTCGACGCGGACATGAACGCCGGCGTCACCACGTACGGCATCCGCCGACGCCGTCTGCTGCACCTCGGGATGAGCCTGTGGGCCGTCCTCACCCCGCAGGAGCGGGTCGCGCTCCTCGGCCACGAGTTCGGCCACTACGCGCACGGCGACACCCGGCACTCCCTCCTGGTCAGCAGCGCGTTGAACTCCCTCACCACCTGGCTGTACATGCTCCTGCCGAGCGGGGGCCGCTCCCTCCTGGACACGTTCTCCAACCTGCTCACCGCGCTCCCGCGCTGGGGCGTGTACGGCCTGATCCTGCTCCTGGACCAGGCGACCCTGCGGAACTCGCAGCGTGCCGAGTACCTCGCCGACGGTGCCGCCGCCCGTCTCGCCGGACGCGATGCCGCGGTCGGCATGATGGAACGGCTCCTCGCGGCGAGGAGCGCCGAGACGGCGCTGCGCCGCGAAGTCGTCGCCACCCGCACGCGGACCGGCGGCCCGGCCCGCCGCGACACCCCGGCGGGGCGGCGCGAAGAGGCGGCCGACGTCCTGTGGGAGCGCGTCGCGGCCGAGGTCCGTCGCGTTCCCGCCCACGAGTACGAGCGCCTGCGGCGCGTCGCCGCACGGCGAGGTCACTGCGTCGACGCCACCCACCCGCCCACCCACCTGCGGATCCGTCACATCGCCCGGACGGCAGCGCAGGAGCCGGGTCTCGAGCTCGGTCGGGAGCGGGCCGCCGCCGTGGAGACCGAGCTGGAGCAGCCGGCCCGGACCGTGGCCCGGCTGCTCCTGCGCGACGGCGCCGTCTGATCACCCACCACGGCCTACGCCGTCACCTCCTCCACGGTGATGGCACGTACGGGACAGGCGCGGGCGGCCTCGCGGACCAGCGGGCCGCCCGCGCCGTTCTCACGGCCCGCGACGACCGTGCCGAAGCCGTCGTCGTCCTGGGTGAAGATGTCGGGGGAGACCAGGGCACACTGGCCGGCGCCGATGCAGACGTCCGTGTCGATGGAGATGCGCATCATCGGTCCCTCACCACGTCACGGGGAGTTCGAGCATCCCCTGGATCGTGTCCCCGGGCTTGAACGGGATCTCCTCGGCGGGTGCCGCGAGCCGCAGCCCCGGCAGCCTGCGCAGCAGCGTCCCGAGCGCGATCTCCAGCTCCGCGCGGGCCAGGTTCTGCCCCAGGCACTGGTGGATCCCGTAGCCGAACGCCAGATGGTGCCGCGCCGAGCGCACCCAGTCCAGGCTGTCCGGATCGGCGTAGGTCCCGGCGTCACGGTTGATCAGCGAGGTCGAGAACACCACGCCCTCGCCCGCGCGGATCACCACCCCGCCGACCTCGACGTCCTCGCGCGCGACCCGCAGCATCCCGTCCGCGATCGACAGGAACCGCAGCAGCTCCTCGACCGCCTCCGGCAGGATCCCCGGATCGGCGCGCAGCTCCGCGAGGCGCTCGGGGTGACGCAGCAGCGTGTAGGTGCCCAGGGAGATCATGTTCGCCGTGGTCTCGTGCCCCGCGATCAGCAGGATGCTCGCCAGCTGCACCAGCTCCTCGCGGTCGGGCGTCCCGTCCCGCAGCTGCCGGGCGACGAGGTCGTCGAGCACGCCCTCGCCCTGTCTGCCGCGCTTGCCGTCGATCAGGTCGCCGAGATAGTCCTCGAGCCGCGCCAGCGCGTCCTCGGTGTCCTCGCTCGTCGGTCCGCGCAGCAGCCGCCGGGACTGCTCCTCGAAGAAGTCGTGGTCCTCGTACGGCACGCCGAGGAGGTCGCAGATGACGATCGAGGGCACGGGCAGCGCGAACGCGCTCACCAGCTCGGCCGGTGGTCCCGCCGCCTCCATGTCGTCGATGAGCCGGTCCACGGTCGCCTGGATGCGCGGCCGCAGACCCTCGATGCGTTTGACGGTGAAGCTCGGGATCAGCATCCGCCGCTGGGTGTTGTGCTCGGGGTCGTCCCATCCCAGCAGCGCGGCCCGGCGCCGCCTGCGCACGCCGGCGGCGCGCTCCGTCGGGATCGGGAAGGCGGGATGGGTGGAGTCGGTGGAGAGCCGCTGGTCGGCGAGGAGCGCACGGGCGGCCTGGTGGCCGGAGACGAACCACACCTGCCGTCCGTCCCACAGGGTCACACGGGACAGCGGGCGTTCGTCGCGGAGCGGGTCGTAGGCGGTGGGCGGGTGGTAGGGGCACGTACGGTTCTGGGGGAAGGCCACGACTTCGGTCATGGGGGCCTCACAGACGGCGGTGGTCGGTGGTCGGTCGTCGGTCAGGGGCCGGCTGTCACCGGTCATGGGTCGGCCGCTCATCGGTCTCGGTCTCGGTCGTCGGTGGTCGGTCGTCGGTCACCGGGTTCCGAAGACGGCTGACCCCTCCACTACATGCCTCAGGCATCTATCCGGTCTACATGTAGTTCGGCCAAACCACCGGAACGGGTAACTCCGTCGGCGGGGCGGAAACCCGTTTCGGCCAGGACGCCGCCGCCCTACGCTTCGGCCCATGTCAGAGCCTCTCGCCCAGCCCCTCTCGCACCCCCGCGCGGAGTCCCTCTCGCAGTCCCGCTCGGAGTCCTTCGAGCAACCCCGCTCGGACGGGCGCACGATGCTCGTCCTCCCGTCCGATCCGCTGCGCCCGCGCCGCCCCGACCCGCACTACGCGGGGGAGGCGCGGCAGGCCGAGGACCTCGGTGGCGGGTACGCGGTCGTCGACCACGACGCGCTGCTCGCCGGAGACGCACGGGAGGCGGTACGGCGGGTCCCGGCCGGACCGGAACCGCTCTGGTACCGGGGCTGGATGCTGCCCCGGACGGCGTACGCGGCGATGGAGGCGGCGCTCGCCGAGCGCGGCCGCACGCTGCTCACTCCGTCCCGTGACTACGCCCGCGCCCATGAGCTGCCCGGCTGGTACGCGACCTTCGCCGGCCTCACGCCGCCGAGCACCTGGATCCCGGGCACGGGGATGCCGCAGGACGCGGCGCTTGCGGCGGCGGCCGCCGGACTCGGCGGGCGGGGCCCGGCCGTGGTCAAGGACTACGTGAAGTCCCGCAAGCACGAATGGGCGCGGGCCTGTTTCGTGCCCGACCTCGCCGACACCGCCGGCCTGCGACGGGTGGTCGGGCGGTTCGTCGAGCTGCAGGGCGAGTTCCTGGCGGGCGGGGTGGTGCTGCGCCGCTTCGAGCGGTACGTGCGCGATGCCGACGGCCGCGCCGAGGAGGCCCGGGTCTGGTGGCTCGACGGTCGGCCGGTCCTCGTCGGCCCGCACCCGGACACGCCACTGGTCCGACCCGCCCCCGACCTGTCGGCCGTACGACCGCTGGTCCGTGCACTCGGCTGCCGCTTCGTCACCACCGACCTGGCCCGCCTCGCCGGCACCGGCACCTGGCAGGTCGTGGAGGTCGGCGACGGCCAGGTCAGCGACCTGCCCCGAGGCGCGGAGGCGACGAGCCTGTTCGCCGCCCTGCTGGACAGCGGCGCCGCAGCCGGCAGCGAAGCCGACGCCGAGGCCCGCACCGAAGCCGGCACAGAGGCCGGCACCGAAGCCGGCACCGGCGTCGATTCCGGGGGGCCCGGTCCTGAGCAGTGACCCGGATCCGGTCCGCGGCGCGCCGGTGGCGTGATCGGGATCAGTTCGCCGCGGTCTTGAGGAGCGTGGCGATCCGCTCCTCGACGGCCGGGCCGAGGCCCGTGAGGGCGAACTCGGTCGGCCACATGACGCCGTCGTCCAGGCCGGCGACGTCGCTGAAGCCCAGGGTGGCGTACCGGGCCTTGAACTTCGACGCCGGCTTGAAAAAGCAGAGCACCTTGCCGTCCTTGGCGTAGGCGGGCATGCCGTACCAGAGTCTCGGCGCGAGCTCCGGCGTGGTGGCCTTGACCAGGGCGTGGACCTTCTCGCCGAGGACGCGGTCCGCCTCCGGCATTTCGGCGATCTTGGCGACGACCTCGGCCTCCGCCGCGGCCGCCTTGTCGGCGGCCGAACCGGCGCGCGAGGCCGCCCGCACCTCCTTGGCGCGGGCCTTCATCGCGCTGCGCTCCTCGGCGGTGAACCCGTCGGTGTCGGCGTCGGTCGTCTTGGTGCTGCGGGTGGTCTTCTTCGCGGTCATGGCTGAACTACTCCTTGTGCGCTGTCTGTTCGAGCTCTTGTTGGCTGATCTCCATGCTAGGGATCACATGCGGCCGGAGGCTTCTCCGAAACTGATCGGATCCGGAGAACCAGGGACGACGACGCGGATCCGGGTCTGGATCCAGGTGGCGGGTCAGTCGGGGAGGCGTACCGCGGTGCCGAGGATGTGCGTCGCGGCCGGCGAGGGGACGCGGGTCTCGGGGAACGAGAAGGTGTCGATCGAGGCGAGGGAGAAGCCCGCGGCCGTGATCGCCGCGCGCGTGTCGCGTCCGGTGTGGCAGCCGCCCGCCAGCCGGGGCCAGACCGTGGCGTCGAGGACGCGCTGGACGCGGCGCATGCCGGGCGACTCGGCCCGCACGTGCTCGAAGAAACGGAGTTCGCCGCCGGGCCGCAGCACGCGCCGGAGCTCGGAGAGCGCGGCACCTGGATCGGTCACCGAGCACAGGGTGAGGCAGACGACCGCCGCGTCGTACGAGGCGTCCGGCGCGGCCAGGTCCTCGGCGATCCCGGCGGTGACCTCCACCGGCACCGGTGCCGTGCGGGCGGCTTCGCGGGCCAGCGCGCGGAGCCGGGGTTCCGGCTCGACGGCGAGCACGCGTCGTACGCCTGGCGGGTAGTGGCCGAAGTTCAGCCCGTTCCCGGCCCCGACCTCGACGACGTCACCCGTGAGCCCGGCCAGCAGCCGTCGACGGTGCTCGGCGGCCCCGGCCCTGTCGAGGGCGGGTCCGGCGACCTTGGCGTAGACGCGCGCGAAGACCGGATGGGACCGGGACCCGGCGGACCCGCTGCTCGGTCCGTTCATGATCTCCACCCTCCTCGGCCGCCGCCTCGCACCTCACGCCTCACGATAGGGCGCGACAGATAGGTTCGCGGCATGGCTGACGCAACACACGCCGACTGGCGTACCGACCGCATCGGAGCCGCGCTCCGTGGCGAGAACCCGACAGTGATACGACGGCTCGACGCGAGCTTCGCCGTGATCGGCGACGTCCAGTTCCTGCCTGGCTACTCGGTCCTCCTCGTGGACGAACCCGACGTCGAGCGACTCTCGGATCTGCCGAGGTCCAGGCGCCGCGCGTACCTCGACGACCTGGACCGCTTCGCCGAGGCCGTCGAACGTGCCTGCGGCAGTCAGGATCCGGCCTTCCGCCGCGTCAACCTCGAGATCCTCGGCAACAAGGACCCGTTCCTGCACGCCCACATCTGGCCCCGCTACTCCTGGGAGCCGCCCGAGCTCGTGAACATGCCGGTGTGGCTCTACCCGCGCGACCACTGGACTGCCGAGCCCTTCCGCCTCGGAGCGCGCCACGACGACCTCCGCAAGGCGATCGGCCACGAACTGGACCGGCTCGTCCCCACCGACTGACACGGCGGACATGCTGAGCGTGGCTGGCCGACATACCGTCAGCGTCGCCCAGACTCCGTGGTGTTGACGCTTGGTCTGGACCAATCTACGGTCGAGGTCGAGGGGTCGCACCACACGCCCCGCCTCCGGCCCCGCGCTCGCCATTGCTCAGGACCATCCCCCCACGTCCCAAGGAGCACGCATGCCAGGTCATCGGATCGCCCACGCCCTCGGAGCGGGGCTCGCCACCCTGCTCGCCGGCGTCACCGCCCTCGCGGTTCCGGCCGTCGCTGCCGGCACTGGCAGCCGGCCCGCCGGGACCGTCGCGGAGACCTGTGCCCTCAAGCCCAGGCCCGCCGGAAAGGTGCTCCAGGGCTACTGGGAGAACTGGGACGGCGCCGCCAACGGCGTCCACCCGCCCTTCGGCTGGGCGCCCATCGACGACCCGCGCTTCGCCGCCCACGGCTACAACGTGATCAACGCCGCCTTCCCCGTCATCCGCTCCGACGGCACGGTGCTCTGGGAGGACGGCATGGACAGCACCGTCCGCGTCCCCACCCCCGCCGAGATGTGCCGGGCCAAGGCGGCCGGAGCCACCGTCCTGCTGTCCGTCGGCGGCGCCGCCGCCGGCATCGACCTCAGCTCCCGGGCCGTCGCCGACCGCTTCATCGAGACGATCGTGCCGATCCTGAAGACGTACAACTTCGACGGCATCGACATCGACATCGAGACCGGCCTCGTCGGCAGCGGCAGCATCGGCACCCTGTCCGCCTCGCAGGCGAATCTCGTGCACATCATCGACGGCGTCCTCGCCCGCATGCCCGCCGGCTTCGGCCTGACGATGGCCCCGGAGACGGCGTACGTCACCGGCGGCAGCGTCGCCTACGGCTCGATCTGGGGCGCCTACCTCCCGATCGTCAAGAAGTACGCCGACAACGGCCGCCTGTGGTGGCTCAACATGCAGTACTACAACGGCAGCATGTACGGCTGCTCCGGCGACTCCTACTCCGCCGGCACCGTCACCGGCTTCGTCGCCCAGACCGACTGCCTCAACCGCGGCCTGGTCGTCCAGGGCACCACGATCCGCGTCCCGTACGACAAGCAGGTACCCGGCCTCCCCGCCCAGCCGGGGGCGGGCGGCGGCTACATGGCCCCGTCAGCCGTGGCCCAGGCCTGGACCCGCTACGCCGGCGCCCTCAAGGGCCTGATGACCTGGTCCGCCAACTGGGACGGCTCGAAGAACTGGACCTTCGGCGACAACGTCAAGTCCCTTCAGGGCCGTTGACCTTCCGTGGCGGGCGACGGCGAGTCGCCGGCGCCCGCCCGTCGCGTTCAGATGCCGACCACCGAGCCCTTCGCGGAGACCTCGTAGACCAGCGTGACCGTGCGTCGGCCGCCCGGCGGGAGCGCCACGTCCCAGCGGACGATGCCGTCCGCGTCGAGGGCGTCGGGCGCGGGGGAGGAGGCCTCCTTGCGGAGCCGTACCTGGACCGCCGACACCTCCGAGACGGGTATCCGCTCCCGGACGACGACCACGCGCTCGCCCTGCTCGCCGGGAGCGGAGAAGCGCGACAGATGGAGCCGGACGGTGCGGGTGACCACGGTCCGCTGGGCGAGCCCCGTGGTGTCGCGGGTCTCCTCGGTCCTGCGGACCACCCGGAGGTCGTCCCGGCTGCCGAAGGCCAGCTCGACGGGCGCGCCCGGAGCCGTGAAGTCCAGCGTGCCGCGTCCGACGAAGCCGCCGCCGCGGATCAGGTCCACCGGCCCCGCGAGCAGCGCGTGCCCCGACCCGTTGTCGAACCGCGCCACCTGCGTGACCAGCGGCGACAGCTCGGGCGAGCACGCGTATTCGCTGCGCACCGAGGTGGTGAACGCCGACAGCGGCACCCGGTGCGCGCGGCCGTCACTCGGGACGCGCACCGGCACCGGGGCGGTCAGCACCCGCGCCTCGCCGCCGTCGTCCACGCCCGGCAGCCCGAGCACGGGCAGCGGACCGAGCGCGGAGGTCTCCTCCTCGCGCAGCTCGACCGCGATCGTCCGGCGCTCCTCCGCCGAGCGGTCCTTGAGCGTCAGCCGGTCCTCGGTCAGCCGCGGCGGATCGGTGGCCAGCGACGACCTGGCGGTCGACAGCGTCAGCCGCACGTCCGACCAGTCCTCGCCGGTGCGCTGCCACACCACGGCCTCGGTCTCCAGCGTCAGCGAGTCCCCGTCGAGCACTGCGCGGTAGGCGGGCCGCCACAGCGCGCACGGGGTGAGATGCCCGAGACGCAGCCGCGCCGGACCGGCGACGGCGGACTCCACCGTCAGCTCGACATGGCCGACCAGCTCGGCGTGCTCTTCCTCCGACCCGTACAAGGCCTGCTCGGTCTCGGCGAGTTCCGTGGCGAGCGTCGCCAGCCGGGCCTCCAGGGCCCGCAGTTCCTCGCCGTACGTGTCGCGTTCCGCGTCCACCCGGTCGAGTTCGCGGGCCCAGCGCGTCGTGTCGGTCTCACCCGTCCCGGCGCCCTCGCCGATCTCCCGCAGCAGGTCGGCGGCGAGCCGGCCGAGCAGGTCGAGCCGGGCCTTCAGCCGGTCCCGGCGCCGCTCCCCGTCGGAGCGCTCCTCCTCCAGGGCGTGGACGCGTGCGCGCAGCGCGGAGTCGTCGGCGGAAGGACCGGGCGTGGACGGCTGCCGGCTGCGGACGATCCGCACGTCGAGCACGTTCACCGGATGATCCGCCGTCAGCTCGGCGTGCAGCGTGCGGTCGACGGCCGGCGCGCCGACCGGTCCGAGCCGCAGCCGCCGCACGCCCGCCTCCAGGTCGAGCACGGCGGTGCGCTCGACGTGGGCCCGGTCCTCCAGACAGGTGACGGAGGTGACGGGAAGCGCGACCGGCGGGGCCGCCGGTGGCTCGGAGACCGCGTCGGCCGGGGCCGGGGTGTTCTTCGGGGCCGTGGTCATGGGTGTGTCAGCTCCTGCGGTTGCCGTCGACCAGGGCCTTGCCGGCCGGGATGCGGATCTCGTAGCCGCCGTCGAGGACGGCGGTGCCGCCGGCGGGCAGCGCGACCCGCCAGACGCGGGTGCCGGCGGCGTGGTGCTCCGCCCCCTCCGGCCCCGGGGAACCCGGCGACTCCTGCGGCCGCCCGGAGTCGTCCGTCCTTCCGGCACCGTCCTCCGGAGCCGTCCAGTCGGCCCGCTCCTCGATCCTGACGTCCGCCTCGGAGGTGACCGGCACCCGCTCGCGCACCTCGACGGTGACGGGCCGGGCCAGCGTGTTCGCCAGCTCGACGTGGACCCGGTGGTCGAGCACGGTCGTGCCGCCGCGCAGACCCGCCGTCGACTCGTGCAGGTTCGTGCGCCGGGTGACCCGGACGCCCTCGGCCGGCCCGAGACCCACGCGCCGTACCGCGCCCGGGGCGAGCGTCGGCAGCCCGGTGGTCAGCAGGAACTCGCCGTCGACGCTGACCTCCACGGGACCCGCGAGCAGCGCCTGACCGGACGTGTTGGACAGCACCAGCGTCGCGTAGACGGTCTGCTCCACGGACGGCACGGTGAGGTACTCGGTGCGCAGACCGACGGCGACCTCGCCGACGGTGACGGTGTGCCAGGTGCCGTCCGACGGGATGTCGGCGCGGGCGGCCGCGTCGAAGCGGTGGTCGAAGGAACCGGCCGACTCCCGTGGCCGCACGGCGTGCCGGGGCAGCGGCAGCGCGCCGACCGTCTCGGCACGGCGCCGGTGCTGGTCCGCCACCGCGTCGGACGGGCCGCCGGGGAACAGCCGCCCCCGGCGCTCGCCCTTCTCGTCCGGGCCGCACAGCACGAGGGCGGCGTAGTCGAGTTCGTCACCGCTCGGCCGCGGCGGACCGGACACCGGCTCCGCGGGCGCGGACTGCGCCGGCGCCGCTCCTGCCAGGACCGACCCTCCCGTCGGAGGCGGCGGCGGACCGGCCATGCCGGGGGCGGCGGGCATTATCGGCGCCGGCGCGAACGCCGGCGCGGCAGCGGGTGCCGCCGCCCGGCCGCGGGGCGCACCGCGCATGACCTCGGGCGACGCGCCGTACGCCGCCCCGGGAGCCTGCGGTACCGGTACCGGCGCCGGCATCGACGGTGGAGGCATCGGTGGGGGTGGTACGGGAGCGGGGGAGGCCCCGACGACCCTCGGCCCCGCCGCCGCTGCGGCGGACCCGGCGGCCGTGCGCGGTCGGCGCAGCCGCCCGGCCTGGGCGTCGTACGACGTGAACAGATCGGCGAGCCCCGGCGGAGGCTCGCGCCAGCCCGCGGGCGCGGGCGCGGGCTGACTCCGCCCGATCCGGAGCGAGCCGAGGCGCGGCAGATCGGTACGGCGGCGCAGATCGGCGGTCGCCAGCGCGACCCGCACCCCGGTCCAGTCCTCACCGGTGCGCTGGGCGACCGAGGCGCGCAGCACCAGCTGCCCGTCGCCGTCCTGCCGGCGACAGGACAGCCGGTACGCGGGCACCCAGACAGCGCCGGCCACGCCGTACTCCAGCTCCAGCTCCACGACGCCGCCGTCCTCGCCGGGCGCGCCGTCGAGCGTGACGACCGCGCACACGGTGGTGGCCACGCGCGCGGACGGCCGGGCGGTGGAGGCCCGGCCGAACCTGTCCTCGGCGACGGACAGCTCGTGCTCCACGTCCCGCAGCTCCAGGTCGAGCTCGGCGAGGCGCGTGTGCAGCCCGGTGAGCCGCTCGTCGACGAACCCGGCGAGTTCCAGCCACGCCTCGACCGGCGTGGCCCGGTGCGGCGGGTCGTCCCGCCTGCGCGGCGGCGGCACCGGACGCAGGGCCGCGACCTCGTCGATCAGCACCAGCTGTCGCTGCCGGCGCGCCCGCGCCGCGGCGCATTCCTCGCGCAGTCGCTCGACCTCGCGCAGCAGCGCGTCCCGGTCGCCGTCGTCGGCCGGCTCGGCCTCGGTCTCGATCCGCGCCTCGGTGACGCGTACGCCCGAACCGCCGAGCACCCGGGCCCGCAGGGAACCCGCGTCCACGGTCCGCGGCAGTCCCGTCACCCGAACCCGCCCGTCCGACGGCACGACGCCCCGCGCCCGTCGCGTGCACAGCGCCCCCTGCGCGTACACCACGACCCCGTCGAGAACCGACTCCCACCTCTGGTCCGCCCCCGCCACCATGCCCCCCTGCGCTGTGCCGTGCCCGTGCCCGTACTCGTCCTGGTCTTCGTGGGCGAAGCCTACGGGCCGGGACCGACAACAAGAACGCCGAGGAAAGAAGTCGAAAGAAATCCGTGCGCCGATGTCGAGAACGCGGGTCCGGCTCCGTCCCCGGGGTGAACGCGACCACAATGGGTCGCACCAGCACGAGGAGAACGCCATGGCCAAGTACCTGCTCCTGAAGCACTACCGCGGCGCCCCGGCCCCGGTCAACGACGTGCCCATGGACCAGTGGACGCCCGAGGAGATCTCGGCACACATGCAGTACATGCACGACTTCGCCGCCCGGCTCGAGAAGACCGGTGAGTACGTCGACGGCCAGGCGCTCGCACCCGAGGGCACCTTCGTCCGCTACGACGGCGAAGGGCGCCCGCCGGTCACCGACGGCCCGTTCGCCGAGACCAAGGACCTCATCGCCGGCTGGATGGTGATCGACGTCGACAGCTACGAGCGCGCCGTCGAGCTGGCCGGGGAGCTGTCGGCCGCCCCCGGGGCCGGCGGCCGGCCGATCCACGAGTGGCTGGAGCTGCGCCCCTTCCTCTCCGCGCCGCCCACCATCACGGAGTGACCTCCCCGATGAACGAGGCCCTGCTCAGGAGCCTCACGCCCGGCGTGCTCGGGATCCTCGTCCGCCGCGGAGCAGACTTCGCGGCGGCCGAGGACGCCGTCCAGGACGCACTCGTCGAGGCGCTCCGCGTCTGGCCGGCCGAACCGCCACGGGATCCCAAGGGCTGGCTGGTCACCGTCGCGTGGCGCAGGTTCCTCGACGCGACCCGCGCCGACACCGCCCGACGCCGCCGCGAGGACCTCCTCACCGAGGAGCCGGCACCCGGACCCGTGCCCGCCGCGGACGACACGCTCCGGCTCTACTTCCTCTGCGCACACCCGTCCCTGACGGCCTCGTCCGCCGTCGCCCTCACGCTGCGCGCCGTCGGCGGGCTGACCACCCGCCAGATCGCCCAGGCCTACCTGGTGCCCGAGGCCACCATGGCCCAGCGCATCAGCCGCGCCAAGCGCACCGTCTCCGGCGTACGACTGGACACGCCCGGCGACGTGGCCACCGTGCTGCGCGTCCTCTACCTGGTCTTCAACGAGGGCTACTCCGGCGACGTCGACCTCGCTGCCGAGGCCATCCGGCTCACCCGGCAGCTCGCCGCCGCCGTCGACCACCCCGAGGTGTCCGGGCTGCTCGCCCTCATGCTGCTCCACCACGCCCGGCGCGCCACCCGGACCGCGCCCGACGGCAGCCTGGTGCCGCTCGCCCAGCAGGACCGGAGCCGGTGGGACACCGCGTCGATCACCGAGGGCGTCGAGGTCCTGCAGGCGGCCCTGGCCCGCGACAGGCTCGGCGAGTTCCAGGCCCAGGCCGCCATCGCCGCGCTCCACGCCGACGCGCCCACCGCCCAGGAGACCGACTGGGTGCAGATCGTCGAGTGGTACGACGAACTCCTCGGCCTGACCGACAGCCCGGTCGTGCGGCTCAACCGCGCGGTGGCCGTCGGTGAGGCGGACGGGCCGCGGGCGGGCCTGGCGGCGCTCGCGGAACTCGACGGCTCACTGCCCCGGTACGCGGCGGTCGCGGCGTACCTCCACGAGCGCGACGGCGACCTGGCGACGGCGGCCCGGCTCTACGCCGACGCGGCCGGCAAGGCCACGAACCTCGCCGAGCGCGACCACCTCACCCGGCAGGCGGCGCGCCTCAACGCCCGTCTCCGGAGCTGACGGAGTCACTCCGAAGCGACCCCGGTGCCGGTGCGCTGCTTCCGGGGCGCCCAGTCCGCCGCCGGCCAGTGGTACGCGTCGAAGCCGTCCGGAAGCTCGCCGCAGGGGGCGTACGTGCTCATGACGTAGGTCCCCGTGGGCTCGTACCAGTCCACGTCCACCTTGTCGCCGGTCCCCGGGTGCTCGAACCGGAATCCACGGTCGGAGATGTCCTCGCTCGTGAGCTTCCAGCCGTCGCGCTCCAGGCGGCGGCGGGTCCGCTCCTGCGCGGCACGGGCGGTGCCTTCCGCCACGCCGCTGACCTGCCAGGACAGCTCGAAGCTGCGCACGTCGCGGCGCCCCTGGTCGATGTGGGCGAAGGACCGCAGCCCGCGGTAGTAGCAGGTGCCCGTCTCCACACGGGAGTACGGATCGGCCTCCCCGGGCAGCGCCGCCTCGGCGTACACCCGCTGCGCCTGGGCCTTGAGCCGTGCGGCGACCCGGTCGGGATCGGCCGCGGGTACGGGGTTCCGTTCCACAGCCACTCACCGGCGATGCCCGCGCCCACGACGAGCAGGCCGCAGAGGAACCACAGGGTCACGCGGGCGGAGGTCGGGCGATCGCCCCGTACGAAGATCATGACCAGGAGCGTAGGAGCCGCGCGCCGAGGCCCGCGTCGGTGCGGATACTCAGACGGGGGATGAGTGCGGATGCGTGAAGGATGAGTCGCGCGCCCGCCGTCGCGCGCCCACCTCTCCCGTCGTCGTGCGCCAGGCTGACCGGCCGCCGGCCGAGGCGCATCCACCTGAGGGAGCAGCGGCGGACTACCGCGGCCGCGGTATCCGCGCCGCACCTGCCGCAGTCGCGGCAGCGCGAAGTGTCTGCGCCTGCCGGACGACCGGCGACGGGCCCGGCGGGCACGATCGGCACCAGCCGAGCGCATTCCCGTGCCCGGCAGCCGTACGAGAAGGAGCGCCCCATGGCCACCGACCAGCTGCTCGCCGCGAGCGTCTACACCTTCAGCCTCGGACGCGTCGGTTCCTCCGTGGGCGCGGTCATCGGCCTCGTCGGCGTGATCATCGCGTGGCGTGCCCTGACGCGCCCGGCCCGCCGTCCCGGCGCCGTGCCGGCCATCGTGGCGGGCGTCGTCAGCCTCGTCCTCGGCGGACTGGTCGCGGCCACCGCCGGTGGCGGCCTCGGCACCGGAAACGGCCTGGGCGGCGCCTACGTCGCCCTCGTCGTGGGCCTCCTCGCCACGGCCCTCGGCGGCCGGGCGCTGTCCCGCGCCCGCGCCGCCGCCCGGCGTACGGGCTGACCGGCGCACGGCACCGGGCCGCCGCGTCAGGAAGCGGCGCCGCCGACCGAGTCGAGGAGCCGGACCTCCTGCTCCGTCAGCCGGATGGCGCCGGCCGCCACGTTGGCGGCGAGGTGGTCCGGGTTGCCCGTCCCGGGGATGGCCAGCACATGGGCGCCCTGGCGCAGGCTCCACGCGATCCGTACCTGCGCCGGCGAGGCGCCGTGCGCGTCGGCGACGGCGAGGACCTCGTCGTGCTCCGCCTGGACGGCACCGGCCTCGCGCCCCTGTCCGGCGATGGAGAAGAAGGGCACGAACGCGATGCCGTGCTCCGCGCACGCCGCGAGCATCTCCCTCCCGCTCCGCGAGCCGATCCCGAAGGCGTTCTGCACGCACACCACCGGTGCGATCGCCCGTGCCTGGGCCAGGTGCTCGGGCCGGGCGTTGGAGATGCCGAGGTGCCGGACGAGTCCGGCCTCGCGCAGTTCGGCGAGGGCCCCGAAGTGCTCGCTGACGGATGTCTGGCCCATGATGCGCAGGTTCACCACGTCGAGGTGGTCACGGCCGAGCTGGCGCAGGTTCTCCTCGACCTGTCCGCGCAACTGCTCGGGCCGCGCCGATGCGACCCATTCGCCGGACGCGTCGCGGGTCGGTCCGACCTTGGTGGCGATGACGAGGTCGTCCGCGTACGGCGCCAGAGCCGCGTTGATCAGCTCGTTGGCGGAGCGCAGCCGGGAGAAGTAGAAAGCGGCGGTGTCCACGTGGTTCACACCGAGCTCGACGGCGCGGCGCAGGACGGCGATCGACTGACCGCGGTCGCGGGGGACGCCTTCGTGGAAGGCGGCGCTGCCGGTGAGGCGCATGGCGCCGAACCCGATCCGGTTGACCGTGAGATCACCGAGCCGCCATGTGCCCGAGGCTGCCGCGGAGACCGTACCCGACGTCATCTGTGCCCTCAGCTCCAATCGTTGGGGCCTGGAGTATGCGCGGGCGGCGGCCGTGACGGAAAGACATGGAGCCGTGGAGGAACGTCACATCAGAGCGGGGAACCCCAAGGCGCCACCGCACGTTCCTCCTTACGGAGGGGCGGTGCCGCTCAGGGGCCGGCGACGAGGAAGATGATCTCGACGCGCCCCGGCCTGCCCGGGGCGGGCTCGTGGACGCGGTACAGCAGCGTGATGGTCATGCCGTTGTCGGAGGCCGGCGCCGTCGCGACCCGGCGGAGTTCCGCGGACCGTACCGGCTCGGTCCGGGACTCGGCGGGGCGCGGGTCCTCGGCCAGAGCGGCGAGGGCGTCGTGCAGCGCGCGACGCCCGCCGGGGGAGAGGCGCGCGATCTCGTGGTAGAGCCTGCGGGGGATCTCGACGGCCCAGCGGGTCACGGGGCGGTGCCCTTGTCGAGCTCGGCGAACAGGTCCTCGACAGTCATCAGCTCCGTCTCCCCGGCCAGCGACGCCCGGATCGCCTGCCGCACTTCGGGCCGGGTGCGCAGCGCGACGAGATGCCGCGCCTCGGTGATGACCGCCTCGTGTTCGCGCCCGAAGCGGGCGGCACCCAGCCGGGCGTCGAAAGCGGCCAGTTCGACGGGATCGATGCCGGCGAGCTCCGCGCGGAGCTCGGCGAGGGTCTGCGGCCCTTGACCGGCCGTGATGCGGTACGGACTGACGTCGGCGGAACCCGGCTCGTGCGGCGGCGACGCGCTCATGCTGTGCCTCCTCGGCTCGTACGGCTCCTACGGTACGGGCGACAGGCCCCCGCGCGGGAGGGGTCGAGCACCCTCCGTGTCCACGGACCGGCCACGAGTGGTGACGGCCAACCCGGCGCGGCCGGCAATTCTCTGCAGTTCCTTTACGTGGAATGCGGGCGTGACACCGGTGAGAATCGGAGCGCAGAAACCACGCGCCTCCCGTCACCCCTGGAGAGTGGTGCTCAGTGTCCGACCTCCGCCGCCGGCGGGGGGCGCTGCCGGACACGTAGCGCCCGACCTGGGGCTGGGGCCCGGTGCCTGTCGGCCCGGGGGGGACGACGGGCGGGAGACGGCGGCGCGCTGGGAATTCGCGGGCCGCAGCCGGTGCGGACAACGCCACGATGTCGCGTTCCCGGCACGCGCCGCGAGTACGGCCGGCGGCGCAATTCCCCCTTGCGCCGCCCGGCCGAGAGGGGGCCCCGGGCGCTTCGGTATCCACGTCGCGTGCCCGGGGCCACCCTCCGGCCCCCACCCGCCCCGCGCCGGCCCGGAACCCGACGGCCCGGCAGGCTGACGGCAGGTCATCGCTCCCTTCCGCCACCGGCGTTGTCAGTGGTCACCACTAGCGTCGGAGGAGTTGGAGAGACCGTTTCCCGGGAGGGGTGGACGATGACTGACAGCCGTATGGGGACCACGCTCAGGGTCGTGCTGACCGACGTCAACGAGGGCGTGGTGGAGGCCTGGCGGGCGGCGTTCGCCGACACCCCGGGCATGGAGATCCGCCGTGGCTCGATCCTCGACGAGGACGTCGACGCCTGGGTCACCCCGACCAATTCCCTTGGCCGGATGGACGGCGGAGTCGACGCCGTCATCAAGCGGCACCTCGGGGCGGGCATCCAGCTGCGCGTGCAGCGGGCGATCCGCGACAGGTTCGCCGGGAGGCTCCCGGTCGGCAGCGCGGTCTGCGTCCCGTCCGGGGCGACCACCCCGCGGTACCTGATCTCGACGCCGACGATGGAGCAGTCCTCGCAGAACGTGCGGGACACGCTGAACGTGGCCCTGGCGTGCGCCGCGGCCTTCCAGGCCGTCCACCGGCAGAACCGCCGGGCGCCGGGCAGCATCCGGTCGGTGGCGCTGGTCGGCATGGGCGCCCGGACCGGCCGGGTTCCGGCCCGGGTCTGCGCCAACCTGATGTGGACCGGCTACACGCTCTTCCACGACCACTGGTTCGAGGACGACGACGAGCTGCGCACCACCATCACCGCGCAGCTCGCCGGCATCGAGAGCGCGCCGCCCACGCAGCGGGTGCGCATCGTGCCGCCGAAAGGGCATTCCTTTCGCCGCTGACCCGGCCGGGCCCGGCCTGCCGCCCGGCCATCCCCACCTTCCTCATTCAGGTACGACCACCGGGAGTCCTTCCTCCATGACCGACGCCACCACCACGCCGGCCCAGCCCGACCCGAACGACCCGCTGGGCCTCACCGAGCTCTTCACCGGCGGCGGGGAGGCCTGGCTTCCGCTCCTGAAGCCCGTCATCGAGGCGCAGCCGGGCGCGGCCGAGTTCATCGGCCGGAACCGCAGCCCCCAGGTCGTCCCCGTCCGGGAGCTGACCTTCCAGGCGCTCAAGCCCCACCCGCCGCACAAGTGGAAGGTCGTCGTCTTCGGCCAGAACCCGTACCCGCGGCCGGAGAGCGCCACCGGCATCGCCATGTTCGACAACACCTTCAACGACTGGAAGGACAGCCAGTTCGGCAGGGTGGTCAGCATCCGCTGCATCATCAAGGCGGCGGCGATGTGGAAGTACGGCATGGCCAAGAAGACGCCGGTCGCCGACGTCCGCGCCCTGCTGAAGGAGCGCGACACGGTCCAGCCGCCCGAGTGGTTCCAGGCGATGCTCACGCAGGGCGTCCTGCTCCTCAACGCCTCGCTCACCGCCAGCGCCGACGGCGCGATGGGCACCGACCGGCACACCGTGTTCTGGCGGCCCGTCGCCGAACGGATCGTCGAGGAGATCCTCAAGGCCAAGCAGGACGCCGACGAGGAGGACCGCGGCGTCGTCTTCGCCTGGTGGGGCGCCCACGCGCGCAACCTGAAGAAGATCGTCCTGCGCCTCCAGCAGAAGTACCCGGACGTCGAGGTCAGGCACATCGACCACGCCAACCCGGCGGCGCAGGGCGACCTCTTCTGCGAAGGCGACCACTTCGCCACCGTCAACGAGGCCCTCGCCTCGCTGGGCGCCGACGGGATCGACTGGCTGCCGAGCAAGGGGTGGAACGAGCAGCGGGCAGGCGGCGCCGACCGCGAGGTCGCGAGCCGCATGGGCGCGTTCATCACGTCGACCATGGAACTGCACCAGCTCTATCTGGAGCGGCTCACCAGCGTCAAGGACGAGGGACTCGTCCTGCCCGCCGTCACCGGGGTCTTCGACACCCCGCTGATGGCCTTCGAGGACGCCGTCGCCCCGGTGACCAAGGTGCTGACCGGACTCGGCCGCCACATCGACCGGTCCCGCGAGTTCGGCAAGCGGCGCGCCGACGAGTCGGCCGACTCGGCCGCCGGCGGCCTGTCCGCGGACGCCATCGCCGCGCTCTACCTCTACACCTGCGAGTCCGGCTTCTACCGCGACATCAACGCCGTCCTGCGCGCCCCGGACCGCACCAAGGTGCTGCCCTACCTCCCGTACCTGCGCCTGCTGTTCTCGGCGGTCTCGAACCTCCCCGTCCACACCCGGCCCTTGTGGCGCGGCGTCTCGCTGGACCTGCGCAGCCAGTACCCGGTCGGCCGCACGGTCACCTGGTGGGGCGTGTCCTCCTGCACCTCCGAGCCCGACGTGGCCCGCGCCTTCCTCGGCAGCCGCGGCAGGCGGACCCTCTTCGAGGTGACACCGGCGCGCGCCGTCGGCATCCGCAGCTTCTCCGCCTTCACCGGCGAGGAGGAGTACATCCTCGCGCCCGGCACCCAGCTCAAGGTGACGGACGTGAAGACCGAGCGCGGCGGCCTGTGCACGGTCAGGCTCACCGAAGTGGAGGAGGCCCGTCTGGTCTCCTGACGCCGTGGTCGCCGCACCGCGGTGTCCTGACACCGCGGTGGCGACTCAGCCGCGAGGGCGAGCGGCGACGCGCTCAGTAGACGTGACCGACATGCGCGAGCGCCTGCTTCAGGAGGACGCCGTGACCGCCCGGCATCTCGTTCTGCAAGGCCGCGGAGGCGGCCTCCTGAGGACTGACCCAGACGAGGTCCAGCGCGTCCTGCCGCGGGCGGCAGTCGCCGGTGACCGGCACGATGTACGCGAGGGACACGGCGTGCTGGCGCGGGTCGTGGAAGGGCGTGATGCCCGCGGTGGGGAAGTACTCGGCGACCGTGAACGGCTGGAGCGACGCCGGGATACGGGGCAGGGCGACCGGGCCGAGGTCCTTCTCCAGATGACGCAGCAGCGCGTCGCGCACCCGCTCGTGGTGCATGACCCGGCCGGACACCAGCGTCCGGCTGATCGTTCCGTCAGCACCGATCCGCAGGAGCAGTCCGATGCTGCTGACTTCGCCGCTGTCGTCCACCCGTACCGGCACGGCTTCGACGTACAGGATCGGCATCTGCCCCCTGGCGGCGTTCAGCTCGTCGACGCTCAGCCAGCCAGGCGTGGTCTCGGTCATGTCAGACATCGCCTGATCATACTTTCCGAGAAGGTCTTTGGCTCGGGTCGTCCGCCTGTCAACCGGGTGACGGTCGGGAGACATGTTCGCCGGACCTCCTCGGCCGACAGGTGCCGGCGGCGTCATCCCGCTCTCCGGCGGCATCACCTGTTCAGGGACTGTGCCCCGTCGCCTGTTGCTGGCTCCATGGGAGGGAGGGCGTCCGCCGTAGCGGCGCGCCCGCCCTCAGGCATCGCTCCCGTAAGGCTCTCGTGACGAGGTGATCAGCGTTGGCGACCGACCGGTACGGTCACGACTTGTACAACGGCACAGCGGAGGCGGTCGGGCACCTGGACCGTGCCGTGGAAGCGCTGCTCTTCTTCCGGCCCGAGGTGGCCGCGGCCGTCGACGACCTCCTCGAGACCGCCCCCGCCGCACCGGTGGCGCAGGCGTTCGCGGCCTATCTGGGCGTGCTGGGCACGGAGCCGGCCGGCGCGGCGGCGGCGCGGCGGCGCTTCGACGCGTTCGCCTCCGGCCTCGACATGACCGGGCTCGGCCCTCGGGAGCGACTGCACACGGCCGCCGCCGGAAGTCTCCTGGCGGGCGACCTGCGGCGGGGCAGCGCGCTCCTGGAGGAGCTGAGCGTCGCCTACCCGCGGGACGCGCTCGCGCTCTTCGTCGGGCACCAGCTCGACTTCCTCACCGGTGACGCCCTGCGCCTGCGGGACAGGATCGGCGGCGCACTGTCCGCGTGGGAGGAGGACGACCCCCATCGCGGCCCGCTCCTGGGCATGTACGCCTTCGGGCTGGAGGAGGCCGGGCACTACGCGCACGCCCGAGAGACGGGATCGGCCGCGGTCGAGCGGAACCGCCATGACGTGTGGGCCATCCACGCCGTCGTGCACACGTACGAGATGCAGGGCCGCTTCGCCGAGGGCATCGCCTATCTCGACGCCCGCACCGGTGACTGGTCCGAGGGCAACTTCCTCACGGTGCACAACTGGTGGCACTACGCGCTCTACGCCCTGGAGGCGGGCCGCAAAGACACGGCGCTCGGCATCTACGACGCGGCACTGCACAACGAGGAGTCCCGGGGCCTCGCGATGGAACTCCTCGACGCGGCGGCCATGCTCTGGCGGTTCCATCTCGCGGGTTCCGATCAGACCCGCCGGTGGGAGGCGCTCGCGGACGCCTGGTCCGCACGGGCCGACCCTCCGTTCTACGCGTTCAACGACGTGCACGCGGTGATGTCCTACGTGGGCGCCGGCCGGGTCGCGGAGGCGGAGCGGCTGATCGCCGGCCGCCGGCGCTGGCTGGCCGAGCCCGGAGCGGAGACCGTCACCAACCGCGCGATGACCGCGGAGGTCGGCCTGCCGGTGTGCGAGGCACTCGTCGCGCACGCGGCCGGAGACCACGGCACGGTCGTGGAACTGCTGTGGCCGCTGCGCCGGCGACTCCACGAGATCGGAGGCAGCCACGCCCAGCGGGACGCCCTCCAGAAGACCCTCCTCGACGCGGCCCTGAGGTCGGGGCGGCACGACATGGCACGCGTCCTGATCAGCGAGCGGACCGCGCTGCGCCCGCACAGCCCGTACAACTGGCTGAGCACGGCCCGCCTGGCGGAGGCGCTGGGCGACGCCGCCCGGGCCGCCGCCGCCCGCGACCGGGCCGGCCGGCTGGGCCGGTCCGGAGACCTCGTGTCCGACCGGTTCTGACCGTCCGCCGTGTCACCACGGCGGATCCGTACCCCTCGCCCGACGGCGTGTTCTTCCCGCCGTGCGGACCACGGTGCGGAACGATACGGGCGAAAAGCCTGAAAAGAACCGTGCAAGGAAGAAGGGGCGGACGTGTCCGGCAGCGAGAGCGAAAACCCAGCAGTTCCCTCACCCACCCCGACGTCGACCCGCCCCAGGACGAACCGGGACTGGTGGCCCGGCCAACTGGACCTCCAGGTGCTGGAACAGCACGCGGCCGGGCCCAATCCGATGGACCCGGACTTCGACTACGCGGCGGAGTTCGCCACCCTCGACGTCGACGCCCTGAAGCGGGACGTCATCGAGCTGATGACGAAGTCGCAGGACTGGTGGCCCGCGGACTACGGCCACTACGGACCGCTGTTCATCCGGATGAGCTGGCACGCCGCCGGCACGTACCGCATCGAGGACGGCCGGGGCGGCGGCGGCAGCGGCGCCCAGCGCTTCGCGCCGCTCAACAGCTGGCCGGACAACGCCAGCCTGGACAAGGCACGCCGGCTGCTGTGGCCGGTCAAGCAGAAGTACGGCCGCAAGATCTCCTGGGCCGACCTCCTGGTGTTCGCCGGCAACTGCGCCATGGAGTCCATGGGGTTCAGGACCTTCGGCTTCGCCTTCGGGCGCGAGGACATCTGGGAGCCCGAGGAGATCTTCTGGGGCCCCGAGGACACCTGGCTCGGCGACGAGCGCTACAGCGGCGACCGTGAACTCGCCAAGCCGTTCGGCGCCGTGCAGATGGGCCTGATCTACGTCAACCCGGAGGGCCCCAACGGCAACCCCGACCCGCTGGCCGCCGCCCGCGACATCCGGGAGACCTTCGGACGCATGGCCATGAACGACGAGGAGACCGTCGCCCTCATCGTCGGCGGCCACACCTTCGGCAAGTGCCACGGCGCTGTCGACCCCTCGTACCTCGGCCCCGAACCGGAGGCCGCCCCCCTCGAGCAGCAGGGCCTCGGCTGGCGCAACACCCACGGCAGCGGCAGCGGCGCCGACACCCTCACCAGCGGGCTCGAAGGAGCGTGGACCAACGAGCCGACGAAGTGGGACAACGGCTACCTGGACAACCTCTTCCGGTACGAGTGGGAGCTGACCAGCAGTCCCGCCGGCGCACACCAGTGGAAGCCCACCGACCCCGCGGCGCAGGACACCGTGCCGGACGCCCACGACCCGTCCAAGCGGCACGCCCCGATGATGCTGACGACGGACCTCGCGCTGCGGCAGGACCCCGTCTACGCGCCGATCTCCCGGCGCTTCCACGAGAACCCGGACCAGCTCGCCGAGGCCTTCGCCAAGGCCTGGTACAAGCTGCTCCACCGCGACATGGGTCCGGTGTCCCGCTACCTCGGACCGTGGGTTCCCGAGCCGCAGCTGTGGCAGGACCCCGTCCCCGCGGTGGATCACGAACTCGTCGCGGACGAGGACATCGCCGCTCTGAAGGACCGGATCCTCGACTCCGGCCTGAGCATTCCGCAGCTGGTCACCACGGCCTGGGCGGCGGCGGCCAGCTTCCGCGGCACCGACAAGCGCGGCGGGGCCAACGGGGCACGGATCCGGCTGGCGCCGCAGAAGGACTGGCAGTCCAACGACCTGCCCGAGGTGGCCGAGACGGTACGGCGACTGGACGAGATCAAGCGTGACTTCGACGCCGCCCAGACCGGCGGCAAGAAGATCTCGCTCGCCGACCTGATCGTCCTGGGCGGCTGCGCCGCGGTCGAGCGGGCCGCGCGGAACGCCGGCCACGCCGTCACGGTCCCGTTCGCGCCGGGGCGCACCGACGCCTCGCAGGAGCAGACGGACGTGGAGGCGTTCGCCGTGCTCGAACCGCGGGCGGACGGATTCCGCAACTATCTGCGGGCCGGCGAGAAGCTGTCGCCGGAGACCCTGCTGCTCGACCGCGCGAACCTGCTGACGCTGACCGCGCCCGAGATGACGGTCCTGGTCGGCGGCATGCGGGCCCTGAACGCCGGCTTCCGGGGTTCCTCGCACGGCGTCTTCACCCGGCGTCCGGAGGTGCTGACCACGGACTTCTTCTCCAACCTGCTCGACATGGGCACGGAGTGGAAGGCGTCGGAGTCGGAGGAGAACGTCTTCGAAGGACGGGACCGGGCGACGGGCGAGGTGAAGTGGACGGCGACCGCCGTCGACCTCGTCTTCGGCTCGCACTCCCAACTGCGGGCCATCGCCGAGGTCTACGCCGCCCGCGACGCCGACGAGAAGTTCGTGCGCGACTTCGTGGCGGCGTGGAACAAGGTGATGAACCTCGACCGTTTCGACCTGCGCTGAGCGGCCGAGGCGATCCTGCCTCACCGCGACCGTCCGGCGTCACCATCACCCTGTGGGGCGGTGGTGACGCCGCGTCACGCCCTGCGGTGAGGAAGGGAGACGGTCGGGGCCGGCCCGTTCGCGGGATGCCGGCAGCGACACCCGGATGGGTGACTGCGGCGCCGGGGTGGCCTGGGCCAAGATCATCCGCATGAGATCTTCTCTGACGCGCCGCGTGTGCGCCGCAGCCCTGCTCCTGACCTCGACGCTGGCCCCCGCCGCGGCCGCGGCCGCCCAACCGGGCGGCGCCGACGGGCAGTCGCAGCGCGCCGCGCAGGCCCGCCTGCTCGGCGAAAAGATCGTTCCGCACAAGCTCGACTTCCAGGGAACGACGGTCGGCGGCTTCTCCGGGGTCGACCACAACCGGTGCACCGGCGAGTACGTGTTCATCAGCGACGACCGCTCGTACCTGCAGCCCGCCCGCTTCTACACCGCCCGGCTGGACGTGGACGCCGACGGCGTGCACTCCGTCGACTTCACCGGTACCCACCCGTTCCGCCAGGCGGACGGCGCGGTGTACCCGTCCCCGTCGGCCGGCGACGGCAAGGCCGTCGATCCGGAGGAGATCCGGGTCGATCCGCGCAGCTGCCACTACTGGTGGGCGCAGGAGGGCGACCGGCCCACGGCGGCGAGCGCGCCGGTCATCCAGCCGTCCGTCCAGTTCGCCTCCGGCACCGGTGCCTACCTCGGTCAGCTGCGGCTCCCGCCGAACTACGAGGTCACGCTGGAGGAGCGCGGGCCGCGCCGGAACCAGGCGGTCGAGGCGATCACCTTCGGCGCCCGCGGCAAGGTCGTCACGAGCGCGGTCGAGGGTCCGCTGATCCAGGACGGTCCGGTGCCCGACCTGGAGCACGGCGCGCTCGTCCGGGTGACGAAGCAGGCCCGCGGCGGCGAGGTGCTCGGACAGTTCGCGTACCCCATCGAGAAGATCTTCGCCGCGTCCGACCCGAACAGCCCCTGGGGCCCGGACACCGGAGTCCCGTCCCTCCTCGCGTTCCCCGACGACCCCGACCGCTACCTCGTCCTGGAACGCACCTGGGTCGCCGGCGCGGGCTACAAGATCCGCGTGTACGACGCCACCACGCGCGGCGCGACCGACGTGCGGGCGACGGACTCCCTCGCCGGACAGCCCGTCGTGCCGATGAGCAAGAAGCTCGTCGTGGACCTGGACACCCTGGGTCTCTCGAGCATCCAGAACACCGAAGGCATGACGTGGGGGCCGGAACTCCCGTCCGGTGAGCGGTCGCTGATCCTGGTCAGCGACGACAACTTCTCGGACGAGGAGGTCACCCAGATCGTCGCCCTCGCCATCCGCTGACCGCCCCTCCGGCCGCGCCGACTCCACGGGGACTCGGCGCGGTCCCGCACGGAGCCCCCACCCGTTCCCCCAAGATCCACCATCGGCTAGGTTGCCGGTACGTGACGACCACGTCGCGGCCGACCAGCCGCATATTCGAAGCCCTGCAGTCCGAAGCCGTACGCGACACGGCCCGGCTGCGCGAGATCTACGAGCAGCCCGGCGACCTGGCGTTGCGCAAGGCGGTGGACCGCCTGCACGACGTCGCCCGCGCCTTCGTCGCCCGCTCCTCGCTCCTGTTCATCGCCAGCACGGGCGCCGACGGAAGCTGCGACGTGACCCCGCGCGGCGGTCCGGCCGGATTCGTCTCCGTACTGGACGAATTCACCCTGGCCATCCCGGACGCCACCGGGAACCGGCGCCTCGACAGCATCCGCAACATCATGGAGACGGGCCAGGCCGGCCTGATCTTCCTCGTCCCCGGCCAGGGATCCACGCTCCGCGTGAACGGCCGGGCCTGTGTCTCCACCGATCCCCGTCTGCTGGAGCAGCTCACGCCGGTCGGCAAGCCCCCGCGCAGCGCGATCGTGGTCGAGGCGACGGACGTCTACCAGCACTGCCCGAAGGCCTTCCTGCGCGGCAGCGCCTGGAAGCCCGAGGAGTGGCTCCCCGCCGACGCCGTACCGAGCTCCGCCGCCATCACCCTCGCGCACCTGGGCATCCCCGGCCTGACGCTGGAGCAGATCCGAGAGCACGAGCGGGAATCCCTGCTGCACCGCTACGAATGACCCCCGGAGCGCACGGCCCGGGGTGGGGCTTCGCCCTACCGGCCGTGCGCGGCGAGCGCCGTGTCCTGGGGCGTACGGCGGGTTCGCTCGCCCCAGGCGGCCACCAAGGGGCCCGCCGCCCCCAGTGCCGCGAAGAACACGCCGAGCAGCAGCCAGCCCGTGTGCCCGAGGCCGAGGACCGCCGTGGTGAGGATCACCGGGGCCAGGGCCTGTCCGGCGTCGAAGCCGATGCCGAGGAAGCCCTGGTACTGCCCCTGCGCGTGGTCCGGGGCGAGACCGAAACCGAGCGCGAAGCCGGCCGAGGACTCCCATACCTCTCCGAGGCTGTGCACGCAGACCGCGAGGACGGCCAGCCCGGGCGCGACCCAGGCCGGAACGTCCGCCGTCAGGGCCATCAAGGGGCAGCTGACGAGGAAGAGCAACCCGGCGACGCGGAACGCCCGGCCGCCCTGGCGCGGTGTCTCCACCCGGGAGCCGATCCTGCTCTGCAGCAGCACGCACACCCCGCTGTTGACCGCGTAGACCGCCGCCACGGTCCAGCGGGGCGCGTCGGTGTGGGCGGAGAGCCAGATCGGCAGCAGCAGGGAGACAGTCTGGTACTGCAGTCCCATGGCTCCGTAGAGCGCGACGAAGGAGACGTACGGCCGGTCGGCCAGGACGGACCAACTGCGGTGCTCGGCGGGCCGGGGCAGGGGACGGTAGTCCGGCACGCCGATCAGGGCGATCAGGCCCGCGCAGGCGAAGCTGGCGGCGTTGGCGAGGATGAGCGCGGTGTACGCCGAGCGGGTGTCGACGGCGATGGCGAAGGCGGCGCCGACGGTGCCCAGGACCACGCCGAGGTTGACGAACGTGCGGAGCTTCGCCCTGAACGCGGCCGGGCGTTCGCCGCCGGCGCGGGCGATGAGCGCACCGCCCGCGGCGCCGCTCGCCGCTGCCGCCAGCCGGTCCAGGGTGGCGACGAGCGTGAACGTGGCCCAGCTGTCGATGAGGACGAACGCGGCCATCGTCGCGGCCTGCAGCGCGAGGGACGTCAGCCAGACCGTGCGGGGCCCGTAGCGGTCGGCGAGATTCCCCGCCGGTATACCGGCCGTCAGCCCCGTCAGACCGGCGATCGTGAGACCGACTCCGACCTGTGCGGCGGGCAGGTGCACGACCAGCGTGAAGTAGAGCACCGCGGCGGTGTTGAACAGCCCGTTGCCCACCCGGCTGACGAAGCTCGCGACGATGAGAGCGCGCTGCGGACCGTCCGGCGACAACAGGCGGGACATGCGGTGTCTGGAGCCCTCCCCGATCATGCCGAGCAGGCTATCAACGCCGTTTCCCGCCCTCAGCGCTCGGCGCCCCGGTCAGCCGGCGGTGGCGCGGGCGGCGCGTTCGATGACGTCGGCGACGAGGCGGGGGTGGGAGACGGCGACGGAGTGGGAGGCCGCCACCTCGGTGGTGCGGGCATGGGCGCGCCTGGCCATGAAGCGCTGGGCGGCGGCGGGGATGTTGAGGTCCTGGGTCGTGACGACGGCCCAGGAGGGCTTGGTCTTCCAGGCGGCGCCGGTGGCCTTCTCCTCCAGCGCCGCCCGGGCGATGGGGCGCTGCGCCGCGGCCATCAGTGCCGCCTGGCCGGCGGGGACGTCGGCGGCGAACTGGTGCCGGAACGTGTCCTGTCGGATGTAGAGGTCGGTGGCGGTGGTCCCGTCGGCCTGCCGGTAGGTGACCGGGTCGAGGGCGTCGGGGAGGGTGGAGCCGGGGTACCTGCCGGTGAGCTCCAAGGCGGTCTCCCCGGGCGCCGGGAGGAACGCGGCCACGTAGACAAGGCCCTTGACCTGCGGGTCGTCGAGGGCGGCCTGGCTGATGACGCTGCCGCCGTAGGAGTGGCCGACGAGGATCTTGGGGCCCTTTACGTGGTCGAGGACGGTGCGCAGGGCGGCGGCGTCGGCGGCGGGGCCGCGCAGCGGGTTGGCGGCGGCGACGACCGGGTAGCCGTCGGCGCGCAGTTCCGCCACGACGCCGTTCCAGCTGGAGCCGTCGGCGAAGGCACCGTGTTCCAGGACGATGGTCGGCCTGACGTGTCCGCCGGCGTGCGGGGCCGCTCCACCGATGCCCTGGGACGCTCCGTCGGCGGTGCCGGCGAGGGCGAAGGCGGCGAGCGCGAGTGCTGCCGTGACCGTCGCGATCGTGCCGGTCGCGCGCCGCTTGCGGCTCCCGTTGATGTTCCCCGTGGTTTCCATGACACGTCCCTTCCAGCCGTGGCGACTTCTGACGGGACGTAAAAGTGACATGCCGGCGCGTCACCAGTCAAGGTGGTGACGAATATTCGTCACCGGTTTGACAGGTGACGCGATGAGGGGTGAGAGTCGTCGTGCCACCAGCCGGCTGCGGGCCGGTCACCGGAAGCGCGTCACGGAGGGGTTCGTCATGATCAACAGGCGTACGTTCGGCAAGGCCGTCGGCCTCGGAACCGGCGCGGCCGCGGTCTCGCTGGCCGGCCTGCAGTCCACGGCGGCCGGCCTGCAGGCCGGCGCGTCCGCCGGAGCGGGCGCATCGGGCGTGGCCGGAGCCTCCGGTGCGGGACGCCTGTCCGTCGTGAGCGGCACCTCCGGCGGCCACACCGCTTTCCCCGCCCTCAAGCAGGTCAGGGCGGGGGTCCTCGACGTCGGTTACGCCGAGGCCGGCCCGGCGCACGGCCCGGTCGTCCTGTGCCTGCACGGCTGGCCGTACGACATCCACAGTTACGTCGACGTCGCCCCGCTGCTCGCCGACCTCGGGTACCGCGTGATCGTTCCGTATCTGCGCGGCCACGGCAGCACGCGGTTCCTGTCCCGCCGGACGCCCCGCACGGCCGAGCAGTCCGCCGTCGCGCTCGACGTCGTCGCCCTGATGGACGCCCTCGGGATCGACAAGGCGGTGCTCGCCGGCTTCGACTGGGGCTCACGGACCGCCGACGTCATCGCGGCCCTGTGGCCCGAACGGGTCAGGGCGCTCGTCTCGACCGGCGGATACCTCGTCACCGACCGCGAGGCGCAGCGGATGCCCGCGGCCCCGGCCGTCGAGCGCACCTGGTGGTACCAGTGGTACTTCGCCACCGAGCGCGGCAAGCGGGCGATGGAGGACGTCGACGAGCGCATCGCCCTGTGCCGCTACGTGTGGACCCTCGTCTCGCCCGGCTGGGACTTCGACGAGGCCACCTTCCAGCGCACCGCCCAGGCGGTCAGGAACCCCGACTACGCCGCCGTCGTGCTCCACAACTACCGCTGGCGCATCGGCCTGGTCGAGGGCGACCGCCGATACGGCCGTTACGAGGAGCGGCTCGCCGCGCGGCCGCCCGTCGGGGTGCCCACCATCACCCTCGACCCGGCCCTCGATCCCTTCACCGCGCCCGGTGACGGCGCCGGCTACCGCCACCACTTCACCGGCCCGTACGAACACCGCACCATCGCGGGCATCGGCCACAACCTGCCGCAGGAGGCGCCGGCCGTCTTCGCGCAGGCCGTCGCCGACGCCGACCGTCTCTGACCACCAGTCTTCCGCTCGTCGGAGCGACGCCGACGGAGCGGAAGAACACCGATGACGAGGAGTACGGGCATGGACCAGGAACGCATGACCGATTCGGCCGCCGCGGCGGCGCGGCACGCACGGTACGGCAGGCTCCCCGAGCGCATCCGCGCCGAGGACACGACCGAAGAGGTGGCGGGCACCCGTGGGGCCGCCGCCTCGTACGACCCCGAGGGCTCGTGGAAGTTCTTCTCCTGCCTCGCCCTCGACCTGGGACTGTAGGCGACCGGCGGTCAGCCGCCGGTCCCGTCTCGCGGCGTCGGTTCCGCCGGCCGGGTCACTTCCCGGCCGCGGCCGGCGCCGTCTTCTTGCGCGCGCGGTAGGCCGCGGCCTTGATCTTGTTGCCGCAGGACTCCATGCCGCACCACTGCCGCCGCATGCCGCGCGAGCGGTCGATGTAGACGCGCGTGCACTCGGGGTTGCCGCACTCCTTCATGAGCGGGACGTCCGGGCCGCTGAGCAGCTCGACGGCCTGCCGGGCCACGGTGGCCAGGGCCTGCGCGGGCGTCGCGTCGGTGTGCCGGCCCCCCATCGTGAGCTGCGGGGTCGCCGGGGTCCGCCGCGCCGCGGCGTTCAGCACCGCGAGCGCCTGCCGGTCGAAGTCCTCGCCGAGACGGCGGTCGGTCACGAGCTGGTAGACGGCCTCGCGCAGCGTGACCGCCTCCCGGACGTCGTCCTCCGCGCCGGGCGTGATCGTGTCCACGAGTCCGGACTCCAGGTACCAGGCGTTGAGCCGGTCCGGCGAGACGAACATCTCGAAGCGGGTCGAACGCCGGGCGCGCAGAGTGGCCGCGAAGTCGAGCGCCGGGTGTCCGCACACGAAGACATGGTCAAGATTCACATCACCATCTTGACAGGTGACCCCTGAGGGGCACAAGGCTCGTCACCGCTGCGCCCCTCCACCGCAACCCGCTGGACCGGCGACTCACACCGCAGGGGCCGCCGTCTCCTCGAGCGTTCCGTCGGCCAGCCGCAGCCAGCGGTTCACCCCGATCTCGGCGAGGAACCGCTCGTCGTGACTGACCACGAGGAACGCGCCTCGATAGGAGTCGAGCGCGCTCTCCAGCTGGCCCACGCTGACCAGGTCGAGGTTGTTGGTCGGTTCGTCGAGCAGCAACAGCTGCGGGGCCGGTTCGGCGCACAGCACGCAGGCCAGGGTGGCGCGCAGCCGTTCGCCGCCGGAGAGCACGCCGACGGGCAGGTGGGCCCGGGAGCCGCGGAACAGGAAGCGCGCGAGCAGGTTCATCCGCTCCGCCTCGGGCCGCCCGGGCGCGAACGCGGCGAAGTTCTCCGCCACCGTGCGGTCCGGGTCCAGCAGGTCCAGCCGCTGGGAGAGATAGGCGACGCGGCCGTCACCCCGCCTGATCCTCCCGTCCTGCGGCGCGAGTTCGCCGGTGACCAGGCGCATCAGAGTGGTCTTGCCCGCGCCGTTGGGGCCGGTCAGGGCGATGCGCTCGGGCCCGCGTACGGAGAGGTCGATCCCGCCCTCCGCGAAGACGTCCCGGCCGTCGTGCCGGACCTGCATCCCCTCGCCGAGGAAGAGGTCGCGACCGGCGGGCACCTGGGTGTCGGGCAGTTCCAGGGTGATGCGCTGCTCATCCCGCAGCGCGCGCCCCGCCTCGTCGAGGCGCGCCTTGGCCTCGCCGACCCGGGAAGCGTGCATCTGGCCGGCCCGGCCCGCCGCCTCCTGGGCTCCGCGCTTCATGTTCCCCGCGAAGATGCGTGGCAGCCCGGCGCTCTTGAGGTTGCGGGCGGCGTTGCTCGCGCGGCGGTCGGCGCGTTCGCGGGCCTGCTGCAGCTCCCGCTTCTCCCGCTTCAGCTCCTGCTCGGCGTTGCGGACGTTCTTCTCCGCGACCTCCTGCTCGGCGCGCACGGCCTCCTCGTAGGCGGTGAAGTTGCCGCCGTAGAAGCGCAGCCGGGAGCTGCCGAGCTCGGCGATGCCGTCCATGCGGTCGAGCAGGGCGCGGTCGTGGGCGACCACCAGCAGCAGGCCCTTGAAGTCGCCGAGGGCCTCGTACAGCTTGTGCCGGGCGTCCCGGTCGAGGTTGTTGGTCGGCTCGTCGAGCAGGAGCACGTCCGGGCGCCGGAGCAGCTGGGCGGCGAGGCCGAGCCGGACGACCTGGCCGCCGCTGAGCGTGCCCAGGCGGCGGTCGAGGGCGAGGCCGGCCAGGCCCAGCCGGTCGAGCTGGGCGCGGGTGCGCTCCTCGACGTCCCAGTCGTCGCCGATGGTGACGAAGTGCTCCTCGCTCACGTCGCCGGACTCGACGGCGTCCAGGGCGCGGATCACGTCGGCGACGCCGAGCACCTCGGCCACGGTGACGTCACCGGTCAGGGGGAGAGTCTGCGGCAGGTGGCCGAGCGTGCCGCCGACGGACAAGGATCCGGTGGCGGGCCGCAGTTCGCCGGCGATCAGCCTGAGCAGCGTGCTCTTGCCGGAGCCGTTGGGGGCGACCAGACCGGTGCTTCCGGTGGTCAGCGCGAAGGACAGGTCGTGGAAGACCGGGGTGTCGTCGGGCCAGGCGAAGGACAGGTTCGAGCAGACGACGGTGGCGTCGGACATGGAGGAGACCTCGGGAGGGCTGGGGGCGGAGACGGCTTCGCCCCGGGCGGACGTGCGGAAAAGGGGTACGACGAACGGGCCACTCCCGGCGGTGCTTCTTCAGCACGCCCGGCGGCCGTCAGGTCCGGATCTCACCCGGAGATGTCGTCGTCACCCACCACGTCTGCGGCTCCTCCATACACGGTCAACGTCGTCGAGAGGCTAACAGACCGCGGCGCCGCCCCGCCGAAATTTCCGCGCCGCGCGGCTCGCCCTGGACCGGGCCGGACGGTGCCGTGGCTGCGACCACCGTCCGGCCCGGAGCGCGTCGGCCCGCGTCAGGCCGCGTGTTCGTGTTCACAGGTGTCGTCGATGCCGTAGGTCTCCCAGGCGGGGAAGTCGTCCTCGGCCGGGGCCGGTTCGCCAGGAGCCAGCAGGCAGGCCTCAAGGGCCGCGCGCAGGTCGTCGGCGCGCAGGCCGGTGCCGATGAAGACCAGTTCCTGGCCCTGCGCGGTCTCCGGGTCCCGGGCGCCGGACGGCTCGAAGCGGGCCACGGCGCCGGCCTGTGACCACAGTCCGGTGACCCGGGGCCGGCTGGCGAGCCAGAAGAAACCCTTCGACCGCAGGATCCGCCCGAAGGCGCCGCCGTCGAGGTCCCGGGTGACGAAGCTCCACAGCCGGTCCGGGTGGAAGGGGCGGTCGGCACGGAAGACCAGGGAGGAGATGCCGTACTCCTCGGTCTCCGGCACGTGGTCGCCGTTCAGCTCCTTCACCCAGCCGGGGGCCTGCTGGGCCCGCTCGACGTCGAACAGGCCGGTGCCCAGGACCTGTTCGAGGGCGACCTGTCCCCGCACGGCCGGGACGACGCGGGCCTCCGGATTGAGCCGGGACAGCGTGGCCCGCAGCCGGCGGGCGGCGTCGGCGTCCACCAGGTCGAGCTTGTTGAGGACGAGGACGTCCGCGAACTCCACCTGGTCCATGAGGAGATCGCTGACCGTGCGCTCGTCGTCCTCGTACTGGTCGAGCCCCCGCGCGACGAGCTCGTCCCCGCCGTCCAGTTCTGCCAGGAAGTTCGCGGCGTCCACCACGGTCACCATCGTGTCCAGGCGGGCCAGGTCGCCGAGGGTGGCGCCGTCGTCGCGCGGGAAGGAGAAGGTGGCCGCCACGGGCATCGGTTCCGAGATGCCGCTGGACTCGATCAGGAGGTGGTCGAAGCGGCCCTCGCGGGCCAGCCGTTCGACCTCCACCAGAAGGTCGTCGCGCAGGGTGCAGCAGATGCACCCGTTGGTCATCTCGACCAGGCGCTCCTCCGTACGGGACAGGGCCGCCTCGCCGCCGCGGACGAGCGCGGCGTCGATGTTGACCTCGCTCATGTCGTTGACGATCACGGCGACCCGCAGGCCCTCGCGATTGCCGAGCACATGGTTGAGCAGGGTGGTCTTCCCCGCCCCGAGGAACCCGGACAGCACGGTCACGGGCAGCCGGTCGTTCGGTGCCATGCGGGCTCAGCCCTCCGGGCGGATGAGGCCGCGCTCGTACGCCTTCACCAGGCGCTGCGGCACCAGGTACACCGAGCCGTCCACGGTGACGGGGACGAGCTGGGCGGTGCTCGCCTTCCACTGGGCGCGGCGGTGGCGGGTGTTGCTGCGGGACATCTTCCGCTTGGGAACGGCCATCGGGACCTCCGGTCAGGCGACGAAGCAGGATCGCGGCGACTCTATATGAAAACGGAAGTCATTACGAACTCGCCCTTACCGGAGAGGCCTGAAGCGGCGCTTGACGCAAGCTTTAATGTCACCCCTCGTGCGGGCTCGTGCTCGTACGGTGAGCGCGGATTCCACGGTTTCCCTTCGTTGGTTGCTATCCGGCCATGGAATGGCCAAGTCCGCCCGGGTGTCGGGTAAACGCGGCTGATGATCGCCCTTGCTTCGCGACTGCAACGGGTTGACATGGCATGCGCACTATGGCTGGCTGGGGACCAGTCATGCGGCGGGACCGCTCGAGAGGGCGCTCCGGCGGGCGTGACGTACGTACAGCCCGGCGTCTTGGGCGCCGGGTCAACGGGGAGTGCCACCATGTGGCATGTACGGGGGATTTCTATGTTCACGCGTAGCTGGCCTGGTTCGGCGTCCTCCAGTCGACGTCGTATGTAGCGGCCGTCGCGAGCCCTCCCGGCTCGCCGACGACGGCCGCGCCGCCACTGTCTCCACTGGCTGCAAGCACTTTGTGCGCACCACTCCTGACCTGCCCCCTGCCGTCGTGCGGCCGGGGCGGCCGGACGCGTGCGCCTTCTTGGAACCGAAAGACGGAGTGACTCGTGAAGAGTTTTGCCGGGCGCTTACCTGTGTCCGCCGCGCAACACGACGTGTGGATCGCCCACCAGATGGATGCCGGCGGCGCCCTCCACAACTGCGGCGGATACGTCGAGATCCGAGGGCGGCTGAACGAGGCGCACCTCGCCGAGGCAGTGAGGCGAGCGGTCGGTGAGACCGA
Organism: Streptomyces sp. NPDC127114; assembly: GCF_042677525.1. Taxonomy (NCBI): domain Bacteria; kingdom Bacillati; phylum Actinomycetota; class Actinomycetes; order Kitasatosporales; family Streptomycetaceae; genus Streptomyces; species Streptomyces sp. NPDC127114. Next base: position 103,521 of record NZ_JBHXTJ010000020.1, read on the forward strand.
CGCGTTACGCGTGAAGTTCGTTGCTGATGAAAAGGGAACGCCCTGGCAGTGGCCGGCCGATGTCGAGGCCCCGCTGCACGTGAAGGACTTCGGTGCGGAGACCGATCCGTTCGGCTCCGCGGAGGACTGGGTGCGGTCGGACCTGGCCACGCCGGTCGACCTCGCGGAAGACCCGCTGTTCACCCACACCCTGCTCCGGCTGGCCCCGGACCACTTCCTCTTCCACCTCCGTTACCACCACATCGTGCTGGACGGTTACGGCCAGGTCCTCTACTGGCGCAGGCTCGCGCAGATCTACACCGCGCTGGAGCAGGGGACGCCGGTCCGCGAGAAGAGCGCGGCCACGCTGCGCGAACTGCTCGACGAGGAAGCCGCGTACACGGCGTCGCCGGCCCACGAGAGCGACCGTGCCTACTGGCTGGGGAACGCCGGCGAGTGGCCCGACCGCATCAGCCTGAGCGACCGGGGCGCCGGAACGACCCGGCCCGCCGAACGCTTCCAGCCCCCCGCCCGGGTCGAGCGGATCGACGAGATGGCCGCCAGGTACGGCACCCCGTGGTCGGTCGTCGTCCTCGCGGCGACGGCGGCGTACCTGCACCGGATCACCCAGCAGGACGAGATCGCCATCGGCCTGCCCGTACGGGCCCGGACCACGCGCACCGCGCTGACGACGCCGGGCATGCTCGCCAACGTCCTGCCGCTGCGTCTCTCCCCGCGCTCCGACATGCACTTCCGTGACCTCGTGCAGCAGGTCTCCGCCCGGGCGAGCGAGGTGCTCGCCCACCAGCGGTTCCGTGGCGAGGCCCTGCAGCGGGAGCTCCGGAGGACCGGAGCGGCCGACGAGCCCCCGGGCGTCGTCGTCAACGTCGTGTCGTTCGACGGCCGGCTGCGCTTCGGCGGCCTCGACGGCACGGTGCGCCAGATCTCCTCGGGACCCGTACGCGACCTCTCCGTCGAGTTCTTCGGCGGCGCCGACGGCGCGGACCTCCTGGTGTCGTTCGACCCCAACCCGGAGCTGCACGACGCCGCGACCGTGTCCGCCCACCGCGACCGGTTCACCGCCTTCCTGGACACCCTCGTCAGGGCCGGCGACGAGCAGCCCCTCGGGGAGATCGAGGTCCTGACGGCCTCCGAGCGCTCCCTGCTGGAGGCGGAAGCCGACGCCCACGCACGGGACTTCGACCTCACCCGGCCCCTCCACGAACTCGTCGAGGAGCAGGCCGCGCGGACCCCCGACGCCGTCGCCGCCGAGACGGAGGACGGCTCGCTCACCTACCGCGAGCTCGTCGGCCGGTCCCGGGCGCTCGCCGCCCGCCTCCGCGCCGACGGCGTGGCTGCCGGCCAGGTGGTGGGCGTGTACGACGAGCGCTCGCTCGACCTCGTCGTGGCGCTGCTCGCGGTCATGACGGCCGGAGCCGCCTACGTACCGCTGGACCCCGAACTGCCGGACTCTCGCGTGGAGTTCCAGATCGCGGACTCCGGCGCGCGGGTCGTGCTGACCCGGTCGGACCTCGCCGGGCGCCTCGCCGGCACCGGTGCCCGGGTCCTCGCCGTGGACGAGCTGCTGCCCACGCTGCCCGAGTCCGGCCCGCTGCGGGGCACCGCCACGCCCGAGGACACCGCGTACGTCATCTACACCTCGGGCTCGACCGGCCGGCCCAAGGGCGTCGCCGTACCGCACCGCGGCGTCGTCAACCGGCTCCTGTGGATGCAGGAGGAGTACGGCCTCGGCGCGGACGACCGCGTCCTGCAGAAGACGCCGTTCACCTTCGACGTCTCGGTGTGGGAGTTCTTCTGGCCGCTGCTCACCGGCGCCGTGCTCCACCTGGCGGCCCCCGGCGCCCAGCGGGACCCGCGTGCGCTGGCGGACGTCATCCGCAGGCACCGCGTCACCACGGTGCACTTCGTCCCGTCGATGCTCGACCTGTTCCTCGCCGACCCCACGAGCCGCGACCTGCCGGCCCTGCGCCGGGTCCTCTGCAGCGGCGAGGCCCTCCGCTCCGAGACCGTGGGCCGGTTCTTCGAGCTCCACGGCGACGGCCCCGAACTGCACAACCTCTACGGGCCGACCGAGGCGTCCATCGACGTCACCTACTGGCGGTGCACCCCGGAGGACGCCCACAGGCCGGTGCCGATCGGCCGGGCCGTCGCCAACACCAGCCTGTACGTGCTGGACCGGGAAGGCCGTCCGCTGCCGCACGGCATCGCCGGCGAGCTGCACATCGGCGGCGTCCAGGTCGCCACGGGCTACCTCAACCGCCCCGAACTCACCGCCGCGAGCTTCGTCGACAACCCCTTCGGCCCCGGCAGGCTGTACCGGACCGGCGACCTGGCCGTGCTCCGCGAGGACGGCGTCGTCCTCTACCGCGGCCGGCTCGACCACCAGGTCAAGGTGCACGGATTCCGCATCGAGCCGGGCGAGATCGAGTCCGCGCTGCTCGGCCACCCGGCCGTCGGGCAGGCGGTGGTGACGGCGCCGCTCGGCAGCGACGGACAGCGCCAGCTCGTCGCCCACCTCGTGCCCGAGCACGACGCCCCGGAACCGGCGGAGCTGAGGGACTGGCTGCGGGAGCGCCTGCCCGCCTACATGACCCCGGCGCACTTCGTCACCCTCGACGCCCTGCCGCTGCTGTCCAACGGCAAGCTGGACCGCAAGGCGCTGCCGATGCCGGAAACCCGGCCGGCCCGCGCCCTGACGCCGCCGGAGACCGCCGAGGAGAAGCTGCTCCACCAGGCGTGGCGCACCGTCCTGGACACCGACGAGATCGGCGTGGACGACTCGTTCTTCGTCCTGGGCGGCGACTCCATGCACGCCATCCGGGTCCGCGCGGAGGTCGAGCGCGGCGGCCTCACCTTCGACGTCTCCGACCTGTTCGCCGGGCCGTCGATCCGCGAACTCGCCCGAGCCGTCCGGCCGTCGCAGGAGCGGGACTCCGCCGACCGCCGTCCGTTCGGGCTGCTCTCGGCGGGGGACCGGGAGCTGCTGCCGGACGGACTCGACGACGCCTACCCGCTCAGCGCCATGCAGGCGGGCATGCTCTACCACGCGGCCTACGCCGAGGACTCCTCGGTGTACCGCGTGGTGACCAGCGCCCGGGTGGCGGCCCGCCTCGACCGCGACGCCCTGCGGGCCGCGATCGACGACACCGCCGCCCGCCACCCGTCCCTGCGGTGCTCCTTCGATCTGGCCCGCTACTCCGAGCCCCTGCAGCTCGTGCACAGCCAGGTCGAGATCCCGCTGGAGACCGGTCTGGACCTCGCGGGCCTGGACGACTGGGCCCGGCTGCGCGCCGTGACGGACTGGGTCGAGGCGGCCAAGTTCACCCGCTTCGATCCGGAGGTCGCGCCGCTGCTGAAGTTCGTGGCGCATCCCTGCGGCCCGGACGCGTTCGAGCTGTCGGTGATCGAGCACCACGTCGTCCTCGACGGGTGGAGCGACATGCGCATGCTCGAAGAGGTGGCCGACCACTACCGGGCGCGCCTCGCCGGCGGGGAACTGTCCCTGCCGCCGGTCCGCTCGGCCTACCGGGACTTCGTGGCCGCCGAGCGCCAGGCCCTGGCGGACGAGCGGACGCGCGACTACTGGACCGGACTGCTGCGCGGCGCCGAGCCCACCCGGCTGGTGCCCCGCGGTGCCACCGGACAGGAAGGCACCGACGGCGCACGGCCGGCCGCCAACCACCGGTACGACGTGCCGGTGGACGGCGAGGTGGCCGAGGCCCTGCGCGCCCTCGCCGGACGCGAAGGACTGCCGCTCAAGTCGCTGCTGACCACCGCGCACCTCGCCGTGCTGCGCCTGGTCGGCGGGGACGACGAGGTCCTCACCGGCGTCGTGGCCAACGCCCGGCTGGAGGAGGAGGGCGGCGACGAGACCATCGGCGTCTTCCTGAACACGCTCCCGCTGCGCGTGGACCTGTCCTCCGCGAGCCTCCTGGACACCGCGCGACGGGTCTTCGACCACGAGCGCCGCTCCGCGGCCCACCGCCGCTACCCCTTCGCGCAGATGCAGCACGACGTCGGCGAGGGGCTCCGGCTCGACAGCTACGTCAACTTCATGGACTTCCACCGGGACCGGCACCGGTCGGCGGACGGCCTCATGGCCGTCACGGTGGGCGTCGCCGAGACCAACTACCCGCTGGCCGTCAACTTCCTGATCGACCCCGAGCTGGGCCGGCTGCAGCTCTGGCTCGACTGCGACCTCGCGGTCCTGCCCGAGGAGTTCTGCTCCCGGCTCGCCGGCTACTACGAGCGTGCCCTCACGGCCGTCGCCCGGCAGCCCGACGAGCGGCTCACCTCGGTCGACCTCATGGCCCCGGCCGAGCACGCCCAGCTGGCCGCGTGGAACGACACCGCCGTCGCGTACGACAGCGCCGACACGGTCCACGGACAGTTCGAGCGGCAGGTGCTGGCGCACCCGGACGCGATCGCCGTCGCCCACCGCTTCGACGAGGTCGGCTACGCGGACCTGGACGCCCGCGCGAACCGCCTGGCACACCATCTGCGTGGCCAGGGCGTCGGACGGGGCGACCTGGTGGGCGTGAGCCTGCGGCGCGGCATCGACCTCGTCGTCGCCCTGCTCGCGGTGCTCAAGAGCGGCGCCGCGTACGTGCCGATGGACCCGTCGTTCCCCGCCGGACGGCTCTCCGACATCGCCGCCGACGCCGGCATCGGCTGCCTGGTCAAGGGGCCCGGCACGCCCGACGGGATCACCGCGCCCCGCGTCGTCGACGTCGTCGCGGACGCGAGGAGCATCGAGCGCTCGCCCGTGACACCGCCCGGAACCGAGGTGTCCGGTGACGACACCGCGTACGTGATCTACACCTCCGGCTCGACCGGCAAGCCCAAGGGCACCGCCCTCCGGCACCGCAACGCCGTCAACTTCTTCGCCGGCATGGACGAGCGGGTCGGCTGCGACGGCGACGACGTCGTGCTCGCCGTCACCAGCGTCTCCTTCGACATCTCGGTCCTCGAACTGCTCTGGCCGCTCACCCACGGCGCCAAGGTGGTCGTGGCGGGAGAGCGCGTCATCGGCAACCTCGTACCGCAGACGGAGGCCAGGGAACGGGCCCTCGGATTCAGCCTCTTCTTCTTCGCCGCCTCCGCGGGGCAGTCCCACCGCGAGGGCTACCAGCTCGTCCTCGACGCGGCCCGCTACGCCGACACCCACGGGTTCGAGGCCGTGTGGACGCCCGAGCGGCACTTCCACGAGTTCGGCGGCCTCTACCCGAACCCCTCGGTGATGTCGGCCGCGCTGGCCACCATCACCGACCGGATCGCGCTGCGCTGCGGCAGCGTGGTCTCCCCGCTGCACGACGCGGTGCGCATCGCCGAGGAGTGGTCGCTCGTCGACAACCTCTCGGACGGCCGGGTCGGCCTGGCGTTCGCCGCGGGCTGGAACTCCAACGACTTCGTGCTGCGGCCGGAGAACTTCCCCGTACGCAAGGAGCGGATGACCGAACAACTGGAGGAGTTCCGCAGACTGTGGCGCGGCGAGCCGGTACGGCGCGTCGGCGGCAGCGGCGAAACGGTGGACGTACGGATCTTCCCCGCGCCCGTCCAGGAAGAGCCGCCGATCTGGCTCACCTCGGTCGGCACCGTGCAGACCTTCGAGAAGGCCGGCGCGTCCGGGGCGAACCTGCTCACCCACCTCTTCGGCCAGAACCCCGACGACCTGGCGGAGAAGATCAAGGCGTACCGGCAGGCCCGGGAAGCCGCCGGGCACGCCGGTCCCGGCCAGGTCACCGTCATGGTGCACACCTTCATGTCGGACGACACGGAGCAGGCCAGGCAGCAGGCGCGGGAGCCCTTCCGCAACTACCTCCGCAGCTCCACCGAACTGTGGCGCACGCTCTTCGCCTCCACCGGGCAGGACCTGCCGGAGATGGGCGCGGAGGAGCAGATCGACGCCGTGATCGACATGGCGATCAACCGGTACTTCGAGACCTCCGGCCTCTTCGGATCCCCGGACAGCTGCGCCGAGCTCGTCCGCGCGCTCGCCGCCGCCGGTGTCGACGAGATCGCGTGTCTGGTGGACTTCGGCGTCGAGGCGCCGGCCGTCCTCGAGAGCCTCACCTGGGTGGACCGCCTGCGCGACGCCCACGCCACCGAGGTCGCCGAGGGCGCCCACTCCTTCGCCGCGCTCTGCGAGCGGCACGGGGTCACCCTCGTGCAGGGCACGCCCTCGCTGTTCACCGCGGTCGCCGCGGAACCCGCCGCCCTGGATTCCCTGCGGGGCCTGCGCGCCCTGCTGATCGGCGGCGAGGCGTTCCCCTCGGGACTCGCGCAGCGGCTGCTCGAAGCCCTGCCCGAGGTGCGGATCTGCAACATGTACGGCCCCACCGAGACGACCATCTGGTCCACGGTGCACGAGCTGGACCCGCGGCGGGACGCGAGCGCCGACACCATTCCCATCGGCCGGCCGATCGCCAACACCGAGGTGCTGGTGGTCGACGGGCGCGGCCGGCCGCTGCCGGTCGGCGTCTCCGGCGAGCTGTGGATCGGCGGCGACGGCGTCGCGGCGGGCTACGTCGGGCGACCGGAGCTGACCGCCGAGCGGTTCGTCACCGGCGCGGACGGCGCCGGCCGGTACTACCGGACCGGTGACCGGGTGCGCCGGCGCGCCGACGGCAGCCTGGAGTTCCTCGGCCGGATCGACCGGCAGGTGAAGATCCTCGGCCACCGGGTCGAGCCCGACGAGGTCGAGAGCGTCCTCTCGCGCCACGCACAGCTCGACGCGGTCGCCGTCACGGCGGTCGAGGGAGCGCACGGCACGGAGCTCGTCGCCTACGTGTCCCCCGCGGACTCCCTGTCGGACGCCTCCGTGCAGGACGCGCACGTCCGCCGGTGGGGAGAGGTCTGGGAGAGCGCGTACACCGCCGCGGACGGCGACGGGCCGGAGGACGGCACGGCGCCGGACGCCGCCGCGGACGACGGAAGCGAGTTCGCCGGCTGGCTCAGCAGCTACACCGGCGATCCCATCCCCGCCCCCGAGATGCGGGAATGGCTGGGACACACCGTCGAACGCATCCGCGCGCTGCGTCCCACCGCGGTCGCCGACATCGGCGTCGGCGTCGGCCTCGTGCTCCGGAACCTGGCCGACCAGGTGGGGGAGTACCACGGCGTCGACGTCTCGCCCGCCGCGCTCACCGCCGCGGCCGCCTCCCTGGGGCGCCCGCTCCCCGAGCACGTGCACCTGGAGCGGTCCGGACCCGAGTACCTGGCACGACTGGCGCCCGGAAGCCTGGACACGGTGGTCATCAACTCGGTGGCGCAGTACTTCCCCGGGACCGACTACCTGCGCACCGTCCTCACCGACGCCGTGCGCGCCGTACGGCCGGGAGGCGCCGTCTTCGTCGGCGACGTCCGCTCGGTCGAGATGCTGCCCGAGTTCCAGACCGCCGTGACCCTGCACCGGGCAGGACCCCTCCAGACGGTCGAGGAGATCCGGTCCGCGGTCACCCGCAGGCTCCAGGAGGAACGGGAACTGTGCCTGTCCCCGGCCTTCTTCCAGCAGCTCGCGGCCGGACTCGACGGCGTCGGCGAGATCCGCTTCGAGCTGAAGCGGGGCCTGGCGGACAACGAGCTCTCGCTCTTCCGCTACGACGTCACCCTGCTGGTCGGCGACCGGACGACGCCCGGCACGCCCGAGCGCCGGCTCTCCTGGAACACGCTCGACGACGGCCTCGGCGGACTGCGGCAGCGGCTGGACGCCGGCCCCGAGGGCCTGCTGGTGACCGGCGTCCCCAACCGCAGGCTGCTGCGGACCACCGCCGCCGTGCGCGCGCTGGAGGAGACCGACGGCACGGCCACCGCCTGGGATCTGGAGCGGCTGCTCTGGGACCTCGACGACGAGGCCGGGGTCCATCCGGAGCAGATGTACGACCTGGCCGCCGCACTCGGACGACCGGTCAGGGTCCTGGTGCCGCAGGACGGCCGGCTGGACACCTTCGACGTGGCGTTCGGAAGTCCGGTCCCTGCCCACGACGACGCTGAGGACAAGGCATGAGCACGACCCGACGACTCGCCAACGACCCGCTCACCTCGGCCTGGGCGGCCGGACTGCGCTCCTCCCTGCGTGCCTACGCCAGGACGCACCTCCCGGACGCCATGGTCCCGGCGCACTTCGTCGTGCTGCCGGAGCTGCCGAAGCTGCCCAACGGCAAGGTGGACCGCAAGAGTCTGCCTCCGCTGACGGCCGAGGAGACCCCCGAGACCGCCTACGTCGCGCCCCGCACACCGGTGGAGACGCAGCTCGCCCGCATCTGGCAGGACCTGCTCGGCCTGCCGAAGGTCGGGGTGGAGACCAGCTTCTTCGACCTGGGCGGCGACTCCCTGACGGTGCTCCAGATGACCGCGCAGGTACGTGAGGTCTACGACGTGCGCCTCGACCTCCGCCGGATGTTCGAGGACCCCACCGTCGCCCAGCTCGCGCGGATGGTCAGCTCCCAGGCGGACCCGACGGTGACCGGGGCCGGCAACCCCCGGGGCGTCGCGAGCGAGGCGATGGCGGCCGACGCGGTGCTGCCGGCCGACGTCGTACCCGAGGACGGCGCCCTGCCCGCCACGGCGGGCCCGTACCGCACCGTCCTGCTGACCGGCGGCACGGGATACACCGGTGCCTTCCTGCTCCGCGAACTGCTCGACCGCTCGTCCGCGACCGTGCACGTCCTGGTGCGCGCCGAAGGACCCGAGCAGGCACACGAGCGGGTACGCGGGAACCTGGCCGAGTACGGGCTGCTGCGCGACGGGGACGAGCAGCGCGTCGTCGGCGTCCCCGGCGACACCGGGCGCCCCTACCTCGGACTGACGAAGGCGCTGTACCACCGGCTGGCCGCCGACGTGGAACTGATCATCCACAACGCGGCGATCTCCAGCTGGATCGTTCCCTACGCCAAGATCAAGCCGGTCAACGTCTTCGGCGCCCTGGAGGTGCTGCGGCTCGCCTGCCGCACCCGCGTCAAGGCCGTCCACTTCGTCTCCACCATCGGCGTCTACCCCGGGCACGAAGGGCAGCGCAGCTGGGCCGAGACCCGGCTCACCGAGGCCGAGCACGTCGTCGGCGGCTACCGGCAGTCGAAGTGGGTCGCCGACAGCCTGATGCTCCAGGCCCGGGACCGCGGGGTGCCGACACACGTCTACCGCCTCGGCGCCATCACCGGCTCGCAGACCACCGGCGCCTGCTCGCCCGACACCTTCATCAACCACCTGATCAAGGGCTGCGTCCAGCTGGGCGCCTACCTGGACCACGACCTGCTCCTCGACCTCGTGCCCGTGGACTTCTGCGCGGCAACGGTGGTGCACACCGCGCTCTCCGGAGGCCGCGAGGAAGCCGTCTTCAACGTGCCCAGCGCCGGATCCGTCGGCATGAACGAGATCTTCGAACTGATCGTGGCCTACGGCTACCCGCTGCGCCGCCTGGACTACCGGAGCTGGTACCGCGAGCTCGCCGCCGCCGTGGAGCGCGGCGAGGAAAACGAACTCGCCGTCTACCTGCCCCTGTTCGGCGCCGACCAGCCGGCCGAGGAGGTCGGCTACCTGGGCAGCAGGCCGGACTTCCGCACCGACAACCTGCGCGCCGCACTCGACGGCTCGGGCATCGAGTGCCGGCCGGTCGACCAGGCGCTGTTCGACCTCTACCTCGACTACTTCGTCTCGTCGGGCTTCCTGCCCGCCCCTGCCGCCGGCACCGCCGGCCCCCAGACCCGGAGGACCGCGTGATGACCGCTCCCGCCGTACCCGCCTTCCCGATGCCGCGCCGGCACCCGCTGGACCCGCCGCCCGAGTACCGCGAACTCAGCGCCGAGCAGCCGGTCTTCCAGGTGCAGACCCCGCGCGGCGAGGCCGTCTGGGTGGTCACCCGCCACGCGGACGCCCGCGCCGTGCTCACCGACACCCGGTTCAGCTCGGACCCGAAGACCCCGGGCTACCCCTCCTACATCTCCGGCGACACCCCGATCCCGCCCGGCTTCTTCCTCAACCAGGACGAGCCGGACCACGGCCGGCTGCGCCGCCTGGTGACCCGGGAGTTCCTCATCAGCCAGATGGAGGCGAAGCGGCCGAGGATGAAGGCGATCCTCGACACGCTGCTCGACGAGATGACGCGGGACGGGAACAGCGCCGACCTCGTGAAGCAGCTGGCCCTGCCGATGGCCGCGACCGTGATGTGCGAGCTCCTCGACGTCCCGTACGAGGACCACAAGATCTTCGTGACCCTCACGGACACGATCCTCGACCGCAGCAGCACGCCCGAACAGGCCGAGGGCGCCGCCCGTGAACTCATGGCGTACTTCGACGAGGTGGTCACCGCCCGCAAGCGGCAGCCGACCGACGACATGCTCGGACGGCTCGTGGCGCAGGAGGAGGCCGGCCGGATCAGCCACGAGGAGTTCGTCGGTCTGGCGGCCCTGCTGATGCTCTCCGGCTACGACACCATGGCCCAGATGATCGGCCTGGGCACGGCCACCCTGCTCGAGCACCCCGACCAGCTCGACGACCTCAGGGCCGACCCGTCGCTGTACCCGCAGGCCATCGAGGAACTGCTCCGCTACCTCTCCATCAACCACGCCGGACTGCCCCGCGCCGCCACCGAGGACCTCACCGTCGGCGGCCAGGAGATCAAGGCCGGGGACGGCGTCCTGGTGATGATCAACGCCGCCAACCGCGACGCGGCGGTCTTCGAGGCGCCCGACACCTTCGACATCCACCGCAAGGACCCGCAGGCACACGTCGCGTTCGGCCACGGCTTCCACAAGTGCATCGGGCTGACGCTCGCCCGCGTCGAACTCAGCACCGTGTTCGCCGGCCTCTTCGACCGGCTGCCCACGCTCAGGCTCGGCAGTCCGCTGGAGGAGCTGCCGTTCCGGCACGACATGGTGCTCTACGGCGTCCGCGGACTGCCCGTCACCTGGTGATCACCGGTGTCTCCACGCAAGGTCACTCACTTCACGAAGGACGCAAAGGACGCATGATGGTGGATACGGTCTTCCTCCTGCCCGGCCAGGGGGGTTACACCCCCGGGCTGTTCGCCGGTGACGACTCGCCCGAGGTCCGGGAGGTCCTCGACACGGCCGACCGCATCGCGGCCGAGTTCGGACGCGGCGGCGTCTCGCACCTGCTGACGCACACCGACGGTCCCTCCGCGGCGGACCTGGTGCGCTCGGACTCCTTCGCCCTGCAGCTCGCCGTGTTCACCGCGGCCGTCGGCAGCTTCCGCATCGCACGGCGCCGGCACACGCCGGACGTCGTGGTCGGGCACAGCATGGGGGAGATCGCCGCGCTGACGGTGGCCGGCGCCTTCAGCACGGCCGACGGGGCGCGCCTGGTGTGCCACCGCTCGGAGGCCCTCCTCGCCCACTGCCCGTCGGAGGGCGGCATGGTGGCCCTGGACCTGCCCACGGGCCGCGCGGCACACCTCGTGGGCGCCGTCGCCGACCGGCGACTGGCCGTCGCCGTGTCCAACGCGCCGCGTCAGACGGTCGTGGCGGGACCCGACGAGGCGGTCGCGGTCGTGGCGCGCCTCGCCGCGGCGCTGGGGGCGCAGGCAACCCGCCTGAACGCCCCGTTCCCCTTCCACAGCCCGATGCTCGCGGTCGCCGCCGAGGCCTTCGGCGAAGCGATCACGGGAATCCGGCAGCACCCGCTGCGGGCAGCGGTGTACTCGCCGGTGGCCGGCGGATACCTCCAGGACGACACCGACCTCAAGGCGCTGCTCGTCCGGCAGCTCACCACTCCCGTACGGTTCATGGCGGCGGTGCGCGAGCTCCACGCCGACGGCGCGCAGCGCTTCGTGGAGTGCGGCCGGGCCGGGCTGTCCGGACTCGTCCGGCGCAGCGTGCCCGAGGTCGACACCACCCGTACCGCTGAGGCGCGGGGCGCCGGCGCCACGCCGGCACCGGAGACCGGGGCGACTCCCGTTCCGGCTCCGGCAGCGACGCCGACTCCCGTAGGGACGGGGCCTGTTGCGTCCGGTGTGAGTGTGCTGGACGAGTTGCGTGAGCTGTACGCGTCGGTGCTCGGGTATCCGGTGGAGGTGATCACCGGTGATGCCGATCTGGAGGCGGATCTGGGGATCGATTCGCTGAAGCGCGCGGAGATGCTGGGGAAGGTGTCGGCGCACTTCGGTCTGGGGGAGTCGGCGGTGGACGGCCGCTTCGTCGCCCAGCCCACCCTTGCCGACCTGGCGGCCCTGATAGCCGAGGTCCGGGGCGGCGCGGCTCCTGTGGCCCGGGCGACACCGGCTCCGGCAGTGACAGCGACGCCGACTCCCGTAGGGACGGGGCCTGTTGCGTCCGGTGTGAGTGTGCTGGACGAGTTGCGTGAGCTGTACGCGTCGGTGCTCGGGTATCCGGTGGAGGTGATCACCGGTGATGCCGATCTGGAGGCGGATCTGGGGATCGATTCGCTGAAGCGCGCGGAGATGCTGGGGAAGGTGTCGGCGCACTTCGGTCTGGGGGAGTCGGCCGTCGACGGTCGGTTCGTCGCCCAGCCCACCCTCGCCGACCTGGCCGACCTCATCACCGCCGTCCAGCCGTCCGCGCGCTGATCTACGACAACGGGAGCCAGCATGTCCCTCGACCTCTCCGGCCGCACCGTCCTGGTCACCGGTGCCGGCGGATCACTCGGCACGTCCGTGACCCGGCGGCTCACCCGGCTCGGTGCGCGCGTCGTGACCTGCGACGCGTACGACGCGCCGCGCATCCGGGCGGCGCTCGACCGGACCGACGGCCGGCCGGGCGCGGTCCACGCGCTCGTGAACGCCGTGGCCGGTGAGGAGGGACTGCGCGACGCCCGCGAGGCGACGGCCGCGGCCGTCGCCCTCATGACGCCGCAGGGACCCGGTGCGATCGTGCACGTGGTCACGGACCCGCCGGCGCAGGAAGCCGTGGCCGGCCTCGTGCGCGATCCCGGCGCCTCGACGCGGGACGGCGTCCGCGTCAACGCCGTGGTGCTGCGCGAGGACGCCGAGTCGGCGGCGGACGGCGTCGCGCAGCTCGTCGGGTTCCTGGTGTCCGACGACGCGTCGTCCGTCGACGGCAGGACGCTGCTCGTGAGCGGGCCGCCGGCAGGGACGGCGCCCGCCGACGACGCGGTCGTCGTCGTGGGCATGGGACTCGCCCTGCCGGGGGCGAGTTCCCCGGAGCAGTTCTGGGAGCTCCTGACGAGCGGCGAGCCGGTCTTCGCAGAGCCCGGCGACCGGCTGGACATCGACGGCCTCTGGTCGGCCGACGACACCGCCGAGGACAAGACCTACTCGCGCGTGTCCGGCTTCATGACCGGCTTCGAACCGCACCCGCGCCTGCGGGAGGAACTGGAGTCCGGGGCCTTCGACGGCGAGGAGTACACGGCCCTGTGGCTGCGTCACTCGCTGCTCGGCGCCACCGAGAAGGTCACCGTCCGGCCCGGCGACCGCCAGCTGTTCGCGGTCGGCCTCACCCCCGACGGCAGCCACCACCTCGAGCACAGCCTGGTCTCGGCCGGGGTGCGCAAGATCCTGGCCGACGCGGGCGCGAAGGTGCCGGACGAGATCGACACGATGTTCCCGCTGGCCTCCGGATCCCCGGAGGACGTACTGCCGTACCGCATCGCCCGCACGGCCGCCGCCGGCCTCCCCGACTCGGCGGAGATCGTCGTGGTCGACACCGCCTGCTCGTCCTCCCTCTACACCGTCGACCTGGGAGTCCGGGCGCTGCGCGCCGGCGAGACGGACGTGGCCCTGTGCGGCGGCGCCTTCGCCCTCAGCGCCCAGAACCTGGTGCTGTTCTCCAAGCTCCGCGGCCTTTCCCGGTCCGGCCGGGTGCGCTCCCTGGACCGGGGCGCCGACGGCGTGCTGTTCAGCGACGGAGCCGCGGTCCTCGCCCTGAAGACCTACGCCAGGGCGATCGCCGACGGCGATCCCGTCCTCGGGTTCGTCGCAGGCTTCGGCGGATCGTCCGACGGGCGGGGCAAGGCCATCTACGCCCCCAACGCCGCGGGCCAGACGATCGCCCTCGACCGGGCCTGGCGCTCCGCCGACGTCACCTCCGAGGACGTGGACTGGATCGTCGCGCACGCCACCGGTACGCCGACCGGTGACCGTACGGAGATGAGCGCGCTGACCCTGAGCGCGGGCCCGGACAAGACGTGGACCATGACGTCCAACAAGTCCCTGGTCGGGCACACCGGCTGGGCGGCGGGAGCGGTGTCGGCGATCCACGCCCTCCTCGCCATGCGGCACGAGGTCATCCCCGCGCAGCGGCAGTTCGACGAGCTCCCCGAGGGAATGTCGACGGCCGTGCACGTGCCGGTCGACGACGTGCCGTGGGCCGCCACCGGCGATCGCCCGCGCACCGTCGGCGTGTCGGCCATGGGCTTCGGCGGCACCAACGGCCACCTCGTCCTCACGGACCGGCCTCCGGCCCGCCGTACGGACTCCGCCGGCCGGCCGGCGAGCACGGAGGACGACCCGGTGGTCGTGGTCGCCGCGGGCACGCACCTGCCCGGCGACCCGGACGAGGAGCGGGTCGGCCGCTGGCTCTCCGGAGGGGCCGCCGACTGGCCGGCGTCCTTCGGCGAGACCTACCCCCTGCCCTCGCCCGTGGAGGTCCGGCTGGCGCCCTCAGCGATCGCCGCCATGGACCGCAGCCAGCTGATGGCCCTGCGGTGCGCGGACCTCCTCGCCGGGGACTGGGCGAAGAACGAGGAACTGGCCGCGCGCACCGGCGTGCTCGTCGGCCACAGCGGACCGACCCGCGCCGCCCTCGCGTCCGACCTGCGCTGCTACCGCGAGGACCTGCTCCGCAGGCTGACCGGGCCCGCGGGCATCGCCCCCCGGACCCTGGACGACGCGGTGCGCGCCCTGTCCCGGCCCGTCAACGAGGACGCCTATCCGGGGCTCATGCCCAACGTCATCGCGGCCCGGGTGGTGCAGCGCCTCGACCTCCACGGGCCGAACATGACGCTCGACGCCGGCCGGGACTCCACCACCTCGGCCCTGGCCACCGCCATCCGCTACCTGCGCGACGGCGAGATGGACCTGGCCCTCGTCATCGGCGTCAACGCCACCACGGACCACGTCCCCACCCACGGCGGCAAGGAGAACGCGGAAGCCGCCATCGGCTTCCTCCTGACCCGTCAGAGCGTCGCCCGGGAACACGGCATGACCGTCCTCGGGCAGGTGGGGCTCGCGACGGCCGGCATACGTGTCGAGGCCGGAGCCGACGAGCAGCCGCGGGAACGCAACCACCGTGGCGCCGAGGGCGCCGTGGCGCTGCTGCGCGCCCTGCACTCCCCGCGGCAACGGACGGTCATCAGGCCGCTCGAGGACGACCACACGCCCGCCGTCGTGGTGACTCCCCAGCGGCCGGCCGACGCCGAGGCCGCTGTAGCAGCCGACCGGGCCGACAGCGCCGAGAACGCCGGCTCGCTGAGCGGTCACCTCGCGCGGCACGCCCTCGTGCTGCGTCCCGTCCCCGTCCGGAACGTCCGCCCCCGCGTCGCGGCGCTCCCCGCCGGAAGCCTGGTGCTGACCGACGAGCCGGGCGCCCTGAAGGACGTCGGGATGCCGGCGGACTGCCTGGTCGTCGCTCCCCGGACCGCACCGGGCGACACCACGCTGCCGTTCCCGGTGGTCCGCCTCGACGAGCCGGAGGACCTGGAGCGGCTGCTGACCACGGACGGCCGGTCGTTCGGCCAGATCCGCGTCGTCCTCTCCGGATCGCGCGCCACCACGTCCGGCCGGGACGTGCCCCAGCGCGTCCTGGACCTCCACGACCTGGCGTTCCTGGCGGCCAAGCACTGCGCCACGGCACTCGACGACGGCGGCTGCCTCGCGGTGCTCGCGCTGGGCGCCGTGGACGGCACGACTCCCGTCCCGGCCGTCGGCCTGTTCGGCGGCCTGGTACGGAGCCTGACCCAGGAGCTGACCGGCTGCCTGGTGTTCGGCCTGGTCGTGGACGGCGAGGACGCGGCGTCCGGCCTGGCCCGGCTCTCCGAGGAGTCGGCCGCACACCGCCACATCCCGGTCGCCTACGAGACGGGCGGCGTACGGCACGAGCTGATGCTGCTGCCGGTCGGGGCGCCGCGGGACGACACCGCCCTCCGCCTGCCGGACGACCCGGTGATCGTGGCCACCGGCGGGGCCCGCGGACTCACCGCCCACCTGGTGCACGAGCTCGTGGCCGACCGCGCACCGCGCGGCGTCTGGCTGCTCGGCACGGGCCCCGCGCCCGACCCGTCCGCGACGGCCCTGGCCCGCCTGCCGCGGGCCGAGGCCCTGCGCGAGCTGATGACGCGCTACCCGGACGAGACGCCCGCCGCGCTCAGCCGCCGCTACGACCGGGCCGTCCAGCAGCACGAACGCGCGGGCACGCTCCAGGAGCTGGAACGCTCCTGCGGCGCGGCGCGGGTCCACTACCGGCAGTGCGACGTCCTCGACGAGGCGGCCGTCCGCACGGTGATCGACGAGATCCTGGCCGAGGAAGGCCGGGTGGACGTGCTGGTGCACGGCGCCGGCCTGGCCCGCTCCGCCGGCCTCGCCCGCAAGAAGCTCGCCGACTTCCGGGCGGTACGGGACGTCAAGGTCCGCGGATACGCGCACCTGCGGGCCGCTCTCGGGAACCGGCGCCCCGCGCTCTGGTGCAGCGTCAGCTCCGTCTCCGCGTTCACCGGACTGCGCGGCGAACCCGACTACGGCGCGGCCAACGAGTACCTGCTGCTCGCCGCCGCGCACGCCCGCGCGACCGAGGGCGCGGACGAGGTCGCCCTCGCCTCCGGGCTGTGGGTCGAGTCCGGCATGGCCTCGGCGGACACCCCGAGCGGTGCCTTCCTGGCCCGCCAGGGCGAGATCGGCCAGCTGACCGACGCCCAGGGCCGGGAGTTCTTCCGCACCGAGCTCCGCGGCCGCGGCAGCCACGGACTGGCCACCACCTGGATCGGCGACGCGGACTGGACGACCCTGCAGCGCAGGGCTCCCGGGTTCCGCGCGGCCTGCGAGGAAGAGGCCCGACGGGTACCGGAACCGCCGCGCACGCCGGCACCGGCCGCCACCCGGCGCGCCTTCCTGACCGGTTCCCCGGAGCGCGACGGCACCTCGGCGACGTGGACGTTCGAGGTGGACCTCGACGAGCACCCGTACCTCCTGGAGCACCTGGTCGACGGCCGGCCGACCGTGCCCGGCACCTTCATCCTGGAGATGGCGGCCGAAGCCGCGGCCGCGCTGGCCCCGGGCATGGTCCCCGCGCGGATCACCGACGTCGTCCTGTCCCAGTTCATCCGGGCGGCCCGGCACCGCTGGCCGCGGACCCTGTGTGTCTCGGCCGTACGCGACGGCGACCGGGTCGCCGTACGGATCACGTCACCCGCCGCCGCCCCCGTACCCGAGCGCGAGCACTCGCGCATGGTGGTGCACCTGGCCCGGACGCTGCCCGTCGGGCCCTGGTGCCCGCCCGCCCCGGCCGACGGCAACGACGCCCCCAACACGTACGAACTGCCCGGCACGCCGGTCGAGTTGAGCGGGGTGTTCGGCGCGCTGCGCCGTCCCCGGCTGACCGCCGACGGCGGCTCCGCCGAGCTGCGTCTCACCCTTCCGCCGGGCGGCGGTGTGCACTCCCGCTTCCTCCTGCCGAGCGTCGCCCTCGACTGCCTGCTGCGCACCTCCGTACTCGACGGCAGGCAGCCGGGCGAGGTGCCCGTGATGGTGCCCACGGAGCTGGCCTCCGTGGACCTGTACACCCCGGCCAACGACGTGGACCTGGCCGCCGGCCGGCCGGACGGACGGGTGCTCCGCCACTGGTTCGACCCCGCGTCCGGCGAGGAGCGCTGCGCCCTGGTCGGACCGGACGGCCGCGCCCTCGTCCAGGTGACCGGCATCCGGGGAGCGGAGCTGGGCCGGTACGACCCGGGAGCACGGACGTGGCGTGCCGGGGCCGCACCGAGCCGCACGGGCGCGCCCGTGTGACCTCGGTGAGTTCGCAAGAGACCGACAACAGCGGCACCCAGGTGCCGCGGAGCAACGAGGAGAACGTGATGTCAGCCGAAGCAGCCGTCGGCACTCAGGCGGAGAACGGGCCGCCGGCCGACCGCGCCCGGGCATGGACCCTGGCGCTGGCCTCGGTCGCGATGTTCATGCTGATGCTCGACGTGACCGTGGTCAACGTCGCGCTGCAGGACCTGCGGACCTCGCTCGGGGCGGACTTCTCCGACCTGCAGTGGGTGATCGACTCGTACACCCTGACGCTGGCGGCCTTCCTCCTGACCGGCGGCTCGCTCGCCGACCGGCTCGGCCGCAAGCGGGTCTTCAACGCGGGCCTGGTCCTCTTCACGCTGTCCTCGCTGGCCGCGGGCCTGGCGCAGAGCGTCCTCGCGCTCAACGTCGCCCGTGGCGTCCAGGGCGTCGGTGCCGCGGTCCTCTTCTCCGTCGGGCCCGCCCTGATCGGCAACGAGTACCGCGGCGCCGACCGGGGCAAGGCGTTCGGCCTCTTCGGCGGCATCGCCGGTCTCGCCCTCGCCTTCGGACCGCTGGTCGGCGGCTTCCTCACCGACGCCTTCAGCTGGCGCTGGATCTTCCTGATCAACGTGCCGATCGGGGCCGTGGCCCTGATCGTGGGCGCCCTGCGGCTGCGGGAGTCGCGGGAACCGGCCGCGCACGGCATCGACTGGCTCGGCATGCTGAGCTTCGGCATCGGTCTCACCCTGCTGGTGCTCGGCTTCCTGCGGGGAGAGTCCTCCGGCTGGACCAGCGCGCCCATCCTCGGGGCGTTCGCGGCCGGCGTCGTCCTGCTCGTGCTCTTCGTCGTCATTGAGAAGGTCCGCGGCGAACGGGCCATGTTCGACCTCTCCCTGATGCGCACGCCCACCTTCGCCGGAGTGTGCCTGGCCACGCTGCTGTCCAACGCGACCAGCCTCGCCGCGGTCTTCCTCCAGATCTCCTACGTGCAGAACGTCCTGGGCTACTCGCCCTGGGAGACCGGTCTGCGCTTCATGCCGATGATGCTCACCCTCTTCGTCGTCGCCGGTGTCACCGGAGGCCTGCTCGCCAAGGTGGCGCCCGGCGTGCTGATCGGTCTGTCCATCGGCTTCATCGCGGCCGGCATGGGCCTGATGGTGCTCGTCGGCCCCGACGACTCCTGGACGGCGATGCTGCCCAGCATGATCGTCACGGGCATCGGCATGGGTCTGTTCAACCCGCCGCGTGCGGCGGTCACCATCGGCGTGGTGCGGCCCGAGAAGGCCGGCATGGCCTCCGGCATGGGCGAGACCTTCCAGCAGGTCGGCGTCGCGGTCGGCGTCGCCGCCTTCGGCGCGCTCTTCCACCACAAGGTGGTCGACGACTTCGCCTCCTCGGCCGCGGGCACGGCGCTGGGCGGCACGGCCGAGGCGGTGGGGCAGCAGGTCGCCACCGGCGGCACCTCGGGACTGGCGGACACCGTGTCCGCGTCCGTCCTCGACCAGGTGACGGCGGCGGCCCGCTCCGTCTTCGTCGACTCCCTCGCCGACGTCATGGTCGTCTGCGCCGCGGTGGCGGCCGTGGGCGCGGCCATCGCCTTCTTCACCATCCGCAGCCGTGACCTCCACGAGAGCGCGCGGAGCGAGGCCGTGGCGCCGAGCCCGGCGAAGGCGACCGCCTGACCGAGGCGTTCACACGCAGCACCCGTAGGACCGGCGAGAGGAAGTGGGGCGAATCCCTATGCAGCAGACCGTGAAGGTGGTCGGGATCGGGGGTTCGCCCCGGCCGGACTCGACAGCCGAGCGGGCCCTTCGCGCCGTCCTGGCCGAAGCGGAACGACAGGGGGCGGAGGTGTCGTTGATCGGCGGCGCGGAGCTCGTGATGCCGCTCTACGACCCGCGCGACGAGCTCCGCTCGGCGCGGGCGCTCCGACTGGTGTCCGAGATAGCCGGCGCGGACGGTCTCGTCCTCGCCAGCCCCGCCTACCACGGGAGCATCTCGGGACTCGTGAAGAACGCCCTCGACCATGTCGAGGAGCTGCGCGAGGACCCCCGCCCGTACTTCAGCGGGCGGGCCGTCGGCAGCGTCGCCGTCGCCCAGGGCTGGCAGGGCGGTGTGTCCACGCTCGCCGCACTCCGCGACGTGACCCACGCCCTGCGCGGCTGGCCCACCCCGCTCGGCGTCGTGGTGAACACCGAGACGACCCGCTTCGGCCCCGACGGCGAGTGCGGGGACCCGCGCGTGCGGGGCCAGCTGGCGACCATGGCCGCGCAGGTCGTGGACTTCGCCCGGATGAACCTCCGCGCGCCGGCGGCGCGGGAGGCCGCCGGCGTGGAGGTCCTGGCGCCGGCGGGGAAGTGAGGACGCCCGTGGTGACCCGCCTGGCCACCCGGCCGACCAGGCGTCCGCTGGCACACGGAGCCGTGACCTGCCCCCGGCCCGTGCCGGGGGCGGCGCTGCGGCTGTTCCTGTTCCACCACGCCGGCGGCTCGCACCTCCTCTACAAGGACTGGGAGCACGAGTTCCCGGGCGACTGGGAGGTCTGTCTCCTCGACGCCCCCGGCCGGGGACGCCTGAGCGGCGCTCCCCTGATCGACGACAGCGACGAGCTGGTGGCCTTCTTCGCCGGGGAGCTCCTGCCGTGGACGGACCGGCCGTTCGCCTTCTTCGGGCACAGCATGGGCGCCCTGGTCGCCTACGAACTGACGCGCCGGCTGACGGCCGACGGACGCCCGCTGCCCGTGTGGCTGGGCCTGTCCGCCTGCGGCGCGCCCCAGGCCGCTCGCGACCCGGGGCAGCCGAGCGCGCGCCACCTGCTCACCGACGGCGAGCTGAGGGACTGGCTCCGCTCGGTCGGCGGCACACCTGACGCGGTGCTCGACGAGGACGCGACGTGGCGCCACTTCGGTCCGGTGTTCCGCAGCGACTTCGCCCTCGTCGACACCTGGCGGCCGACGGCCGGCGCCGCACCGCTGCCGACCGCGGTCTCCGCGTTCGGCGGTGCGGACGACCCCGTGGTCGGGCGGGAGCGCCTGGCCGCCTGGGCGGGCCGTACGGAACGCTTCCTGGGCCTGAACATGTTCGACGGCGGCCACTTCTACCTCGCGGACCACCGCCGGCCGCTCACCCGGCGCATCACCGCCGCGGTCGCCGCGGCGCGCCGCACGACGCGGGGCCACCTCGCATGACCCCGGCCGAGGCCTTCGTCTGGACGGTGCCGCTGCCCGCCGAGGCGTCGGCGAGCGACCTCGCCCTGCTCGACGACGCCGAACGCGCCAGGGCCGACCGCTACATACGGGACCGGGACAGGGCCTCCTTCGTGGCCGGTCGGGCCGCCCTGCGGCGCGTGCTGGCGGAGCACCTGGGCGTCGGACCCACCGCGATCGTCTGGGGGCGCGGTCCCTGCCCGGGATGCGGCAGCGACCGCCACGGGCCCCCGCGGATCGTCGAACCGCCGGCGTCCCCGGCCTTCAGCTTCTCCCGCTCCGGGCCGTGCGCGCTGGTGGCCGTGTCGCCGTCCGGGCCGGTGGGCGTGGACGTCGAGGCGCTGCGCCCGCTCGACGTCCGGGAGACGGCCGGCCAGTGCCTCTCCCCGACGGAGGCGGCGTACGTCCTCGGACGTGCGCCGGGGGAGCGGCTGAGAGCCTTCCACCGCGCCTGGGTCCGCAAGGAGGCGGTGACCAAGGCGGTCGGCGTCGGCATCGCGACGGACCTGAGGGCCGTCGACGTCAGCCCCGACCGCCCCGGGACCGTCGAGGTCCGCTGCGACGCCGGAACGGGACCGAGCTCCTGGACCGTGACGGACCTCGACGTCGGTACGGAAGCGGTCGCCGCGCTGGCCCTTCCGGGAACGACGGGACAGCCCGCGATCCATGCGCGATGCTGGGGAACGCTTGAAAGCAGGAAAGGAATCAGATGAAATTCGTCGCCTTATCCGGGAGCCTGCGGGCCAGGTCGCTCAACACCGCGGTGGTGCGCACGGTCGCCGACCTGTGTCTGCCACCGGTCTCGATGACGGTCTACGAGGGCCTGGGGGAGCTGCCGTTCTTCAACCAGGACGTGGAGAGCGAGTGCCCGCCGCCCGAGGTCATGGCCTTCCGCGCGCTGCTCGCGTCCGCCGACGCGGTGCTCATCTCCAGCCCGGAGTACGCGCACGGCACCTCGGGCGTCCTGAAGAACGGCCTGGAGTGGGTGGTCGGCGGCGGAGAACTCGTGGACAAGCCCGTCGCCGTCGTCACCGCGTCGCCGTCGATGACCGGCGGGGACAGGGCCCAGGCCTGGGTCAGGGAGACCCTGGAGGTGATGGGCGCGAAGGTCCTCCCGGAATCGCTCCCCATCCCGCTCGCGGGTGCCAAGATCGCCGACGGGCGGGTCCACGACGAGGCGACCCTGGGCGCCCTGAAGGACGTGCTCGCGGCGATGGCCCGGGCGGCGAAGGAGCAGGGCTCCGAGGCGTGAGCCCGCGGCCCCTGAACGCACCGGTCTCCCCGGTGCGTTCAGGGGCCGCGGCGTGTCAGCGCTTGCCGATGTCCCGGAGCGGCAGTCCCCCGCTCTCGAGGACCACCTTGGAGAAGGCGCCGGTCAGCTCCGTGAGCCGCCGGGTGCCCTCCGCCCCCAGGTGCGCGTAGGGCGCCAGGTCCAGGCGGTCGGTCTCGGCCTCGACGGCACGGCGCAGCTCCGCCCCCTGGCCGGTCAGCTCGCCTTCGGCGTCGAGGATCCCGCGTTCCACCAGCCGCTGCCGGGCCGCCGCCCACTCGTCCGGCGACCAGCCCCGCGCGGACTGCAGGTATCCGGGCCGCCAGTTCGTCCCGGTGGCGGTGTGGGACACCAGGGCCTCGAGGCCGTCGAGACCGGCCGCCGTGAGCGCCACGACGTGTCCGTCGCCGCGGTGTTCGCGCAGCAGTGTCGCGGCGTGCCACAGGGCCAGGTGAGGCGCCTCGGGCACCGGCAGGTCGGCGTTGGCCGAGTACAGGGGCCGGCCGGGCCGGCGGCACCCTTCGGCTGCCCGGAGAGCCAGCCCGGCGGCCTCCGCCATCTCGGGGGACGTCAGCGCCTCGCGCCCGAGGAGCCGGGTGAGGTACGCGTCCGTGATCCGCAGCCGGGTCTCCAGGACGGCTGCGGGGGAGGTGATGTCCCACGCGCGGGGAAGGTGCCGCGCGACGAGGTCCGGGTGGAAGTTGTAGAAGGCCGCGGTGACCACGCCGGAGCCGACCGCCCCGAAAGGCGCGGCACGCCCGGCCAGATAGGCCATGGGACCGGCCTCCAAGCCGAGTCCGGCGAAGGCCTCGTCGTGCTCGGGCGAGAAGTAGTACGCCGCGTGGATGGGATGGTGGGCGTTGTAGCAGCGCCGTGCTTCGCGCGGGGATATCGCCGTCATGGCACACACGCTACGTGGCGGAGCCGTCGCCCGGCTCGCAGGGCCTGTCCGTCGGGTCACGGCCGGGGTCCGCGGCGCCTGGGTCGCCTGCCCGGAGCCCGCCGCCGGCCGCCGTGCTCCGAACGCCCTTACCTGGTCGTGCCCTTGGCGCGGTCACGGTCCGGTGCTGCTCGGTCGCACGAGCAGGAGGATCCCGAGGGCTTCGGCCGAGCGCGCCGCGCGCAGGCGCCACCGGGTGCCGCGGTCCAGCCGAACTCGCCGCCTGAGTTCGGGAGTTGTACGCGCAAGGGCTTGACGGGCATCGGTTGCCTCCATAACTTCACACCTTGAAAAAAGCCTTGTCGTGTCGCGGGACGCACGGCGGTCCGGGCGTGCCGGACCGTCGTGGCGGCATGGCACCCTCCATCCGAAAGGCTGTCAGGTGCACTACAAGTCTTGGTTTCCCGCGCCCCGCGGCAGGCGGCGCCCCCGCCGCCTCGCCACCCTGCTCACCGGCGCCCTCCTCGCCGGCGGCCTGGTCGCGACCGGATCCGGCGCCGCCCAGGCCGCCGGCGAGCGGGTCGACGTGTGGCTGACCACCACCTCCGACTCGGGAGGCCGCGCCGTCACACGCGGGCTCGCCCCCCAGACACCGATCGCCTTCGGCCCCGCCGGCGGCAGCGCGAACCACACCGTCACCGTGGACGAGGCCACCACCTACCAGCAGTTCGAGGGCGGCGGCGCCTCCATCACCGACACCACCGCCCACCTCCTGCGCGGCGGGGCCGTCAGCGCCGCCACCCGCGACCAGGTCATGCGCCGGCTGTTCTCGCCGACCGAGGGCATCGGGCTCTCCTTCGTCCGCAACCCGATCGGCGCCTCCGACCTGTCCCGGCCCGGCAACGTCTCCCTCGACGACACGTGCTGCGACCTCTCCGACTTCGGGACCAACGGCTACGACACGAACGTGCGCCTGCTGACCGCCCAGGCCAAGCAGCTCAACCCGGCCCTCCGGGTCAAGGGCGTGCCGTGGAGCGCCCCGGGATGGATGAAGGACAACGGCCGGATGGACCAGATGGGCTGGCTGAAGTGGGAGTACTACCCGCTCTACGCCCAGTACCTGGTGAAGTACGTCCAGAGCTACCAGGCGGCCGGGATCAAGGTCGACTACCTGTCCGTCCAGAACGAGCCGAACTGCTGCCAGGCCGGCAACCCCACCGCCATGAACTACCCCGGCATGAGCTGGAACCCCTCCGGCCTGGTCGAGTTCACCAAGAACCACGTCTACCCGGCCTTCCGCGCCGCCGGCCTCACCACCAAGGTCCTGGTGCACGACTGGAACTACGGCGACTACGCGAACTTCGGCGCGGCCGTGCTCGGCGACGCCGGCGTGCGCGACGACCCCCTCTTCGGCGGGATCGCCTGGCACGGCTACTTCGGCGACCCGGCCGTCGGCAGCCAGGTCCACGCCCAGTACCCGTCCGTGCGGCAGTTCAGCACCGAGCACTCCGGCGGCACCTGGATCACGAACCAGCACGACGAGGACCTGAAGGACATCGTCACCTACGCCCGCAACTGGAGCAGCAGCCTGGTGAAGTGGAGCCTGGCCCTCAACCAGGACATGGGTCCGCACAACGGCGGCTGCGGCACCTGCACCGGACTGATCACCGTCCAGGAGGGCGGCGCGCGCGCCGGGCAGGTCGACTACACGATCGAGTACTACACGACCGGCCACCTCACGAAGTTCGTCCGGCCCGGCGCGTACCGGATCGCCTCGACCGACGACCCCGCCCTGCCCAACGTCGCCTGGCGCAACCCGGACGGATCCAAGGCGCTCATCGCCCACAACGGCGGCACCTCCGCCCGGTCCGTCCGGGTCGACTGGGGCGGCCAGTCCTTCACGTACACCCTGCCCGCCCGCACCACCGCGACCTTCACCTGGGCGGGCACGCCCGGCGGCACCGCCCCCACCGGACCGCTGACGGGTCTGGCCGGCAAGTGCCTCGACGTGGCCGGCGCGGCCACCGCGGACGGCACCCCGGTCCAGCTCTACACCTGCAACGGGACCACCGCGCAGCGCTGGACGCTCGCCGCCGACGGCAGCGTCCGGGCCCTCGGCAAGTGCCTCGACGCCACCGGAGGCGGCACCGCCGACGGCACCAAGGTGCAGCTCTACACCTGCAACGGAACCGGCGCACAACGCTGGTCGTACAACCCCACGACGCACGACGTCGTCAACACGGCCGCCGACAAGTGCCTGGACGTCACGGGCAACTCGTCGGCCGACGGCACACGCGCCCAGATCTGGACCTGCACGGGCGGCGCCAACCAGAAGTGGACCCACCAGCCGTCCTGACGGGGGAGGGGCGGGGAGCGGCCGGCCCTGCCCGACGCGCGCGTCCTGACGAGCACCCACCAGCCGTCCGACCGGGACGCAGGCCGGGACACGCACCTCGTGTCCCGGCCCTCCTGCCGCCGGGTTCCTCAGGCGGGCATGTTCTGCTCCGCCCAGACGACCTTGCCGGTCGCGGTACGGCAGGAACCCCAGCGGCGGCAGAGCATGTTGACGAGCTGGAGGCCCCGGCCGCCCTCGTCGCTGACGTCCGCGTGCTGGATCTGGGGCAGGTCGGGGCCGGTGTCCGAGACCTCCACGACGAGACGGTCGCCCCGCAGCAGGCGCAGCGCACCGGGCCCGTTGCCGTAGCGCAGCGCGTTGCCGACGAGCTCCGAGACGACGAGTTCGCACACGTCGGCCAGTTCCCCGAGCTGCCACGCGGCGAGCTGCTCCTTGACCAGGTGCCGTGCCGCCGACGCGGCGCGCCCGTCCTGGGGCAGCTGCCATACGCGCAGGTCGTCCCGGCTCTCCAGGGTGCTCGTCGCGGCGAGGACCACGGCCTCGTCGAAGCGGTCCGCGCCGGCCGGCGCGCGCTCCACGAGTCCGCCTCCTTCGAGGGCCTCCGGGGCGAGGTCGCGCGCCGCCGCGCGCAGGAGCTCCAGCTGGTCGCTCAGGTCGGCCTGCCGGGACTTCACGAGCCCGTCCGTGTACAGGACCAGACCGCCGCCCTCCGGCACGGTCAGCCGCACCGGGTCGTACGGGATGACTCCCGCTCCGAGCGGCGCGCCGATCGGCACGTCGACGAAACCGGCCGAGCCCCGTCCGTCGAGGAGCAGCGGGGGCAGGTGCCCGGCGAGGGCCAGCGTGCAGCTGGAGTCCGCCGGATCGAAGACCGCGCAGAGGAACGTGGCGACCTGCTCGTCCTCCAGGTCGCGGGTGGCCAGGTCGAGCCGGGCCAGCACGCGCTCCGGAGCCATGTCCAGGGTCATCAGGGTCCGGGCGACCGCCCGGAGGCGTCCCATGGTGGCCGCCGCCGGCAGTCCGTGGCCCATGACGTCTCCGACCATGAGGGCCGTCCGCCCTCCGGGCAGGGCCATCACGTCGTACCAGTCGCCGCCCGCCCCGTGATGGGTCGCCGTGGGTGCGTACTCGGCGTGCACGCGCAGGCCGTGCGTCACCGGGGTCGCGCGCGGCAGCAGGGTGCGCTGCAACGAGACCACGCGCTCGCGCTCGCGCCCGTACAGCCGGGCGTTGTCGAGGAACACGGCGGCCTGGGAGGCCAGTTGCTCCGCCAGCGCCAGGTCCGTGCGGGTGAACGGCGGCGAGCCGGGGCCCCGTACGAAGTCGGCCGAACCGAGCAGCAGCCCACGGGCGATGAGCGGCACCGCCAGATAGCTGTGGACCCCGGCGGCCCGCATCTTCGCCGCGGCGCTCTCGGTCGGCGCGACCTTGGAGTAGTCGTCGTCGCGCATGCGGCTCACGAGCACGGGTCTGCCCTGCCGCAGGCAGTAGTGGTGCAGCAACGTCTCGTGATGCCACTCGTCGCGGACGAAGGTCTCGCCGACGGGAGTCGGCTCGAGCGACGACAGCTCCTCGACGGCGGAGATCGCGGTGGCCCGCATCGGAGGGATCCCCGTACCGGTCCACCGCGCGCCCTCGTCGCCCCGCAGGACGCTCTCCAGGATGTCCACCGCCGCGCCGTCGGCGAACTCGGGAACGGTGAACCGGGTCAGCTCCTCGGCGGTGCGCTCCAGATCCAGGGTCGTGCCGATGGACGAGGCGGCGGAATTCAGCCAGGCGAGCCGCCCGCGCGTCGTGAGCCTGTCGAGGGGAACCTCTCCGCCGACGCCCCTGCCGAGCCGCCCGCGGGCCCCGGCCAGGCGGCGTGCCGCGCCGCTTCGCGTGGACGAGGCGCGCCTGGTCAGGCGCCGTCGCCCGTTGCCGCCGTGCACTCGTTCGGCCTCCAGACAGGAACTCGACACCACATGATGCACAGCATGCACCGGAACAGGTCCCCGCGCACCGGTCACACGGAATCGAATCCGCCGCCGGCCGTGGTCACGGCCTGATCGCGGGTGGTGTCGCCCGCCGCGTCAGGCCGTCAGGTCCCGTCGGCGGCGCCGGTCGCCTTCGTGTGACGGAACAGCGTCAGGGCCGCCAGGGCGACCACCGCCGCGCAACTCAGGACCGCCAGGGACTGTGCCCAGACGAACCGGGAGCCGAGACTGCCCTGCAGCACGTCGACCGTGCGGGCGCCGGCGAGGACGTGGACCGCGAGCAGTCCGACGGTGCCCGCCGCCGTGGCGGCCCAGGCGGTCGCGCTGTCCCGCGCGGCCAGCCAGGCGGCCGCCACCAGGCAGAACAGGG
Source organism: Streptomyces sp. NPDC127114 (assembly GCF_042677525.1). Taxonomy (NCBI): domain Bacteria; kingdom Bacillati; phylum Actinomycetota; class Actinomycetes; order Kitasatosporales; family Streptomycetaceae; genus Streptomyces; species Streptomyces sp. NPDC127114. The sequence continues at coordinate 131,499 of NZ_JBHXTJ010000020.1, forward strand.
TGACCACGACCGACAGCAGGGAGGCGTTGGCACCGGAGCGCAGGCCTTCCACATCGGTCGGCAGGTGGATCAGGCCGCACGCGAACAGGGCGGCCGCGGCCGGCCAGCGCAGCGGCGACCGCAGCGCCGGAGAGGACGTGTGACTGCCCGGGCCCGCCGCCAGGGCGTGGTCCAGCGGCGACCGCGCCGACGTCCTCGGACCGCGCGACGGCTTCGGGGGGCGTTCTGCCCCGGATGCGGCCGCGGCCGCGGGCCGCGCGTCCTCCAGGGTCGGCCGTGTCGGGTCCTCGCCACCGCCGACGGCCCGCCAGCTGCTGCTGTCGGCGCCGATGATGTTCACGAGGGCGACGATGTCCTCGATCGGCCTGCCCACGGCTGCGGCGCGCAGCGTGGTCTCGGCCTGGTGGAGGTCGTACCCCGCCTCGTTGAGCAGGACGACCAGCTGCCGCACCTCTTCGAGCGGACGGGACACGGCGGCGGCCCGCAGGGCCAGGTCGGCGGGTCGCGACAGCTCGCCGGACTCGTTGAGCCGGGCGACGAGCGCGGCGACCTCGGGCACCGGCCGCTCGGTCGCCGCCGTCCACAGGAGCGTGCGGATCGCCTCCTCGCCGTCCTCGTCCGGGTCCTGGGCCTGGTCCTGCTCCTGGTCCGGTTCCGGGGCGTCGGACTCCGGAGCGGGAGCAGGAGCGGCCGGGTGCGCGGCTTCGGTCTGCGCGGCTTCGGCCTGCGCGGCTTCGGCCTGCGCGGCTTCGGCCTGCGCCGCCTCGGGCAGCGGCGCTTCGGGCAGCGCCGCCTCGGGCTGGGGCGCTTCGCCGTGCGCGGCCACGGCCCCGGCAGGCTCGCCCTGGGCGGCCACGGGCTCCGCAGGAGCGGCCGGGTGCGCGGCTTCGGCATGCGCCGCTTCCCGCTGCGGTGCTTCGCCGTGCGCGGCCACAGACTCCGCAGGCTCGGCCTGCGGGGTCACGATCTCCGCAGGCTGGGGATGCGCGGCCTCGAGCCTCGCCACCTCGGGCTGCGCGGCGAAGGGCTGCGCGGCGTCGGACTTCACGGCGTCGGGTGCCGCCGCCTCGAGCTGCGCGGGTTCGGACTTCGCGGCCTCGGGTTCCGGAGCGAGGGGCTCCACGGCGTCGGGCTCCGGAGAGGTGTCCCGGGCCCCCGTGCCGTCGTCGTCCGCCGTTGTGATGTCAAAGGGTTCGGGGGTCATGACAGGGGTGCTCCGATCGCGGACACCTGGTGAGGCGTCCACCGTGGCTGGATCAAGAACGCGCCGACAAGCGCGTTCTGAACACCACTAGGAGGCAGCGGCCGAGGCTGCGCCATCCGGGAACGGCCTCGCTGAGCCGTCGGAGCGAAAAGACCCCCGGAACTGACTACGTTGCGTGACCCGGGCAGGTCCGCGGGGGCGCCGCCACCCCGGCCTCCCGTACGGAGCGATCGCCCGCTGTCTGATCGAAACTCGATCATTCGACAAAGGTGCATTGACTCGATCATCTGCCAGCCCTAACTTCTGGCGACACCAGACCGCCAGAAGGGTGTCGCGTCATGACCATCGGGCCATTCGCAGGCCGGCGGGCGACGGGCCGGGGGCTCCTCGCCCTGGCCCTCGCCCTCACCGGCACCGTCGCTCTCGCGGAGACCTCCGCCTCCGCTGCGGCCTCCGTCTCCGCTTCGGCCGCCGCCTCGGCCTCGCCCTCGGCCGAGTCCGTGGGCGGCACGACCTACGTGGACTGCTCCCGCCCGGTGGCGGGTGACGGCAGCCAGGCATCGCCGTTCCACAGCATCGCCCAGGCCAACGGCAGGACGTACGCCCCGGGCGACACCCTCGCCTTCGCGTCCGGCACCACGTGCACCGGCTCGCTCGCCCCGCGCGGCAGCGGCACCGCCACCGCACCCATCACCCTCACCGCGTACGGGACCGGCGCGCTGCCCGTGCTCGACGGCAACGGCGCGGCCGACGTCGTCTCCCTGACCAACCAGGACCACTGGCGGATCAGCGACCTCAGGCTGACCAACCCGGCCTCCTCCCTCGCCCGCCGTACCGGACTGCGGATCTCCGCCACCGACGGCACGGCGCACCGCGGGTTCGACGTCGGACACCTCGTCGTCGACCGGGTGGCCGGACAGACGAACAAGACGAGCCCGACCACGGAGGACTTCGTGCAGTCCGCCGGCATCGTCACCGGGGCGAGCGGCACCAACTCCACGCTCAACGACGTGCACGTCCACCACAACCAGATCAGCAACACGGGCGGCGGCGGCCTCAAGATCCGCGTCGGAGCCATGGCGGTCAAGGGTTCGGGAGTGCTGGTCGAGCACAACGTCGTCAAGGACGTCGGCGGTGACGGCATCATCGTCAGCTACGCCGACGCGCCGATGATCCAGTACAACAACGCCTCGGGGGTCGGCAACGGCGTCTACCCGTTCTCCGGCGGCAACTTCGCCGGCATCTGGGTGCTCGGCGACCGCGATCCGACCATCCAGAAGAACGCCGTGTACGGCATCACGCGGATGTCGGTCGCAGACAGCCAGGCCTTCGACTGCGACTGGGGCAACACCGGCACCTGCACGATCCAGTACAACTTCAGCCGCGACAACATCGGCGGCTTCTTCCTCGACTGCGACGGCTGCGGAACGATCGGCGGCGCCAGGCAGGTCATCCGCTACAACATCTCCGAGAACGACTGCCGCATGAGCAGCGTCACCGCGGGCCGTTCGGCACTGCACATGTACAACAACGTCTTCTACTGCACGGACCGGAGACTCGACATCACGCTCCCCGAGGAGAGCGTCGTGGAGAACAACATCTGGGTGGGCACCGCCGATTCCCGGCTGCCCACCGGCGCCGGCATCCGGTGGCTGTGGAACGTCTTCCAGGGCGTACCGCGTCCGACGGCCAACGGCATCGTCGGCGACCCGCGGTTCGTGAGCCCCGGCACCGGCGGCGACACCATCCACTCGGTCGACGGCTACAAGCTGCGCGCCACGTCACCGGCCCTGAACAACGGCTCCGTGATCAGCGGCAACGGCGGCCGGGACTACTGGGCGAACCCGGTCTCCACGACGACGAAACCCCACCGCGGCGCATACAACGGCCCGGGGCTCTGAGGCCTGTCCGGTCCTGGGTCCCGCTGCGGCCTGGCCTACCCGCCCGGCGAGCCGTTCCTTGCCGACGCATGCCCTCGACCGCGCCGGACACGACGGTCAGTCCGGCAGGCAGGCCCGGAACCTGCGCAGGAGTTCGCGGGCGGCCGGGCTCTGGGCGTCGAAGGTCTGTCGCCTCTGCTCGGCGGTGACGTCCGGTCCCCAGACGCGCGCGCCGTGACAGCGGAAGCAGAAGGCGATCTCGAAGAGCTGGTCGGTGGCGCTGTGAGCCCGGATTCCCCAGCCCGGCAGGAAGCAGCGGTACAGCTCGTCGCCCGGCAGGTCGGTGATCAGGTCCAGCGCCTCCCGGATCTCGTCCCCGGCCCAGATCGCGACGGTGTCACCGCTCAGGTCCCCGGACGTCAGGTGCCGGACAGGATCGGTGATGCGGACGACCTCGATCAGCTCGGGTCTCGCAGAGGTGAGGGGCAGGAGCATGCCGCCAGATTCGCCGATCGCGCGCACCGCCGGCCAGAGGTGGCGGCGGAATCCTTCGAACCCGTCGCCAGGGCGCGCGTCCACACTGTGGGGGAACGCGTGGAGGATCCGTGAACGCGCGGTGATCGGGCGTTGATCGGCCGTAGAGCCCTCCCGTGTTCCATCGGCGTCAGGGGGAAAACGGCCCGACGGTCACCACCGGTCGTGCCGCCCCCGGCGTGCCGTACGGCGCCCGGGCCCCCGTCCCCGGTAGTTGGCCAACCCACGAAAGGTGGACGAGGCATGGACGGTGTGCGGCCGCAGCAGTCGACGGCGGGCTTCGGAGAGCTGCTCAGGATCTGGCGCGAGCGGATCGGCCTGACCCAGCAGGTCCTCGCCGATCTCGCCACCCTGAGCGTCCGGGCGATCCGGGACATGGAGAGCGGACGGGTGCAGCGCCCCCGGCAGGAGACGGTCCGTCTGCTCGCCGACGCCCTGCGGCTGGAAGGCTCCAACAGGTCCGTCTTCGAGGCGGCGGCGCGCCGGCACGCGCTCGCCGAGGAGCCGCGCGACGAGCCGACCGCGCCGCCGGTCGCCCGTGGCGCGATCGTCGGCCGGGAGCTGGAGGTCGAGGTGCTCGCCGACGCCCTCGCCGTCCACGGCGACCGGCTGATCACGGTGGCCGGCCTCGGCGGGGCCGGCAAGACCCGGCTGGTCCTGGAGGTCGCGAGACGCCTCCACCTCGCGTCCCGCTGGTCCGTGCGCTGGATCGACTGCGACCGGCTCCCCGTCGCCGGACTCGTCCGCCGCGCGGACCTCGCACGCGCGATCGCGGACCTCCCCGGAGTGATCGGCGAGCGGCCCACCCTGCTGGTCCTGGACGGCGCCGACGCCGGTGTGGACGCGGCCCTCCTCGACGAACTGTTCCTGCGCTGCCCCGGCCTGCGCGTCCTCATCACGGCCAGGGTCGCGCAGCCGCTGCCCGGCGGCCAGGTGATCCCGCTCGCACCGCTGCCCACGCCCGGGCCGGAACTCGACCACGACCCGGTGGCCCTCGCCGAGGTGGGAGCCGTCCGGCTGCTGCTCTCCCACCTGCGCCGGCTGCGCCCCGGCTACCGCCTGGAGGTCGACGAGGCCCCCGCCGTCGCCGCGCTCTGCCGTCAGCTCGACGGACTGCCAGGGGCCTTGGAGCTGGTGGCCGGCTGGTCGACGGTGCTCTCCCCGCGCCAGCTCGTCGCACGACTCGCGGACGGCCCGTTCCATCTGGCGCCGCCGCCGGCCGGGTACGGCGGCAGGGCGGACGTCGGCGCGGCACTCGGGGCCGCCCTGGACCGGCTGACGCTGGGCCAGCGTGACCTGCTGGAGCGGCTCGCGGCCGAACCGGGGGACTGGTCGGGCGAGGACGCCGCCGAACTGAGCGGCCGACCGCCGCACGAGTGCCTGGCCGCGATGCACGAACTCCTCGCCAACGGGCTGATCCGCAGCGTCCCGGCCCGCGACGGGGTCCGCTTCACCGTGCTCAACCTCTTCCGGCGGTTCTGCGCCGGGACCGGCGCACACGTGCCGCACGCGCGCCTCGAACTGGCGACGGCGAGCTGAGCCCCCGGCCGGCGACCGGGACCGGGCTGCGCCCTCGCCGGTCGATACTGCCCGCATCCTGCCGGGCGAGCTGCCGGTCCGCCGCCCGTGACCTCCCTAGCGTTCTGTCCACGGGAGGGACGGCCGGACCGCCGGACACCCGGAGGGCCCGCCACTCCCCGGGACTCCCACCACCTACCGACACAGAGGTTTGCGCCGTGGAGCAGCATGCCGTGGAGCAGCACGGAAAGGCCGAGCCGGCCGTTCTGGACGTCGTCGTGACGACCATGGCCTCGGACTCGCACACCTGGAACCTGGTCTTCCTCCAGCTGCTGCTCGAGGAGCTGGGGCACCGGGTCACCAACCTGGGCGCGTGCGTACCGGACGAGCTGCTGGTCGCCGAGTGCCGCCGGATCGAGCCCGACCTGATCGTGCTGAGCAGCGTCAACGGACACGGTTTCCACGACGGGCTGCGACTGATCGCCGCACTGCGCGCCTGTCCCGAGCTGGCCGGTACGGCGACCGTGATCGGCGGGAAGCTCGGGATCGCGGGCCCCGGCGACCCCGCCCGGCAGCGGGAGCTGCTGGCGGCGGGCTTCGACGGCGTCTTCGAGGAAGGCGGCTCGGTCGTCGAGTTCCGGTCCTTCGTCGACGCCCTGCCCGGCGGGACCGACTCGCTGGCCGCGAGGACCGACTCCCTGCCCGCCGGGACCGACTCGCTGCCCAGCGAATCGTGCCTGCCGCCTGCCAGGACCGACTCCCTGGCCGCCGGATCGTGCCTGCCGCCCGCCGGGACCGGTTCCCCGGCCCCCGGTTCCGGCCTGCCGCCCGCCGAGGTACGCGCCGTGTCCGCCGGTGCCGGGGCACTCCTGTGACCGGCCCCGAAGCCGGCGTCGCCCGCCCTGGCTTCGGCGACTTCGTCGCCCGCGCCCGGGCGGCCGGTGACCTGGTGGTCCAGCCCAGGATGGGCATGGCCGACCCGCTGCGGATGCGCGACGGCCTCGTCGCCACCCGGTACGCGGACGCCGTCACCGTCGGCACCCTCACGCTCGACAGCTACACCCGCACCGGCGACCTCGCGGCCGCCCGTCGCGCGCTCGCCGAGGGCGTGGGCCTCAACGGCTACCCGATCGCCACCCACTGCGCGGACACCACCCGCGCCGTGCTGCAAGGCGTCGCGGACGCCCGCTTCCCGGTGCAGGTCCGGCACGGCTCGGCGATGCCGGAGCACATCGTCCGCGCCCTCCTCGCGGCCGGCCTGGACGCCACCGAGGGCGGCCCCGTCTCGTACTGCCTGCCCTACAGCCGCACGCCGCTGCGCGAGGCGGTCGCCCACTGGCGGCGCAGCTGCGAACTCCTCGCCTCCGCAGTGGAGTTCGGCGCACGGCCGCACCTGGAGACCTTCGGCGGCTGCCTCATGGGCCAGCTGTGCCCGCCGAGCCTGCTGATCGCGGTGAGCGTGCTGGAGGCGCTGTTCTTCCGGCAGCACGGGCTGCGCGGCATCTCGCTCAGTTACGCCCAGCAGGCCGACGCGCGCCAGGACGAGGAGGCGCTCTCGGTGCTCGGGCGACTGGCCGGCGAACTGTTGCCGGACGTCGACCACCACGTCGTCCTCTACGCCTACATGGGCGTCTTCCCGCGCACGCCCGGCGGGGCCCGGCTGCTCCTCGAGGACGCCGCCCGGCTGGCGGTGCGGGCCGGCGCGGCCCGGCTGATCGTCAAGACCACCGCCGAGGCACACCGGATCCCGACCGTGGAGGAGAACGTCCGGGCCCTGGAGACGGCCGCCGCGGCCGCCGCCGCGGAGCGCGCCCGCCTGCCGCGTTCCCCGCACGGCCTCGCCGGTCCGAACGCCGGGGACACCGGCATCGAGGCCGAGGCCCGCGCGCTCATCGGCGCCGTGCTCGACCTCGACGCCGACATCGGCCGGGCGCTGGTACGCGCCTTCGCCGCCGGCTACCTCGACGTCCCCTACTGCCTGCACCCCGACAACGCCGGCCGGGCCCGCAGCTCGCTCGGGCCCGACGGCCGGCTGCACTGGTCCGGCGTCGGATCGATGCCGATCGCCGGCCTGGCGGACGGCGGTCCGCGTCCGGCGATCCTCGGCTCGGCGGGACTGCTCTCCGCGCTCTCCCACGTCCAGCGGACGTACGACGCCCGCGCCACCGAACGGCTGCCCACCGCCGGGCGCGGGAATCCGCTGCCCGCCGCCGCACGGGAGAGCCCGCCGCGGATCGCCCCGCGGCTCCCGGTCCCCGCCGCCCCGCCCCTCTCCGGCGCTTCCGCCGCACCCCGTACCCCTGCCCCGTACGACGTCCACGCCACGACGAGAGTTGGGACTCACCACGCCATGACCACCGACGGGCCCAGCGCCCCCGCACCGATCCCGGACCCCGGCCGCCATCTGACCGCCCCGGCCACCCGCAGCGCGCTCCGGATCCAGCACCGACTCCTGGCCGCCGCCCGCGGGTTCCTGTGCGAGCAGGGCTTCACCGAGCTGCTTCCGCCGGTGATCGGCCCCGTCACCGACCCCGGCTCGCGCGGTTCCAAGCAGGTCGACGTCGACTTCTACGGCCACCGCTACAAGCTGATGACGAGCGCCATCCTCTACAAGCAGGCCTCGCTGCTCGCCTTCGACAAGATCTTCTGCGTCGCTCCCAACGTCCGCCTGGAGCCGCTGGAGACCGCGGGCACCAGTCGCCACCTGGCCGAGTTCCACCAGCTCGACGTGGAGATGGCGGGTGCGAGCCGGGACGACGCCGTCCGGCTGGTCGAGGAGCTGGTCGTGCACATGGTGGAGAGCGTGGTCCGAGAGCTTCCGAAGGACTTCGCCGAACTCGGCCGCGACGTCGGCGCGTTCACCGAGCTCCTCAAGGGTTCCTTCGGCCGGATGCGGCACGCCGAGGCGGTGGCCGAACTCCAGGAGCTCGGCCACCCGCAGAGCCCGGACGCCGAACTCGACTGGACCGGTGAGGCCCTGCTCTCCGCACAGCGGGACCGGCCGTTCTTCGTCACCGACTACCCGAAGGGATCACGCGGCTTCTACGACAGGGAGCACCCCGAACAGCCCGGACTGCTGCGGAACTTCGACCTGATCGCCGCCGAGGGATACGGCGAGCTGTGCAGCGGGAGCCAGCGCACCAACGACTACGCGGAGATCGTCACCCGGATGCGGGAGACCGGCGAGAACCCGCAGAAGTACCGCTGGTACCTGGACCTCGTCCGCGAGGGCGTGCCCGGCAGCGCCGGCTTCGGCATCGGCGTGGAGCGGCTGACCCGCTACGTCGCCGGTCTCGACGCCGTCTGGCAGGCCAGCGCCTTCCCGAAGCTGGCCGGGGTGGTGTCGCCGTGAGCGACCTCTCGGCGCCCGGATTCCCGGAGGAGGAGGTCCGGCAGCGGGCCCGCGCCGGAGCGGCGGCGGCCTTCCCGCCGCCCGGCGAGTACGGCCGTGTCCTGTTCGGCGCCGACCGGGCCGACCGGTACCCGGACGGCGGGCGGGACCCGCTCGACGCGATGCGGATCACCCCGCCCGTCTTCATGCCGCAGCGGCTCGCTCGGCTGATCGACCTCGGCCGCGAGCCCGACTACCGCGACGTCGAACTGACCACCGGCGTCGGCGGTTTCACCTCCGCGCTGCCGGTGTACGTGTCCGCGCTCGGCTCCACCCGGGCCGCCGGCGGCGACCTCGGCCTCGCCCTCAGCCGTCAGGCGGGAGCACTCGGCCTGCCCATGGTGATCGGGGAGAACGTCGTCCCGGTGAACGGCTACGGCCGGCTCGGCGAGGCCGCCGACCGGGCGCTCCTCGGCCGCCTCCGCGCGTACGCGGAGGAGCTCCCCGAGGGACGGGGCGGCGTCGCCGTCCAGCAGTCCACGGAGGACGCCGACGCCGAGGTCTGGAACCTCGTCTACAGCGACCCGGCGGCGCTGCCGCTGCTCGAATCCGGAAGGCTCGCCTTCGAGTTGAAGACCGGGCAGGGCGCCAAGCCGGGCCTCGGCGGGATGACCGTCCTGGACGGCGAGGTCGCCGGCCGGCTCGGCGACCGCTACGGCATCGACGACGTCTTCGGCGACGGCCGGGTGCTGCGCTCCAGCACTCCCGGCACGTTCACGGCGGAGATCCTGCGCCAGCAGATCCGGCTGATGCGCAACAACTTCCCCCGCGCCCGGGTGTGGGTGAAGCTGCACCCCGGCCGGGACGTCGCCGAGGCCGCCCGGGTCGCCGCCGAGGCGGGCGCGGACGCCGTCACGGTCGACGGCGCCGAAGGCGGCACCGGATGGGCCCCGGGAGCGTTCCCGGCCCAGGTCGGCCTGCCGCTGGCGGAATGCCTGCGGCGCCTCGCCGCGGCGGGGCCGCCGCCCTGCCTGCTGGTCTCCGGGCGCATCTGGGAGGGCGGCCGGGCGGTGAAGAGCCTGGCGCTCGGTGCCCGCGCGGTGGGCCTGGGCCGGGCGGCGCTCCTCGCCACCGCCGAGGACCCGGAGGCCGGACTCGTCCGGTTCACGGAATGCCTTGCGCTCGAACTCCGGATGCTGATCAGCGCGCTCGGGAAATACACGCCGGCCGCGCTCGACCGGGACGACGTCTGGTCCCCTGAATTCTCCGGAATTTCCGTCCGGGGATCGTCTCTGAATTTCTGACGAATTTCGTTCGCCGTAGCCCGCCCGGGCGCCCT